>NZ_JBFAMM010000018.1:0-166187 GCF_040656535.1 Streptomyces sp. NPDC049887 | reverse complement strand
GCCAGAAGGGCGTCCAGGTTTGTCTTCACACACTGACCAACGGGCGCCCTTCGCCATGGTCGCGACCAGCACACACATCGGACTCATTCATCTAGCGGATGTACTTGATGATGAAGGCGATCGTCATGTTGATGGCCTTGTTCTTGACCCAGCCCGGCAGGAACTTCCAGACGACACCGCCGATCTCACCGCCGAGGCAGCCGATGACGGCGTTGCGGACGTAGGTCTTCTTGCTGGACGCCTTGCCCGCCGCGATGTCGCTGAGCACCGACGTCGGAATGCTGGCAAGGGCTCCCTTCGCACACCATGCGGCGGCACCGATGGCGGCCGCGGCGATCGGGAAGGCGAAGCCCTTGGTCTTCATGCCCTTCTCGATCTCGGCCAGAGCCTCGGGGCCCATCTCCTTCTCGATGAACTCGCGCTGCTCCTGTGTGAGCGCCGGAGCCTTCGACCCGGACCCGACGGTCACGGCGCCGGCCGTCCCCCGGGCGGCGTCGGCCGCCGTGGCGGCGGGAGCCACCGCCACAAGCAGAGCACCGCTGGTCACAGCCGCGATCCCGGCCAGCGATATACGGCGCATCGTGGTCTTGCGCATCGTTGAATCAATTCCCCATTGGTCGACACCCCGCCCCAGGTCAGGGAGACGGGTCCGTGACCACCACCCCGTCACAGGGAAGATGATCACGAGTCGAGACTCTGGCAGTCCGCAAAGGAAGAGTAAAGAACGATCTTGCATGACAAGGCTCACGGCTCCCACCCGGAACCTCTCGGCCTGATTCGACGTCAGCCCCCCACGGGGCACGACCGAGAAGAGCCGTCACCGCCGTACTCCCCCGAACACCTCCAGCGGAGAACACCGGCGAGCCCCGGCGAGGGACCCTCGCACTCACAGCTTGATCCGGGCCGCGACACGGGCAGCCGGGGCAAAGGGATACGATCACGCGGAAGAGGTCAACGGGGGAGAGAGCCGTGCTGGTCATGGTCAGGGGTTTGGTGCCGGTCGTCGCGGGAGCGGCGCTCGCCGCGGTGCTCACGGGGTGCAGTGGTGGCGCGGACCGGGAGTCGCGCACAGGTGCGTCGCAGTCCGCGCGCACCAACGCCCACGCCGTGCTGAAGGCCGCGGTGAAGAAGACGGCGGCGCAGTCCTCGTACCGGACCGTTCAGACCGGGGAGGGCGCTTCCGACAGGTCCGAGATGCTCTACCAGCGCAAGCCGGCCGCAACCGTCATCAAGTCGTGGGGCCGCGGGACCGAGGAGAACCCGAGCGGCTTCAACCACACGGTCCTCCTCGGTGGATCGATCTATGTGAAGTCGGACAGGGTCCCCGGCAAGAGCTGGTACACCATGGACCTCGGAGACTCCGGCGAACAGCCGGCGGACCCCGGCGACTCGCGTGCCGCCGGGTACATCACCGAGTACGCGGGCGCCCTCGGCGCCACGAAGTCGACCGAATGGATCGCCGAGGAGAAGGTGGGCGGCCGGACCGCCGACCACTACCGCGGCACCGTCGTCATCGACGAACTGGCCGGATACAACGGCCCCGCGATGGACAAGGACGTACGCGACGGCTATGTCGAACTGGCCAGGAAGAACGGCCAGACCAAGGTCGTCATCGACATGTGGGTGGGCAAGGACGACCTGGTTCTCAGGTCCAGGGAGTCCGACGGCAAGGGCAAGGTCCTGCTGACCGAGGAGTACTCCGATTTCGGCGCCGTCCCCGCCATCACCGCGCCGCCGACGAAGACCGTCGCCACCTGGGACGAGTTCATCAGCGGTGCGGCGAAGCGGTAGCCTCAGCCGCCCTCGGCGGGACGTACCGGAGACCGGAACCAGAAGCCCGGCCGACAAGCAGCGGGCAGCACGGCCCATGCGGAAGGAACGCCGTGAGGGGGAGACCACGTTGACGGTGGGGGCGGCGCTCGCCGCCGCCGCATCGCTGATGACGGGGCCGGTGTCAGCGGCTCCGGCACCCGGCTGGCGGGACTTCTCGGGACCGATGGACGGCTACGGTGACCTTGTCGTCATCGACCCCGACGACGGCGCCTCCGATCGCTGGCTATGATCACGCCTGGCAGGGCCGTAGCGCAGTGGTCGTCGCGCCCAAACGTCAAGTAGGAGGACGCCGGTTCGAATCCGGTCGGTCCTGCCACCCTTGTTCCCTGTGGAGGACGCCGAACGCCGGACACCGGCGACACACACCGGTGGAGTGGTGATGACGCAGCCGGGCCCCGTACGCGGCCGCGCGATCGGGCGCCGCGGCACCCCGCTCGCCTCCCCTGCCGCCGGCCTCGCCCGCCAGGTCCCCCTCGGCCTCGGCGGCCACGCCGCCGGCCCCGCCGGAAACCCGCGCCGTCGGCAGCGCCGAGGCCCCCTCGGCCGGGGTCTGCCGCCCTCCGAGCACAGGCTCGATGCCACCGCCACCGGCGGCGCCCAAGCCGCCGCCCCGCCCGGCAGCCCGCGGAGCCGCCCGGAACCGCGCCACCGCGGCCGAAGCCTCCGGGGTGCCAGGGCGCTCCCGTCGGTCGCTGCCGACGGCTCGCCCCTGGAGTGCGTGGGCCTCCCCGCCTTCCCCCGCCGGGAGCAGCACCACCAGCGGCTGCGACCGGTCCCGGGACCCACCGAGAACCTCGGCCTGCCTGCGAAAGGACGTGTCCACCGGTGAGCTCCTTCCCACCCGAATCAGCAGCGGCGTGGCGACGGATCCGCCGCCACGCCGTGCCCCCATGGATGATCGAGCAGGCCACCGCACACCGCCTCGCCGGGGACTGGGCCGCCGCCTGCGCCGCGGCCCGCGTGGACATCGACTTCGTCCCTGCGGAGATCGCCGCCCGTCACGGCGCCGAGACCGCCGCCGCGCTCCTGGACGACCTGCGCCATTTCGTGCCCGATCTGTTGCGCTGGCACCTGCCCCGCTACGCACGAGGCGGGCATACCCGGCTCGTCCCCGGCAGGACCGTTCTCCTGGCCCGCTACGGTCCACCCGCCGAACGGCCGGCCGGGCCCTTGCTGTTCGCAACGACCCCGCGCCGGCCGGAAGGCCCCCAACGCCTCGTGCTGCACTGCGCGATCCCCGGTGTCCGGGAGTTCCTCAGCGACAGCGGCCCCCGTGTCCACGACTGGACCTCGGCCCGGCACCTGTGGGACGCCCGGCACACGGCCGCGCTCCGCGAGCGGTGCGGCGGCAGCCGGGAGCGGGCGCCGTTCTGCCGCGCCGACGGCACCCCATTGCCGCCGGACGAGCTGCCCACGGCCGATCCGGGCTCCGGCGACCCGGCGGCCCGCAGCGAGTGGATCACCCGGCTGCACGAGCACGGCGAACTGGAAGCGGCGTTCGCCGCCGCGGGCATCGGCCTCGACCTGACCCCGCCCACCACCAGGAGCTGGTACCGCGTCGAGCCGGAAACCCTGCTGCGCGGGTGCCTACTCAACCTCCCCCGCCTGGCCCCCGAGATCCGGCGCCTCTCCCAGGAGCGAGGGAGCAGCCGCTTCCAGATCCCGCTCAACCACGGAGCCGCCGTACTGCTGGAGTTCTCCGAGCCCGGCCCTTG
Organism: Streptomyces sp. NPDC049887; assembly: GCF_040656535.1. NCBI lineage: Bacteria > Bacillati > Actinomycetota > Actinomycetes > Kitasatosporales > Streptomycetaceae > Streptomyces > Streptomyces sp. NPDC049887. Next base: position 162,639 of record NZ_JBFAMM010000018.1, on the reverse strand, counting down.
CGGGACGCTCCGGGCGAGCCTGGCCGTGCCCGACCGGCTCGCATCCGTGCCGCATCTGCCCGAAGTCCTCTGGCGCCGGCTGCCCGACCTCGATCTCGTCCGGGGCGGGCAGGTGGCAGCCGCGCGGTTGCACCCACTGGTCGCCGGTGCTCTGTTCCCCGCCCTGGAGGTCACCGACGGCGCCGCGGGACCACCCGGCCCTAAAGCCCCCGAACCGGTCCGCGTGCGTTGCCGCGGCGAGTGGCACCAGGTCGCCTGGGACGGCGGCGGCCTCCGGATGCCCCACGCCGAGGAGGAACAGCGCCGGGAACGCGCCCTGCGCGCCTTCGGCGGTGCCGTCACCGGTTGCTTCGCCGTGGAGCATGCCTGGACGTCCGCCTCCGGCCGGCTGCCGAAGGCACTGCGCGCCCAGCGGGCCGAACTCTTCCGGCGCGCCGAGCACGGCGACGCCCCGGGCGTGCGGGCACTCCTGGACTCGGGCGTCGCCCCGCGCGTTCGCGACGGTGCCGGGCGTACCCTGCTGCACGCCCTGTACCTCCTGGACCACGAGGAGTTGCTGCCCCGGCTGCTGTCGGCGGGAGCGGACCTGGAGGCCGCCGACGACTCCGGCCGGACACCGCTGTTCACGGCCGTCTCCGAAGGCGGATCACGCACCCTCGTGGAGGCGCTGATCGCCACCGGAGCGAGAATCGACACGGTGGACCCGTCGGGCATGTCACTGGCCCACGTCATCAGGCTCCGCGGAAGGGGCGACCTGGCCTTCCTCCGCGACCGGGTCCGCACGGAGCATCCCGGCCTCGGCGACGACGTCTGGGAGGTACGGGCTCACACCTCGGAGACAAGGGCGAGGAAGGCGAAGAGGACGACCGATGAGGACATGGACTGGTGACCGGCGCCACCGCCCGGCCCTGCCCGGCTCATCCGGCCGGGCCGCTCGCCGCCGCCGACGCGCTCAACCGAGCGCTGGGCACCACCCGTACGGAGCCGGCCGCCGACTCCCGGCTGGAGGCCCTCGCCCTCGCGGTGACCGCCAACCAGCCCGTGCTGCTGTGGGGTGAGCCCGGCATCGGCAAGTCCGCCGGACTTCGACAGCTGGCCGCAGGGCTCGGCCTGCCGCTGGAAACGGTCATCGCCAGCGTGCACGAGCCGTCCGACTTCGCCGGCCTGCCCGTCGTCGGCGACGAGCCGGCCACCACCGGCGTGCCCATGGCCCCGCCCGACTGGGCGGTCCGCCTCGCCCGCACCGGGCACGGACTGCTCTTCTTCGACGAGCTGTCCTCCGCGCCGCCCGCCGTCCAGGCAGCGCTGCTGCGCGTGGTCCTCGAGCGCCGAGTCGGGAGCCTGGCCCTGCCCGAGGCCGTCCGGATCGTCGCCGCCGCCAACCCTCCGTCGAGCGCCGCCGACGGCTGGCACCTGAGCCCGCCACTCGCCAACCGGTTCGTGCACCTGAGCTGGACCCACGACCCGCCCACCGTGGCCCGGGGCATGGCCGGCACCTGGCCGGAGTTCGCCGTCCCCGTCGTCGACCCCGCGAAGGCCCCGGGCGCGGCCGCCCGCGCCCGCGGTGTGATCTCCGGCTTCCTCACCGCTCGCCCCGGACTGGTCCACCACGTCCCCGGTGACGCCGGGAGCCGGGGCCGGGCCTGGCCCTCACCCCGCAGCTGGGAGATGGCCCTGCGGATGCTCGCCGTCGGCTACGCGACCGGGGCCGGCCGCGAGGCCCTGGCGGCCGCGCTCACGGGCGCCGTCGGCGACGGCGCGGGCATCGAACTGCTGTCGTTCCTGGAGCATCTCGACCTGCCGGACCCGGACCGGGTCCTGGCCGCCCCGGACGCCTTCGCCCTGCCCGAGCGCGGCGACCGGCAGTTGGCGTTCCTCATCGCAGTGGTGGCTGCCGTCCGGAGCGACCTCACCCGGGAACGCTGGGAGGCGGGCTGGACGGTCCTCGCCAAGGCCGTCGACGCGGGCGTGCCCGACGTCGCCGCCCGCGCCGCCACCGATCTGGCCGCGATGCGCCGCGCCGACTGGCCGGTGCCCGCGGGCATGGACGCCTTCCTGGACCTGCTCCGGCAGTCCGGCGCCCTGGCCGACGGCTGAGGAGCCGGCTGCCATGAGCCACGGACCGGAGCCGACGCTCGACACGACCAGACTGCTCGCCGCCCGCTACCGCGCGGCGACCGAACGCCCGTACCTTGCGTCGGCCCTGTACGCGCTGACGGTGGTGCCGTCCCTCCAGGTACCGACCATGGGCGTGGACCGGCACTGGCGCGCCTACGTCTCTCCCGCCTTCGTGGACGCGACCCCCGTAGCGGAACTCGCCGCCGTGTGGGTGCACGAGGCGTCCCACGTGCTGCGCGACCACCACGGCAGGGCCGACAGGCTCCCCTGGGCCGACCGGTACGACCGCTACCGCGTCAACGTCGCTCAGGACTGCGAGATCAACGACGACCTCCTCGCCGACGGTCTTCCCCTCCCCGAGGGGCGGATGGAGCCGCGCCGCTTCGGCCTGCCCGAAGGGCAGTTGTTCGAGGCATACGTCGACCGGCTCCCGCCCGGGGTGCGGGGACCCGACTGCGGGTCCGGGGCCCACGGGCAGAGCGTGCCCTGGGAGCTGGGCGGACCGCACGGCCCCGCCCGCCTCGGCCCGGCCGAGGCGGATGCCCTGCGCCGCACCACTGCCGAGGCCGTGCGGGCGCACCAACGGGCCCGGGGCACGCTCCCCGCGGGCTGGCAGCGCTGGGCGGAACAGGTCCTGCAACCCACCGTGGACTGGCGGGGGGCCCTGTCCGGCGCGGTACGGGCGGCCGCGGGGTGGGCGGGCGGCGCCGTCGACTACACCTACCGGCGCCCGTCACGCCGCACTCCGGCGCTGCGCGGGGTGGTCCTGCCGAGCCTGCGCCGCCCGTTGCCGCGCGTCACCGTCGTGGTGGACACCTCCGGCTCCATGGGAGAGGACGAACTCGCCGCCGCCATGGCCGAGATCACCGGAGTGCTGCGGGAGGTCGGCGTACGGGGCGATCGGGTCACGGTGCTGGCCTGCGACGCCGATGTGCACACCGTGTCCCGGGTGGCCTCGGCCGACCAAGTGGAACTGGCCGGCGGCGGGGGCACGGACATGCGCGTCGGCATCGGGGCGGCCCTCGCCCGGCCCGGCCGGCCCGACTTCGTCGTCGTACTGACGGACGGTCATACGCCCTGGCCGGACGCCGAGCCGTCCTCCTGCCGGGTCGTCGCCGCGCTGATCGGCTCCGCCGCTCCGGATCCTCCGCGCTGGGTGGAGACGGTGCGGGTCCCACTGGGCGGGCTCTGAACTCCGGCGACGCCTCGGGCCGCACGGCCTCGGCGCGCCCTGCTGGTCCGCGTGCTGTTGCTGCCAGGCGCTGCGCCGGGTACGAGCGTCCGCCGACTGGTGGCGTCCGTGCCGGGACAGCCGGAGGAGGCGTTCTGGGCCGGTGCCGGGTGTGAGCCGTGGGTCCCGCAAGGGGACCTCGCGACCGGCTTGCGTTCGGGGGGACGCGACTGCCGTGGAGCGGCCGCGTCCCCCGCGGGGCCCGTCAGACCCCGGCCGTCTCGGGCTCGCGGGCGGGTTCCGCGGACTCGGCGTCGTCGCCGAGTTCCTTGCGGAGCTTCTCGCCCTCGACGTCGACGTCGGGCAGGATGCGGTCCAACCACGCGGGCAACCACCACGCCTTGGTGCCCAGCAGCGCGAGCACGGCGGGCACGATGGCCATGCGCACGACGAAGGCGTCGAAGAGGACCGCGATGGCGAGGCCGAAGCCCATCATCTTGATCATGTCGTCGTCCTCCAGGATGAAGCCGGAGAAGACACTGATCATGATGATCGCGGCTGCCGCGACGACCCGGCCGCCGTGGGTGAAGCCGGTGGTGACCGACTCGGCGGCGGACGATCCGTGAACGTAGGCCTCGCGCATGCGGGTCACGAGGAAGACCTCGTAGTCCATCGCCAGGCCGAAGACCACGCCGATCATGAAGATGGGCATCATCGACATGATCGGACCCGGCTGGTCCGCGCCGAACACGTCCGCGAGCCAGCCCCACTGGAACACCGCGACCACCGCGCCGAGCGCCGCCGCCACCGAGAGCAGGAAGCCCAGGGCCGCCTTCAGGGGGACGAGGACGGAGCGGAACACCAGCATCAGGAGCAGGAAGGCGAGGCCGACGACCAGGGCGAGGTACGGGATCAGCGCATCGTCCAGGGTCTGGGAGAAGTCGATCGTCATCGCGGTCATGCCCGTGACCAGGATGGTCGCGCCCGTCTCGGACCTGATGCCGTCGGACAGCGAGCGGATGTCCCTGACCAGCTCCTCCGTGGCCGCGTCACTCGGCCCGGTCCTGGGCACGACGGTGAGGACGGCGGTGTCACCCCGCTCGTTGAAGTTCGCCGGGGTGACGGCGGCGGCCTCGCCCAGGCCGGTGATCTCCTTGCCGACGGCCGCGGCGGCGGCCTTCGCGTCGTCGGCGCCCCGCGTGTCGACGGTGACCATCAGCGGACCGTTGAACCCGGCGCCGAAGGACTCGGACAGCATGTCGTATGCCTTGCGCTGGGTGGTGTCGGGTGCCGAACTGCCCTCGTCCGGCAGGCCCAGCTCCAGGCTGGTGGCCGGCAGGGCAACGACGCCGAGGCCGACCACCGCGGTGAGCAGCACGGTCACCGGACGGCGCAGGACGAAGCGGGCCCAGCGGGTGCCGAGCTTCGGCTTGGCGGACGCCGTCCGCTGTCCGGCGGCCGCCTTGCGGTCCCTGCGGCTGAGTGCCCTCCTTCCGGCGAAGCCGAGCAGCGCCGGGGTCATGGTGAGCGCGATCAGCACGGCGATACCGACCGTGGCGGCGGCGGCCAGACCCATCTTGGTGAGGATCGGAATGTTGACCACCGCGAGGCCCGCCAGGGCCACGATGACGGTGAGTCCCGCGAAGACCACGGCGGAGCCGGCGGTGCCGACCGCGCGTCCCGCGGCCTCCTCGGGCGTGCGGCCCTCGGCGATTTCGGCGCGGTAGCGCGAGACGATGAAAAGGGCGTAGTCGATGGCGACCGCCAGGCCGATCATCATGGCGAGCGTGGAGGTCGTGGCGGACAGCTCCAACGTGCTGCCGAGCGCTCCGATTCCGGAGATGCCGATGCCCACCCCGATGATCGCCGAGAGCAGCGGCATGCCGGCCGCGACGAGGGATCCGAAGGTCAGCAGGAGCACGACCGCCGCAACACCGATGCCGATCAGCTCAGCGGTGCCGCCCATCTCCTGCTCGGCCATGACCGCGTCGCCGCCGGTCTCGACGGTGAAGCCGCCGCTGCGCGCGTCGTCGGTGGCCGCGGTGAGCGACTCGCGGGCCTGGTCGGTCAGCTCCATGGCATTGACCGTGTACGTCACCGAGGCGTACGCGGTCGTGCCGTCCTCGCTGACGGCGCCCGCCCGGAACGGGTCGGCCACCGAGGCGACCTGCGGACCGTCGCCGAGGGCGGTGACCAGTTGCTCGACCCTGGCCTTGCCGGCCGGGTCGGATATCTTCCCGCCCTCGGGGGCGCGGATCACGACGCGCGCGGTGGCGCCTTCGGCGCCGGCCGCCGGGAAGCGCTCCTCGAGCAGGTCGAACGCCTTCTGGGACTCGGTGCCTGGCATGGAGAAGGAGTCTTCGGGAGGGGCGGGCGCGGCGGACGCGGCCACGCCGGCGCCCACGAGTACGGCCACCCACAGCAGGGCGATGAGACCGCGGCGCCGGAAGGCGCGTCGGCCGAGTCGGTAGAGGAACGTAGCCACCTGGGACCAATCCGTCGGATACGGGCAGGACGAGACCCGGCAGATGGGAAGGCAGGGGCTCTGACCGGGCTACCCGTTCATGCTCGCCCGGGTTCAGCCTGAATTGATCCGTCCCTGGGGCTGGACCGGCGTACTGCATTGGGTGTACTGCGGCCCCCTGCGCCTCTTCCCCGAGGGGGAGATCCGCAGATGCGTGTACGCCGCATTTCGTTCCCTCGCCGAACCAGTTCCCGTCAGCCGCCCATCGGCCGTCGCGTTCCTCCAGGGCCGCACCGGGACGATCCGGCGCGTCCCGAGCGGTCGGTTCCTGGTGAACGCCGATGCCCCGCCCCACACTCCGCCGGCGGCCCCCGGGGCAGGTCGACGCCAGGTCGAACCATGACGATGCGTCAAGGCGGGCCCCCGACGGCCCGTCCGTGCACTCCGGGCGCGCCGGAGCCGCGGCATGGGTGCACAAGGAGGGCGCCGGCGTCATGATCGACGGCGGTGGGAAGTCCACGACCTCGACCGACGACGAGCGCCGTCCAACGAAGAGAAGGGCACGATCATGAACGACTCCGCCCCCGTCCCCGACGGCTCGGGAGTGCCGCCCCCACCTGTCGGCCGCTCGGCCCTGCGGGTGTTCGTCCTCTCCGGCTCGTCCCGGACCGGCTCCCTCAACGAGCGCCTGGCCAAGCTGGTCGGCAGGCTCGTCGGACGGACGGGCGCCCTGGTCGACCTCGCCGGCCTGCGCGAGTTCGCCGTCCCCCCGTACGACGGGGACGCCGAGGAGGCGAAGGGGCCTCCCCCGGGCTCCGCCGCCCTGCGGGAGCGCATCGAGGCCGCACAGGCCCTCGTCATCGCCTCCCCCGAGTACAACGCCTCGGTACCGGGCACCGTGAAGAACGCCGTCGACTGGGTCTCCCGCTTCCGGCCGCAGCCCTTCAAGGACAAGCAGACGCTGCTGGTCTCGGCGTCACCGTCCATGGTGGGCGGCAACCGGGGCCTGTGGGCCCTGCGCGTACCCCTGGAGCACCTCGGGGCTCGCGTCTACCCCGGAATGTTCAGTCTCGCCGCCGCTCACCAGGCTTTCACCGACAGCGGTGACCTGACCGACGGCGGGCTCCAGGAACGTCTGGCGGCGACCGTGGACTCGTTCCTGGACCTGGTCGAGGCGGACATCCAGTACCCGTGCCTGCAGCACCGCTGGTACGAGTTCCTCGGCGACCGCAGCAGCGCGCCGGTCACCCAACGCGCCGAGTCCTGAAGCCGGATCACCGTTCCCGACGGGCGACGCACTCCGGGCGGGGTGCCCACGCCGACGGCCGGGCCGGGGCTCGCCTCCGACAGGGACGACGAGCCCCGGCCCGAACGCACATCAGGCCACGGCCGCCATCACGCTCCACTTTCCGGCAGCCGAACGCCTTCCCCGGTCCCCTGGGGACACGCGATTCTCCGGCGCCGTCGGTGTGTCGCCGTCCGTGAGAAGGCCGATCAGTGACGTGCGAGCACGAGCCACGCGCGAACGGACCGTCCCGATCGGGCAGCCCATCGCCTCGGCCGCCTGGGCGTAGGGAAGGCCGAGGAGTTGGGTGACGACGAAAGCCTCCCGACGTTCGGCCGGAATCTGCGCCAGGAGTTCGGCGAGTGCGATCCCGTCCTCGAACCCCGGGGTTCCACGCGGCTGGGTCTCCTCAGCCACCGCTTGCCAATCGTCCCGATCAGACAGACGGGGACGTGCGGCCGCGTGCCGGAGGCTGTCCACCACGGTGCGTCGGGCGATCGAGAGCAGCCAGGTGCGGGCCGAGGAGCGCCCTTCGAACCGGTGGAGACTGCCCAGGGCCCTGAGGAAGGTCTCCTGAGTGAGGTCGTCCGCCGCCTGTCTGTCGGCGCTGAGGTAGGCGACGTAGCGCCAGATGTCGCGGTGGAGGGCGCGCACGAACTCCTCGACGGCGTCGGGGTCGCCGGCGCGCGCGGTCAGGGCCAATCGAGTCACTGTCGCGTCGGTGTCGATCCCGTGATCGAGCTGGTCCGGGTCGGATTGCAGCGTCATGGCAAGTCTCATCGCCAGAAGTCCTTCGGGAGATCCGGGGCCGCTGCGAAACGGCTGAGCCCGGTGAGTGGTACGGCCTGCCGAATGGCACGGCCGATGCCCGAAGCACGCGGGGGCGTGTCTTCGGGGAGCCGGCTGTCGTCAGACGACAGCGGTCCCCGCGGGTGGACCCCGAGTGGTGAAAGCGCCGACGAGCAGCATCCCGTGCGGCGTGGTCGTCCGGCGTGACCTGCGGACGCGGATGCGCGAGCGGTACGCCGGCACGAGGGGACGGTGCATCGTCCTCAGTGGAGCCAGCAACCAACCGGCGAATGCACGCAACAGGCGGAAAGCGGCCTGCTCGCCATGAGCGAGCCAGACGCCGCACAGCACCGCGGCGGCCAGGTGCGCGGCCAGCATGCCGAAGGGTGAGGCGTGTCCGCCGACGGTGTGTCCGACCACCGGAACCACGCTCTCGCCGAAGGCCTGAGCAGCGTGATGGAGGTGCGTACCTGCGTTCGGCACCCCGGCGTGCGCACCCGGGACGAGCAGGTGAGCCGACTCGGTCGACGCGGTGACGTCAACGCCGCTACCGGAGGCTGCCGGATCCGAGGATCTGACGGCAGCGGCGGTTCCGCAGAGCAGGTACTCGACCCATTGGCTCCCGAGAGGGGCGCTCCCCGGCAACCGGGGATGCAGGGCCGCCTGGGCGAGGGAGAAGCAGGAGTGCAGGACGCCCTGGGTGAGGACGGTGGCCGAGGTGACGACGAGGAAGCCGCGTTCGCATGTGGTGAGCACCCAGCCCGTCCCGCAGGCGGCGGCGAACGCCCCCGCCACGGCCCACCACGGCACGTGGATTCCCGACATCAGGACGTGGCCGATGGCAGCGAGCAGCACACAGGTGGCTGCGAACGTGGCAGCCCGTACCGCGCGGCAACATCGGCCTGAAGTCATGGCGGACTCATCCTTGCATCCCTTCAGTCGGTGGAGCACCGGCTGGTACGGATCCTCGACGGCGGAAATCTCATTCCCCGCCTTGTGTCGTACACCACACGGCCCGGGCGGAACCGGGGAGTTGAGCGACCCGACTACCTCACGCGGCCGCAGGACGGATTGCGGCGGGAAAGGGGACAGCGGTGGCGGTGGCGACATCTGACGGAGAGGGTCGCGGAGGCTGGGGGCCGACGGCGGTTCTCACGAGCGCGATGGCGTTCTCGATGCTGCAACTGTTCCTGCTCGGAGCCTTGGGCCCTCGCCTGGTCGGGGAACTCGGCATCTCCGCCACGCTGCTCGGCCTCACGACGACGATCGGCTTCGGAACCGCGGCCGTGCTGTCGCCCGTGGGCGGACGGATCGTGGACTGGATCGGCCCCCGTCGCGGGCTTGTCGTGCTGTTGCTGGTCGCCGCGGCGGCACTTGCGGCGATCGGCGCCGCGCCCGGGGCCTGGGTGCTGCTCGGGGCCGTCGCGCTCGGCGGTCTGCCCCAGGCACTGGCCAACCCCGCCACGAACAAGGCGATTCTGGCGGTGGTCCCCGCCGAGCGGCGGGGAGCGGTCACCGGCCTGAAGCAGTCGGGCGTGCAGCTGGGCGCGTTCGCGGCCGGCCTGCCCCTCGCCGCTCTGGCGGGTGGCATCGGATGGCGAGGGGCGGTGTGGACCGCCGCAGGTTCGGCCGTGATGGTGGCGGTGTGGGCGCTGCGTGCGCTGCCTGCCGATCCGCCGCGGCCCGGCGCCGCGGTGCCGCGTGCCGCCCTGGACGGGCGACGGCACATCGTCTGGCTGGCGGTGTACTCCCTGTTCCTGGGTTGCGGCATCGCTTCCGTCAACATGTATCTCTCGCTCTTCGGTGCGCAGAAGCTCGGCCTGGGGCCTACGGCGGCTGCCGCTTTGGTCGCCGTACTGGGCGTCGCCGGGATCGCCGGGCGGGTGGGCTGGGCGAAGGCTGCCCGGCCGGGACGTGCCGAGTGGCTGCCGGGGTGGCTCGGCGCGGGGGCCGTCGGCGCGGCCGGGCTGCTCGCAGCGGCACTCCTCGTCCCCCCGTTGGCATGGGTGGCGGCCGTGGCAGTGGGGGTGTTCGCGGTGTCGGGCAACGCCGTGTCCATGGTCCTGGTCGTGCAGCGGGCGGTCGCCGGTCGGGCGGGCCAGGACTCGGCCCTCGTGGCCGCCGGCTTCTTCGCGGGGTTCGCCGTCGGGCCCCCGCTCTTCGGACTGCTGGCCGCAGCGGGTCACTACGGATGGGGATGGCTCTGCGTGTCGGTGGAGTTCGCGGCGGCCGCCGTGGTCGCCTTCGTGTGGGCCGGGCGCGACCGTCGTGAGCGGTCCGGGTCCCGGGCATGACGGCGAGGGTCGATCGACAGGACGCGCTGGCGTCGGTTCTCGACCGGGCGAACGTCACCCGGGCCGAGGTCGGTGTGCGATTTCCGCTGTTCGCCGATCCGTGCGACGGCCGCTGGACCACGACCGGCCGCGGTTCGTGGACCGGTGGTTTCTGGGCGGGGCTGCTGTGGCTGCGCGCGCGGTGGACGGGTGCGGCCGAGGACCGGGCCGCCGCGTCCTCGTGCACGGCACGACTCGCGCCCTGGGCCGACGCCGACACGGCCACCCGGGGTCTGATCCTCTGGTACGGAACGGCGTTGTCCGCCGACGACGGAGCGGCTGCAGCGCTGCGCCGGCGTGCTGCTCGCGCGTGCCTGGAGTCGTGGGATCCGGATCTGGGCCTGGTGCCCTGGGGGGCGGCGCTGGGCGGGCCACGGTTGCTGGCGCGCGTCGACGGTGTGCCCGGCATGGTGCAGCTGCTGGCCGCTGCGGGTGGCGAGGGGGTGGCCGCGGCGGGTTCTCATCTGCATCGCCATCTCGACCTCGGCCTGGGCGGCGGCGCGGGAGGTGGGCTCCTGCGCCCGGCCTGGGGCTTCGACCAGGGGGGTGCGGGGTGGCGTCCTCGCGCGGACCCGGCGCCGGGCTGGAGCCGGGGACGCGCCTGGCTGCTGCTGGCCGTCGCCGACGCCCTGAACCGCCCCGAGGCGGCGGACTGGCGGCCCGAGCGTCTGCGGGCCGTCGTCGAGAGATTGCTCGCCGAGGGCGACGTCCTTGCGGGACCGTTCGTACCGCCCGCCGAGGAGTCCCGACCGGAGGGGCCTCTGGACACCTCGGCGGCCGCGATCACCGCGGTCGCGCTCCTCAAGCTGTCGCACCTCGGCGGACCGGGAGCCTCGGAGCTCTCGGGTCGGGCCGGTGCCCTGCTGGACCATCTGACCGGCACCCAGATGTCCGAGGGTACCGGCGGCCGGCCGGACGGCATGCTGCTCAACGGATGCTATGACGCCTCACGGGGCACCGCCGTCCGCCATGAACTCATCTGGGGCGACTTCTTCCTGGCTCTCGGACTGGCGGCGGTCGGCGGACTCGTCGACGTCAGCGAGGTGTGACGGGCTTCTCCCCATAGGTACGCAGAACGCGGCGGGCGACTGATGTGATGTGCAGTTCGTCCGGGCCGTCGAGGATGCGGGCGGCTCGGCCGGTGCGGAACAGCGCCGGCAGGGCCGTGTCCGGACCGAGTCCTGCGGCGCCGTGGATCTGGATGGCGGCATCGGTGACCTGCTGGAGCGTGCGGGCCGCGGCGACCTTGGCGAGTCCGACCTCGGTGTGCGCGTCCCGCCCGGCGTCGAGGAGCGCCACCGCTTCGTGGACCAGCGGTCGTGTCGTACGCAGGGCGAGCAGTGCGTCGAACACGTGCTGCTGGACGAGTTGGTGGCCGGCGAGCGGGCCGCGGGATCCGGTTCGGGCGACGGCCCGTTCGCACATGAGGTCGAAGGCGCGCTGGGCCTGTCCGAGCCACCGCAGCGATCGCAGGGTACGTCCGAGCTGGAGCCGTTCCCCGGCCACCGCCAAAGCCCGGCCGCGCTCGCCGATCATGTGGTCGCCGGGCACGGTGACGTGGTCGAGCTCGATCTCCCACTGCCCACCGGCGCCGAACAGGGGCAGCTCGCGCCCCACCTCGAATCCGCGGGAGGCAGTGGGGACGAGCAGCAGGGAAAGGCCGTCCCGGTCACCGGCGGTGCCGTCGGTTCGGGCCAGGACCGTGACCAGGTCGGCGTCCGCGGCCCCGGAGGTGAACCATTTGCGGCCGGTGACCGACCAGGTCCCGTCCGGCCGCTGTTCGGCCCGCGTGGCGGTCAGGAACGGGTCCGTGCCGGGCACGTCCGGTTCGGTCATCGCATAGCAGGACCGTATCTCCCCTGCCACCAGGCGTTCGAGGTAGAGCTCCCGGACCCGTGGGCCGCCGTGGCGGGCGAGCATCCGTACGTCCAGCAGGGGCGCCGAGCCAAGTGCCGCGGGACCGTGGTCGCTCGCGCCCTCGGCCTCGGCGATCTCGGCATAGGCGGCGAGCGTCAGACCGCCGCCACCCAGTCCCGCGGGCAGCGCGAGCGCCCACAGCCCCTCGGAGCGGGCCTGACGTCGCAGCTCGGACAAGGCCCTTGCGGCGTCGGGCCCCCCTGCGTCCAGCACCCGTTCCCGCGGGACCACCCGGTTCCGCACGAACCCCTCAACCTGCTCCCGCAGGTGCTGCATCGCCCCGGTGTCGTGAGGGCGCCCGGTGCTCGTCAGCTCTGTACTCGCCACTGTTTTCCTCCAGTTGGGTGGGAACCCATGGGAACGTCCGTCCGACTCACTCTCCGTGGAACTGGTCGGGTGAGGACGCCCGGGAGTTCCCGCGTTCCGAACGACCCCCGGCGGCGGCCACCGCCCCGCCAGGAGAGGAGAGGCATGGCGTCACCAGTCACCACGAGGACGGTCCGGCCACTCGACACACTGCGTTTCGACACGGCAGGACCGCCGGAGATCACCAGCGTCGTCAGGGATCACCTGCTTCGCCTCGGTGCGCAGGAAGCCGGCTCGGGGTCCGGCACGGCACCGACCGGGCAGACCGTCCTGGCCGGCGGAGGCTTCCACCCCGCGGAGGCGCGCACGACCTGGTCGGCCCCGGGGAACGGCATCGTCGACGAGGCCACCGCGCAGGCAGCGACGGGCGTCATGGCCGTGCATGGGCGCAAGCACGGGACACCGTGCGGCCTGGCGGCCGACTACACCGCCACCACCGCCGCCGTCCTGACCGTGCAGGGGCTGCTCGCCGGTCTGCTGGCCCAGGCGAGAGGAAGCGGCCCGGCCCGGGTGTCCACCCGCGCCGACCACGCCGGACTGCTGACCGTCTCCCAGTACCTCGCCGCCGCCGGCGCCGAGGAGGGCGAAGCCGCCGACATCGCCCCCGGAGGGCCGCCTTTCACCTCGGCCGAAGGTACCCACTTCGAACTCGAGACCCTGGACCCGGCCGCGTGGGCCGCCTTCTGGCAGGCCCTGGACACACCGGCGGACGCCGTCCGGAGCGGCTGGCGACCGTTCCAGTTCCGGTACGCCACGGCCTGCGCCCCCTTTCCGCCGCCCCTGCACGCCACGACCCGGCGGTACCCGCTGGAACGGATCCGCCAGGCCGCGTCGAACGCCGGCGCCCAGGTGTGCGTCCTGGGCACGCTGGCCGCCAGGGCAGCGGAGCACGAGGACGCCGACCCCTGGCGGCTGAGCCCGCTCGATCCCTCCGGCGACCGGCCCGGCCCGCCGGTTCCGCCACCACCCGGGCGTCCGCTGGCCGGGATCACGGTGCTGGAGGCCGGCAGACGCATCCAGGCCCCGCTCGCCGCCCATCTGCTCGGGCTGCTCGGTGCCGAAGTGATCCGGATCGAGCCGCCGGGCGGCGACCCCCTGCGGGGAATGCCGCCCACCTCCTCCGGCATCTCGGCCCGCTGGCTCGCCCTCAACCGGGGCAAGGACGCTGTCGAGATCGACATCAAAGCGGACGCGGACCGCCGCCGACTGCGCGGAATGGCGGCCGAAGCCGACGTCTTCCTGCACAACTGGGCACCGGGCAAGGCCTCCGAGCTGGGCCTGGACGGCAGCGACCTCGCCGCGGTCAATCCCGCCCTGGTGTATGCGTACACCAGCGGCTGGGCCGGCCGCATCGCCGATGCCCCCATGGGTACCGATTTCATGGTCCAGGCCCGCACCGGGGTCGGCGAGGCCGTCCGCCCCGACGGCGAGGTGCCGGCGCCGTCCCTGATGACGCTCCTCGACGTCCTGGGCGGGCTGTTGGGAGCGGAGGCGGTCCTCGCAGGGCTGCTGCAGCGCGAACGATCCGGGCACGGCGTGCACGTCGAGTCCTCGCTGCTCGGTGCTGCGGAAATCCTGACCGCTCCTGCGCTGGCCCGAGCGGCGCGCGGCGAGAGGACCCGCAGGCCCGCAGGGTTCCGCCACCCCCTGCCCACTGCCGACGGCTGGGTCGCCCCCTGCGACGACTCGGCCGCCGACGCGGCCGCACACGACCTGCGTGCACTGACCACGGCCGATGCGGTGCAGCAGTTGCGCGCGGACGGTCTGACCGCCACCGCGGTCACCACCGACTTGTCCAGCCTGCACCGTGATCCGCGCTTCGCCGGCTCGATCGGCCGCGACGCACACGGTGCACCAGCCGTTCCCGACCCCTGGAGCTTCGTGTGACCGTCGAACTGCACGACCTGCTGCCCGCCGATCTCCGCCGCTCATGGGTGGTCGACGGGACCTGCCCCGACCTCGACCTCTACAGCCTCTTCCGTGCACGCCAGATATCGGACCTGCACCGCACCGCCGTCCTCGACAGCAAGGGCAAACTCTGCTACACCGCCCTGGACCGCAGGGTCCGATGTCTCGCCGGCGGCCTCAGAGATCTGGGCATAGGTCCCGGTGACGTGGTCGGCGTCCAGCTGCCCAACGATCGCAACGCGGTCATGGCCGATCTCGCACTCGCGGCGCTGGGCGCGATCGCTCTGCCGTTCCCCGTCGGCCGCGGGAGCCTGGAGGCGGAGTGCCTGCTGCGGCGGGCCGAGGCCGTCGCCGTCATCGCGGCGACCGAGCACCGCGGCACACGGCACGCCGCCGACCTTTCCACCCTGTCCCCAGCCCTGCCGGCCCTGCGTCACATCGTCGCCGCAGGCCCGGGAACCGCCCCCGAAGGAACGATTCCGCTCGCTCGGCTGATGCGCTCCGACCCCGGCGGCTTCGTCGCGGCGCGCCCCCACCCCGACAGCGCGGCCCGGATCCTCGTCTCCTCCGGCTCCGAAGCGGAGCCGAAGATGGTCGCCTACTCGCACAACGCCCTCGCCGGAGGGCGGGGCAACTTCCTCGCCTCACTCATCACGGACGGCACCCCGCCCCGGTGCCTGTTCCTCGTACCGCTCTCCACCGCCTTCGGATCCAACGGCACCGCCGTCACCCTCGCCCGGCACGGCGGCACACTCGTCCTGCTCGACCACTTCACACCCGAGAGCGCGCTCGCGGCGATACGGGACCACAAGCCCACCCACGTCCTGGGCGTGCCGACGATGGTGCGCATGATGCTCGACCAACTCGATGAAGCAGACGGTGAACTCCCGGCTCCCGCAGCCCTGGTCCTCGGTGGGGCGCCACTCGACGGCACGACCGCCCGCGCTGCGTCCGAGGCGTTCCGCTGCCCGGTGGTGAACCTCTACGGCTCCGCGGACGGCGTCAACTGCCACACCGGCCTCGACCACCGCACCCCGCCCACCGACAGCCACGGCGTGGTCGCCGGCCGCCCGGATCCCCGCGTGGCGGACATCCGCGTCACCGACCCGGGCGACGGCGAAGTCCTGGACCGCGGCCGGATCGGTGAGATCGTCGCGCGCGGACCCATGACTCCGCTCTGCTACGTGGGAGCACCGGACCTCGACGCCCGCTACCGCACGCCCGACGGCTGGGTACGCACCGGCGACCTCGGCTTCCTGGACGAGGCAGGCGTTCTCCATGTCGTCGGACGGCTCAAGGACGTCGTGATCCGCGGCGGGGCCAACATCAGCCCCGCCGAGGTCGAGCGTGAACTCACCTCGCACCCCCTCGTCCGGGACGTGGTGTGCGTCGGCGTCCCGGACACGCTGATGGGCGAGAGGCTCGCGGCCTGTGTGGTGGTCCGCGGACCGGAGGCGCCCACACTCGATGAACTGTGCGAACACCTCGCCGCCCGCGGGCTGGAGCAGCGCAAGCGGCCCGAGCGTCTGCTGGTGCTGGGAGAGCTCCCGTTGACTCCGGCCGGCAAGCCCGACCGGGCGGCGCTCCGGGAGCGCCTGTCCGCAGCGGCATCGGCGCCCGGGACGGACTCGCTCGCACCAGCCGGCTGACGGTCTCGAGCCGGACGACGAAGCGGGAGGGCACATATGTGCCCTCCCGCCCTTCGCCGCTCACCCCGGGGAACCGGGGGTACTCCCGCGGCCCTGCGAGCCACCGGCCGTGCTGACGTCCGCTGCGACCCGGTCGCAGCGGACGGAGGAGCCGCGTGCCTCCGGCACCTCGGCGTGTGCCCGCAGGGGCAGTCGGCGGCGGTCACGGCCTCACGGCTGTGACCGCCGGTGCCGCGCGGCACACTTCAGGATGCGCCCATGGCCTTCTTCAGTTCCGTTGCCGCGTTGCGGTAGACCGGCAGCAGGTCGAGGTCGTCACCGGGATAGTTGACGATCTTCACCTGCTTCGCCCCGGAGTCGGGCAGCACCGGTCCGGTTGACATGTGGGCGTTGTCCAGGACCAAGGCGGGCTTCTTCTTCGACAGGTCGGCGAGCTGCGCCGGTGTCACGGGCTCGGGGCCGTAGGTGCCGACCACGTTCGCCCCGGCGAGCTTCGCCGACCAGGCGGTGAACACCTGCGTGACGACATTCGGGCTCCGGCCCGCGGGCCAGGCCGTCTTCACATCGGCGGCCAGCTTGGCGTACTCGCCGGCGAAGGTGGTCTTCCACTCGGCTGCGGCATCCTCCGTACCGAACAGCTTGCCCAGCCGCGCCACCTCGGCGCCGACCTTGTCGACGTCGTTGTCGAGATCGACTTCCACGAGCTCCGCCTTCGAGCCCGCTGCTTCCTTGATCTTTGCCGCGTACGGCTCGAAGGGCGCGTACAGCACGAAGTCGGCACCGGCGACGGCGGCGAGGTCGGAGGGTTTGGGGTCGTAGTCGGGGGCGTGGAGCACGGACTGGGGCACGATGACCTTCACGTCCTCGGCTCCTGCGGCCTTGGCGAAAGCGCCTTCCCACGTGGTGGTGACCACCACGACGGGCTTGTTCTTCGCACCGTCCTCTGCATCGTCGGCGCCGGACCTGGCGGACGTGTCGCCGTCGCCTTCCCCTGCGCAGCCGGCGGTCAGGAGCAGTGCGGCGCTCAGTGCGACGAGGGAAGCGATACGGACGCGGGTGCGCGCCATGAGGTGTTTCTCCGTTCGGGTACGAGGTGAACAGCGAGGACGACCGCCCCCGCGGTGAGGACGAGGACCGGGCCGGGTGGCCAGTCCAGCCAGAGGGCCAGCAGGAAGCCCGCCACGTTGACCACCACGCCGATGCCGACGGCCCAAAGAGTGATCGACTTGAGCGAGTTCCCCAGCCGGCGCGCGGCGAGGGCGGGGAGAAGGGTGAGGGCGTCGACCAGGAGCGCGCCGGTCAGCTTGATGGCGCCGGCGACCGCGACGGCGACCAGGACCAGAAGCGCAGCGGTGAGTCCACGCACCGGAACGCCGGAGCACTGGGCGAGTTCACGGTCGTGGAGCAACAGCGCCACGTCCCGGCGGCGCCACCAGAACAGGCCCGGCACGACTACGGCGAGCACGCCGAGGACGACGAGATCCGCGGCGCCTACCGAGAGGACGGAGCCCCACAGCAGGGCGAAGGCCCCGGAGGCGTTGACGCCGGACACTGCGAGGACGAGGAGCGCGGCCGCGATGGCCAGGCTCATCAGCAGGCCCATCGCGCCGGACAACCCGTCCGGAGTGCGTGCCAGTGGGGCGATCCCCGCACCCGAGAGGGCGCACGCCACGAGCGCGCAGAGCATCGGGTCGAGGCCGGTGAGGAGTCCGACGGCTATGCCGAGCAGGGCGACGTGCATCATCGCGAAACGCACGGGCATGATGTTGAGCCCGACGATGATCACGCCGACGATCGGCAAGCCGACGGCCGCAAGCACCAGGGCGTAGCCCGCGCGCTGCACGGGAACGAGTTGCAGGAGTGCTCCGAGGTCGGCGGTCGCCAGGGTCACCGGACCTCCCGGAGTCGCCCGGCGGCCATCTCGAGCCTGCGGTCGCACCGTTCGGTGAGGGCACGGTCGTGGGTCACCACGACGAGCGTGACCGGCAGCGAGGTCAGCACGTCGGCCGCCTCCTCCTGCCCCGCGAAGTCGAGCGCTGCTGTGGGCTCGTCGGCCAGGAGCACCTCGGCGCCGGCTGCCACGGCACCGATCGCCCGCGCCAGATACATGCGCTGCAGTTGTCCGCCGGAGAGGGTGTGCAGCGGGCGCCGCGCCAGCGGGCCGACGCCGAGCCGGTCGGCAGCCTCTCGCGCCTCGACGGGAGCACCGCTGCTGGTGAGCAGTTCCTCCCCACGAAGCGGAAACCGCCCGGCGGCCGGTTTCTGCGGGATCCAGGCGCACGACCGGCGCCGCCATGCCCACTCCGCGGCCGACCGTGCCCCTCGTCCTCCGACGAGGATGGTGCCTGTGACCTGTCTGTGCAGGCCGAGCACGGCTCGGAGCAGCGTCGTCTTCCCCGAACCGTTGGTCCCGGTGAGGGCCACAGTCTCGCCCGCGGCGATCTCGAGATCGATGTCGGCGACCGCTTCGACACGGCCGTGACGGCAGGCGACCCCCCGCATATGTATGTCCAGCCCACCCATCCACGTGTCCTTCCGGCCCTCCGCCACTGCCCGGACGAGCCCGACGAGCCCGCCCACGGGTGAGTAGTCGGCCGAAGTGGCGTGCCAGTTCCCGGCAGTCGGCGAATTTCGCCGAGTCGCCTCCGCCCCTCTGGTCCATGGGCACGTGGTGTCCCCGGTGTCACACTCCCCCGCGGTGGTCATGACGACCTCGGCCGTCCACCTGTGCAGCACCGCCGTTGCTTGGGGAGGGCCGGGGCCGCTGAGCACCGCTTCGGCAGCTGCCTGCTACGGTGCCCCGGGTGAGCTGTCAGCTGGTCCGTCTCACGACCTTGGATACCTTGAGGACCCTGCCTCTTGCATCGAGTGCCTTCACCTGAAAGTACGGTCCGGGGTCGCTCGTCGTGATGGCCGTCTCGAATCCGGACCGTGGGGCGTGTCGGACGACGACCGACAGGTCGTCGGGGTCAGGTCCGGCGAGCACCTGCCATGCTCTGGTCTGCGTCGAGCCGTTCCAGGAAGCGTAGACGACGCTGTCCCCGCCGCTGGCCCTTGCCGCCGCATTCGGCGGGTAGTACGGCGTGCCGATCCATTCGTTCCGAAACGCTCGGTACGAGATGTTTGAGCCCGGCAGCTTCGCGTCGTAGAGCAGGTTCTGCAGGCCGTTGCCTTCGCTGTTCCCCGCCTCCGCGTATTCCGAATAGTACGGGCTCTGGCCCCACCCGATGAATTTGTTGCCGTTGGAAAGGGCCTGGGTGTTTCCCTGGGTCGGCGAGTACAACGGCGGCTCGTGGTAATAGGTCTTCACTGCGGTCGCCCTGCGATTGTCGAAATCGAGGCTGAGGATCAGGCCATGTGACTGCTGTTCGGGTGCGCCGTCGGGCAGGTCGCAGCAGCCGTCGTCGAACATGCTGATCCGGTTTCCCGGCCGGAATCGGGCATCGTGCTGCCAGTAGAAGTCCGCGTTCGGGCCGAAGGTGAAGTCGCTCTTCTTCCCTCCGATCTGATATCGGATCCGCCCGGATCTCTTGGAGATGTCGTAGATGGCCCACATGTTCCGGGCCGAGATCAGCAGCCGGCCGCCAGGCCCCTCGTCGATGGAGTTGAGGTGGAAGGCGTCCCACACCCCGTCGGACGACGAGGCGCTGGAGGCCGATACCTCGGAGTCGGCAGGGTCCAGGTGGTCCAGCGCGCTCCAGGAGTAGAGGAGCTTCCCCGTGGCGAGGTCGACCTCCTGGACCTCGCTGTCCAGGATGGCTCCGTTCTTCGGTCCCCCATAAGGCGTGAGATCCATGGGCACCGGTTTGGATGCGAGGAACAGCGCGGTGCCCCTGCGGGTCAGGGTGAACTCATGCTCGTCCGGGTAGTAGCCGTGATGTGCGAAGACCGTCTTGAGCAGGCGGTAGCGGGTGTCGTAGATGTAGTAGCACCCGCCCGGTTCCGGCGCCCCGGCCGGCAGGTTCGTGTACCACGGTGGGAGGGCGAGGGACCCCTGCCACCAAGTCAGCACGGGCTGTCCCCTGTCCCTGTCCTTGCCCCTGTGCGCTTCGTAATACGTCTGGACCTTGAAGTCGGCGTTCTGAAGGTTGGTGGAGGGCAGAGGGCGGAACCAGACCGGATCGCCGGAGCTGTCGTTGATCAGTGCTCCGGTCTGGCCGACCATCTGGTCCGCGCTGAACGGGGCGACGAAGATGGGTCCGCGAGCCGTCCCCGGTTTGTTCGCGGTCACCTTCACTCGCATGGGATGAAGGCCCGGATGGGAGACAAAACTCCACACATCGCTCCCCGACAGGATCGGGGGCGGAGTACTTTCCGATGGAGGGAAGGGCTCCGTCGCGCACAGACGGTCGTCCCCTTGCGGGCTCGCTGCGGCCGAGGGCACACAGCTTGCGATGACACACCCCGCGAGCATGCAGGCCCAGACAGCGCGCCGGGTCCTTCTTCGTGCCCGGCGAGACCTCAGCTCTCGCGTCGCCATTGCCGACCTCCTCGGCTGCCCGGGCACCCTTCTCCGATGACGGTGCCGTGGGTCTTCCAACTCTCTGTCGGTTCACCCTCCGACCCGGAATGACCAAGATCAGAGTTGTTCCCCGGGTGACGCTAAGCGGCAAGGGGTCTTTGCGCCTGCCCAACGTCACTCAGGTAGGCCATTCGGCAGGCGCGGTCTCACCCGCGAGCCTGCGACAGCGCCGTCGGAGAACCCGACAGGCCTTCCCGGCTCCGGGGAACACCGGAGCCGGGAACAGCAACCCCAATGGCGCACCGAACCGGCCCTCGGCAGGCGCAGGTCCCCCTGGCCTCCTACGGTCAACGATGACTGCACAGCCACCGTCCCTAAGCCCCGGACTCACGCTTCGGCGCACTGATGGAGGCTCAGGATGAGAAGAAGACGAAAGCGGGGTCGCGGGTATGGCCGACGCAGCGATACAGACTCCTCCGCCAGGGCCGTCCCCCCGCGCTGGGCTCCCGAAGGAGCCGGGCCGGTGCAGACTCCGCCGGAGGGCCTTGCTTCGCAGGGAGAGAGCATGTGCGGTCGTGCTGCTGGCCGGGCTCCTCATCGGTGGGTACATCGCTCCATCGGGAGGCCCGGGCGGTCCCACCGATGCCGCACGCAACGGGGACGTAGTAGGTGTTCCAACCCACCTGCGCAATGTGCCCCAGGGGATTTCTGCTGTGGCCGACGGAAAACTGCTCGTGTACCGCATGCCGGGTATGCGGGGGAACCAAGTCAATGCGACGGCCATGCTGTTCCTTCCCAAGAAGGCACCTCCGGCAGGAGGTCGGCCGCTCGTCGTGTGGGGCCACGGAACCGTCGGATGGGCACCGCAGTGCGCGCCCAGCGTCCAACTCCAGGAACACAAAACCTGGGTCGACGGCCCGAACGACGCCTTGCTGGCAGCCGTCCTGAAGATGGGCATCGCCGTCGTCGCGCCGGACTACGAGGGGCTGGGGCCCGCGTCCGCGGGCGTCACCGCGGGCCACGGCTACTACGACCTGTCCAGTGAGGGCAACTCCATGATCTTCGCCGCGGTCGCCGCGCAGCGATACCTGGGCGACAGGCTGTCAGGGCAGTGGGTCCCAGCGGGATGGTCGGAAGGCGGCTTCGCAGCACTTGCCGCCGCCTACTACTCAGACTCTGCCACCAAGGCAGACCCGGACCTGGAATACCGCGGTGCCATCACCCTTGCCCCGGTCCCAGACGTGCCCGCCATGAACAGAATCCTGTGGCAGGTCATCGACAACGCGTCCCAATCCGGGCTCCCCCCGACGGACCACCAGATCGACCAGTTGGTCTTCGCCAACGCAGAAACCATCTACTTCACGAAGACCGAACGATACGCGGGCTACCACGTCGACCCCAGCCAGGTCTACGGCCCGAGAATGCTCAGGTTTTACCACCAGGACTGGCAGCGATGCCTGGACGACCTGAACGCACTTGTCAAGCAGGACATCCGGAACTATCTGGCTGCCTCCCCGTCACACCGTCCGGACTCGTATCCGGGGGTTCGCGGAGACACACCCAACTCGCTTCCGGAGAACAGACGGTTCTTCGAACAGAACCAGGGCAAGCTCGAAGCCTCGACCCTGCCGGGCTCGGTCCTGTGGCTGTACGGGACGGACGACATCACCAGCCCGAACTCCGTCACCTACAACGTCGTCAACAAGATGGTGGCCAACGGCAACGACATCAACCTCTCTGTCCTGGAAGGGGCAGGCCACTACGACGTCCCCGTCGTCGGCCTACCGCTGATCCAGGCTCGCCTCAAACAACTCTTCGCAATGGAGTCATAACGACCTGCCCCCGGTCCACCGGGTTTGCCGGCCCGCTCCCAGTCTCCGGCCGTGTACGGGTGCACGGGACCGGCCAGCACCATCATCAGCCCCATCTCGTCTCACACGAGAGCCCGTCACAGATCCGGTTCCACGTCTCCCGGTCGACCATGCCGGCCTCCACCCGGACAACCGCGGGTACGGCCCACCGGCCAGGTGGTCCTCCACCATCTCGGCGAACTCAACCTGCGGATCGGGAACGTGACCGACCCGCCGACGGTGCAAAGCACCCTCGGGCGTCCAACTCCACGTTTTCGGTCTCCTCGGTATCGAAGTCGCACGAACCGCTGGTCGCAGACCCGAATCGGTGATCTGCGAAGCACGGGTCTAGGCTGACCTGTGCAACTGGTTCGCCCCGTCCTCCAGGCGGGGCGTCGCAAGAGGGAACCCGGTGGGAATCCGGGACTGCCCCGCAGCGGTGAGCGGGAACGACCGCCGTCAAACGCACTGGGACCTCCGTACGGGCCTGGGAAGCGACGGCCATTAGGTGTCCTCCGGTCAGGGGGGACGTGCCCGCGAGTCCGAAGACCTGCCCGTTGCCCGCGCGCGGACGACTCCGTGCGCGGACATCCCGGTGACCTCGAGGGCGGGTCGGCGTACACACCAGGCGAACGGCCGTGCCTTGTCTCGCACGCTCGCACCGTCCGGTTCGTCACCCCTTCGCGCTCTCGTCCGGCCTCCGGGATCTCAGGGATTCATCTCGCGAAGGAGATCTCCGTGACATCGAAGTCCGCAGCCGAGGCAGCACGGGCCACCGTGTACGGCTACCCCCGCCAGGGCCCGAACCGGGAACTGAAGAAGGCCGTCGAGGGCTACTGGAAGGGCCGGGTCACCGCCGACGCCGTCCGTGCCACCGCCGCCGAACTGCGCCGCTCGAACTGGCAGCAGCTCGCCGAGGCCGGCATCCACGAGGTGCCCACCGGTGACTCCTCGTTCTACGACCACGTCCTCGACACCACCGTGATGGTCGGCGCGATCCCCGAGCGCCACCGCGCCGCCGTCGAGGCCGACGCCCTGAGCGGCTACTTCGCCATGGCGCGCGGCACGCAGGACGTGGCGCCGCTGGAGATGACGAAGTGGTTCGACACCAACTACCACTACCTGGTCCCGGAGCTGGGTCCGGACACCGTGTTCACAGCCGACTCGACCAAGCAGGTCGCCGAGCTGAGGGAAGCCCTGGCCCTCGGACTGACCGCGCGCCCCGTCCTGGTCGGCCCGGTCACGTACCTCCTGCTCGCCAAGCCCGCCCCCGGCGTATCCGCGGACTTCGAGCCGCTCACCCTCCTGGACCGGCTGCTGCCCGTGTACGCCGAGATCCTCGCCGACCTGCGCTCGGCCGGCGCGGAATGGGTGCAGCTCGACGAGCCCGCACTCGTCCAGGACCGCACCCCGGCCGAGCTGAACGCCGCCGAGCGCGCCTACCGCGAGCTCGGCGCCCTCACCGACCGGTCCAGGCTGCTCGTCGCCTCGTACTTCGACCGGCTCGGCGACGCCCTGCCGGTGCTGGCCAAGGCCCCGGTCGACGGACTCGCCCTGGACTTCACCGAGTCCGCCGCCGCCAACCTGGACGCCCTCGCCGCCGTCGGCGGACTTCCCGGAAAGCGCCTGGTCGCGGGGGTGGTCAACGGCCGCAACATCTGGGTCGACGACCTGGAGAAGTCGCTGTCCACCCTCGCCACCCTGCTCGGACTGGCCGACCGGGTCGACGTGGCCGCCTCGTGCTCGTTGCTCCATGTGCCGCTGGACACGGCCCCGGAGCGGGACATCGAGCCGCGGATCCTGCGCTGGCTCGCCTTCGCGAAGCAGAAGACGGCCGAGATCGTCACCCTCGCCAAGGGTCTCGCCCAGGGCACCGACACGATCACCGCGGAACTCGCCGCCAACCGTGCCGCTCTGGCCTCCCGAGCGGGCTCCCCCATCACACACGACCCGGACGTACGGTCCCGTGTCGCGGCGGTCGCCGAGGCCGACGGCCGCCGCTCCCAGCCCTACACCGAACGGGCCGCCGCCCAGCGCGCCCATCTCGGGCTGCCCCTGCTGCCGACCACCACGATCGGTTCCTTCCCGCAGACCGGCGAGCTGCGTGCGGCCCGCGCCGACCTGCGCGCCGGCCGGATCGACGCCGCCGGCTACGAGGAGCGCATCAGGGCCGAGATCCAGGAGGTCATCTCCTTCCAGGAGAAGACCGGCATCGACGTACTGGTGCACGGCGAGCCCGAACGCAACGACATGGTCCAGTACTTCGCCGAGCAACTCACCGGCTACCTCGCCACCCAGCACGGCTGGGTGCAGTCCTATGGCACCCGCTACGTCCGCCCGCCGATCCTGGCCGGCGACATCTCCCGCCCCGAGCCGATGACGGTGCCCTGGACGCGGTACGCCCAGTCCCTCACGTCCCGCCCGGTCAAGGGCATGCTCACCGGTCCGGTGACCCTGCTCGCCTGGTCGTTCGTCCGCGACGACCAGCCCCTCGGCGAGACCGCCCGCCAGGTGGCCCTCGCCCTGCGCGACGAGGTGAACGATCTGGAGGCTGCCGGGACGTCCGTCATCCAGGTGGACGAGCCCGCGCTGCGAGAGACGCTGCCGCTGCGCACCGCCGACCACCCGGCCTACCTGGCCTGGGCGACGGAGGCGTTCCGGCTGAGCACGAGCGGGGTCCGGCCGGACACCCAGATCCACACCCACATGTGCTACGCCGAGTTCGGCGACATCGTCCAGGCCATCGACGACCTCGACGCCGACGTCATCAGCCTGGAGGCCGCCCGCTCGCACATGCAGGTCGCCCGCGAACTGGCCGCTCACGGCTACCCGCGCGAGGCAGGCCCGGGCGTGTACGACATCCACTCACCGCGCGTTCCCAGCGCCGAGGAGGCGGCCGAGCTGCTCCGCACGGGTCTGAGGGCCATCCCGGCGGAGCGGCTCTGGGTCAATCCCGACTGCGGCCTGAAGACCCGCGCCTGGCCCGAGACCCGGGCCTCACTGGAGAACCTGGTCGCCGCCGCACGTGCCGTTCGCGGCGAGCTGTCCCGGTCCTGACCCGCACATCCGAGGGCCGGGGCGCCTACAAGCGCCCCGGCCCCGACGAGATCCGCCGCCGCGAGCAGGAGCGGCAAGTCGGACGGCTCGCAGACTTCTCGATCACCCGCGCCCGATGGTCCGGCTGATTTCGGTCAGGATAAGCTCACCCGGCCCGAGCCGTGCTCGCATACGACCCCCGCGAGCTGCACGGGCTCGATCACGTCACGCGCCCCGACTGCTGTCGTGGGACAACCGTGGCCGAGATTGAACGGTGACGGATCCGCACACGTAGTAGTGCGGAAGAGGCATGAGCCGCCCGACGAACGCGAGGAGGAGTGATGGCCGACCGTGGCCTGCTCCGCTTCGCGCGGGTGGCGGTGTTCAGCCTGGTGTGCGTGCTCCTGGCGGCCACCGGGCACAGCGTGGCCGGGGGGCATCATCCGCCCTTCGCCCTGCTCGCGGCCGGCGGCACGGCAGTCGCTTTCACGGCGGGGCGCCTCGCCGGACGTGAGCGCACTTTCCGGCAGATCGCCGGTGCGGTCACGGTCACGCAGGGCGCGCTGCACCTGCTGTTCGCGTTCACCGGCCCCGGCCACACCCGGACGCCCTCCGTGCACAACGGCCAGCACGTCGGGCATATGCCGCATGCAGAGCGTATGGGGACCTACGGCTCGGAGATCGTGACCGGAGCCGTCGGTGCGGGGGCCGAACCTGTCGGCACGGCCATGGCCTCCGACCATCAGAGCCCGCTCATGCTGCTCGCGCACCTGGTCGCCGGGCTCGGCGCCGCCTGGTGGCTGCGCCAGGGGGAAGCCCTGGTGTGGCGGCTCTGCCGACTTCTGGGCACACCCCTTTCGGCGGCGCTGCACGCGCTGGTTCTGCTGCGGCGGTGGTCGCGGTTCCGGGCGTCGCTTGCACGCCGCCGCACCCCGCCGGACCGCGGCGCGGACCGCGAGGTGCCGTACCGCACCCGGGTCCTGGAGCACATGGTCGCCCGGCGTGGTCCGCCTGTGCTGTTCACCCACTGATCCGGCCGAAGCGGGCCGACGCGCCGCCCGCCCGACCGGTGTTCCCACCGCCCGTGAATCCGGACTTCCGGCCCCATGCGGCGGCTCTCACGCGTACCCCGGGTTCCGCGCGGCTCCGCTCGTCGCGCAGGGACCGATCGGTGGCGCGCGCTTCCGGCAGTGAACAGTCCCCGGCCCCTGCGTGCGGGCCGGGCAGGACTTCAGGAGCTGAACCCACTCATGAGCACCACATCCGACGCCTCTCCCGACGGGGCCCCGGCCGCCGACTCCCCGGACGAGAAGCCCACGTCGGACCAGTCCAGGCCCCCGTCGGCCACCCCGGTCAACGGTCGTACACGCTCCGGCTGGTGGCCCCTGCTGACCCGGCTGCACTTCTACGCCGGCATTCTGGTCGCCCCGTTCCTGCTGGTCGCGGCGCTGACCGGGCTGGCGTACACCGCCGTTCCGCAGCTGGACCAGCTCGTCTACAACCAGGAGCTGCGAGTGGAGGAGGTGGGTGGGACGCCGAAACCGCTGACGGAGCAGATAGCGGCCGCCCGCGAGGCCCACCCCGAGGGCAGCATCATGTCGGTCGTTCCGCCCGAGGCCGCCGACCACACCACCAAGGTGGTGCTCTCCGTCCCCGAGCTCGCCGAGCAGGACAGGCAGCGCACCGTCTACGTCGATCCCTACACCGCGGAGGTGCGCGGCGCCCTGACGACCTGGTTCGGTTCGACGCCCCTGGCGACCTGGCTGGACGACCTGCACCGCAACCTCCACCTCGGGGAGACCGGCCGGCTGTACTCCGAGCTCGCCGCGAGCTGGCTGTGGGTGCTGGTCCTGGGCGGTCTGCTGCTGTGGTTCGGACGCCGGCGCACCTACGCGGGCGGGGCGAAGCGCAACACGCTGCTGCCCGAGCGCGGGGCACGCGGCGTGCGCCGCAGCCGCAGCCTCCACGCGGTCACCGGCGTGTGGATCTCGGTCGGGCTTCTCGTCCTCAGTGCCACCGGTCTGACCTGGTCGGCGTACGCCGGCGAACGCTTCACCGAACTGCGCACCTCGCTGAGCGCGTACGCACCCGAGCTGGACACCACCGCATCCGCCGAGGGCTCCTCCGGGCACGACCACTCCGGCGGGCCCGGGGCCGGCGGGGACGCCGCGGACGGCGGTCTCCCGGAGGGTCTCAGCATCGACCGGATCCTGGAGAAGGCACGTGCCGCG
Organism: Streptomyces sp. NPDC049887; assembly: GCF_040656535.1. Classification (NCBI taxonomy): domain Bacteria; kingdom Bacillati; phylum Actinomycetota; class Actinomycetes; order Kitasatosporales; family Streptomycetaceae; genus Streptomyces; species Streptomyces sp. NPDC049887. Next base: position 135,060 of record NZ_JBFAMM010000018.1, on the reverse strand, counting down.
GGACTCGACGGTCCGGTGGAACTCGGCGTGCCTGCGGACGAAAAGAGCACCTGGACGGTCGCCCAGACCGATGGGCTGTGGCCGGTCCGCATGGACCAGGCGGCCGTCGACCCGCACAGCGGCGAGATCACCTCGCGGGTCGACTGGGCGGACCACCCGGTGCTGGCCAAGCTCAGCAGCCTCGGTGTACGCGCCCACATGGGCACTCTCTTCGGCCTGGCCAACCAGATCGTCCTCGCGGTCATCGCGCTCGGGCTGAGTGTCGGCATCGTGCTCGGCTACCGCATGTGGTGGCAGCGCCGACCCACCCGGGGGGACCGCTCTGCCCTGGTGGGCCGCGCGCCCGCGCGCGGCACGTGGCGGCACCTGCCCCGGCCCGCCCTCGCCGTGGCGGTGCCGCTGGTGGTCGCCGTCGGCTGGGCGTTCCCGCTGCTGGGCTGGTCCCTGCTGGCCTTCCTGGTCCTGGACGGTGTGCTCGCGCTGGTCCACCGGCGGCGCACCGCCGGTCCGGCGGCGAGCGCCTGACACAGGTCCCGTGCCGTGTGGCCCGCGCTTCGTACGAGCGCGGGCCGCACGGCCGTTGAGAACACCAGCTCAGCGGTGGCGGAACTCGGGCAGAGCGCTGGTCCACGAAGGCACCCGTGCCCTGCTTCTGCTGTGCGGCTCCGAACACCGCCTGGGAGAGCCGGCGTTCGAAGCGGACGCCTTCGGTATGGGTGGTCCCGAAGTCCCGCGCCACCGCCTCCCCCGTACGGGGCGGTGCCGTGAGCCGTGGTGGGGGCGACCGGTCAGCCGACGTCCCACATGAAGCGGTGGGTGTGGATGCCGAAGTACGGGAAGGTGTCGACACCCACCACTCCCTCGAGGGGCCTCACGGCGTCGTTGACGAAGTCGAGCAGGTCGGCCGGCCCGGGACTGACGACCTCGGCGAAGAGGGCGTAGTGCCCGGCGGTGAGCACCGCGTAGACCACCTCGTCACGGGCCGAGAGGGCGTCGGCCACGGCCCGCGGGTCGCCGTCGACGCGGATACCGAGCATGGCCATGGCCTGGCCGCCCATGGCCATGGGGTCGGTGACGCCCACGACCTGGACCGTCCTCGTGTCGATGAGCCGCTGCAGGCGCTGCCGTGCGGCGGAGGGGGAAAGACCCACCTTGGGGCCGAGGTCCGCGTAGGGGATGCGGCCGTCCTTCTGGAGTTCGCGGAGGATGGCGCGGTCGATGTCGTCCACGGGTGTCAGCCTGCCAGTTCCGCCAGGGCGTCGGCGAAGAGGGTGGTGTGGGTGTCGACGTCGGCCTCGGTGGTGGCGGGGCACATCAGCGCCATGTTGTGGAACGGCGTCATGAGGACCCCCCGGTTGGCCATCCACAGGTGCAGGAAGTCCTCGAGCTCCGGGTCGGAGGCGGCAGCGGACTCGGTGCCCGTGCGCGGCGCGGGCGCGGTGAACCGGTACTCCGTGCGGGCGCCGAGGCGGCTGACCGACCAGGGCAGACCGTGCTTGTCGATGCCGCTCCGGACGCCCTGCTCGAAGCGGGCGGAGAGCGCGGACATGGCCGCGAAGGCGCTGTCCGTGAGCACGTGTTCGAGGGTTGCCCGCATGGCGGCGACGGACAGGGCGTTGCCGGCGAGGGTGCCGCCGACCCCGCCCATGTCGACGAGGTCGAGGTCCCCACGGCGGAGGAGTCGGTCGGCGAGGTCGGCGGACAGGCCGTAGGCGCCGGCCGGGACGCCTCCGGCGACGGCCTTGCCGATGGTGAGGATGTCGGGATCCAGGGCCCAGGCGGCGGTGGCACCACCGGGGCCGGCGGAGAAGGTGTGGGTCTCGTCGTTGACCAGCAGTACACCGTGCCGGCGGGTCAGCTCGCGGACGCCCTCGAGGTAGCCCGGCTCGGGCAGCACGATACCGATGTTGGTGAGGGCGGGCTCCATGAGGACCGCGGCGACGTCACCGTGCGCCAGTTCCCTCTCCAGCCCCTCCAGGTCGTTGAACTCGGCGACGCGACTGGTCAGCGTCACGTCGCACGGGGCTCCGACGTTGCCGGGACGGCTGGTCGCACCGCGCCCCTCCGGGCCGGTGACGATGAGGGACTCGTCGACACTTCCGTGGTAGCAGTAGCTGTTGAAGAGGATCTTCCGGCGGCCGGTGAGCGCCCGGGCCAGCCGGATGGCCCACCGGTTGGCGTCCGTGGCGGTGAGCGAGAAGGACCAGCGCGGCAGGCCGAATCGACGGGCGAGTTCGGCGCCCACCCACTCGGCATCCTCCGTGGGCAGCATCGCGGTGGCGCCGCCCTGCTCACGGAATCGGCGCTCGACTGCGTCGGCGACGGGGGCCGGGGAGTGACCGGCCATGGCGCCGGTGTCGCCGAGGCAGAAGTCGACGTACTCGTGGCCGTCGATGTCGGTCACCCGGGCGCCGTGGGCGCCGGCGAGGTAGCGGGGGAAGGTCCCGGCGTTCTTGTTCATCCACGTCATCGGCACCCGGCCGAAAAGGTGGTCGGCGGCCTCGTAAGCGGCCTTCGAGCGTGGATTGCGGGCCGTCGCCTCGGCGGTCTCGCGGGAGAGCAGTTGCCGCAGCCGGGTGCGATCGATGGACATGTGTAGGCCTCCTCGTCGACTCTTACGGTTGACGCTACACGCGAATGCGCCGATCTGGCTAGCTTTCGCGCACGAATCGAGTGTCAAGACGATCGAATAGACACCGATCCGGTCGCGCCCTTCTCCCTTCCCGACATGGCGCCTCCGTGGACCGGTGTCCGATGGCCAACGCCGCGGGCTACGGGAGGCGCCGGGCGGCCCGCGAGCAAGGCGCCGATCCTCGGACGCCAGGCCGCGCGAGGCGTGCGGCGCCTGGGCACGGCGACCAGCGACGCCTCGGAGCGGCGGCGGCGCCAACGGCAACCCGAACCGGCCGGTCCCCGTCCTACTCGGCCCTCTCGATGATCAACATCGCGACGTCATCGGCGAGGCAGCCCGCGGAGTGCCGCATCAGCGCCCGGTGCAGCTCGTCCAGGAACTCCCCCGGGGCGTTGCCGCGCACGGCCTCGAAGGCGTCGGGCAGCGCGAAGAAGTCGTCGTTGCTGTTGCGTGCCTCGATCACACCGTCGGTGTGCAGCAGCAGGCGGTCACCGCGGACGAACGGATAGGACTCCACCTTGGCCTCGGAGGGCTCGGTCAGAAGCTCGTCAAGGCCGAGCGGCGGGAGCGGGCACCCCGGCGTCAGGGCCTCCGCCCTGCCGCGGTGCAGCACCAGCGGGGGCGGATGGCCGCGGTTGACGATCTCGACCACCGGCTCCTGCGGGACCTGGGCCACCAGCGCCGTGACGAACCCCTCCACACGTGCGTCCGGGTCCACGCCCGGGGACAGGCGCTCCCGCTCCAGGGCGGCCGCACAGTGGTCCATGACGGCCGGCAGGTCCTCCTGGTAGTGGGCCGCCTCCCGAAAGGCCCCCAGCACGGCAGCGGCGGCGCGCACCGCGGGAAGGCCCTTGCCCCTGACATCGCCGATGATGAGCCGTACCCCGAAGCGGGTCTGCACGGCTTCGTAGAGATCGCCGCCGATCTGGGCGCCGGTCTCGGCGGCGACGTACATGCTGCCCGCGCGCAGCGGGCCGATCCGGGCGGGCACCGGTCGCAGCAGCACCTCCTGTGCGGCGGCGGCGATCCTGCGGATCTGGTTGAGCTCGTTCTCGCTGCGCGTCCGGGCGGCGCTACTGGTGGTGATGCTCGCGGCGGACACCAGGACGAGGGCGAGGAGGTTGGTGTAGACCTGCTGATTCTGCCAGGCCTGGTTGTAGGTGGCGGTGATCACGCTGACGACAAGCGCGAAGGCGGCCGCCGCGATCGTGCCCCGGGGGCCCATGGTCACCGCCGCCAGTGCCGGGGTCGCGGTCAGCAGCGGTCCCGTGTACATGACGTGCAGGGGCGTGAGCTCGATGACCACCACCAGGACCGCGATCGCGAACGGCAGGCACTGCGCGAGCACCCAGAGGACCCGATGACGACCGTCCGCTCGCGGGCGCACGGATGAGCGGATGTCCGACCGCATGCCATCAGCCTGCCTGGTACGGGCACACCTTTCCACTCATCGCGGTCGGCACGGGCGGCCGGACGGGCGACGGGAGGCCGCGCGCAACGCACCGTGTGTTCCCGCCGGGGAGGCAACGGACACGCGCTGAGCCGGGTCGCTCGCCGCCGGCGAAGGACCGGCGGCCGGTCACCGGAGCGATGCTCGGGTGACCGGCCGCCGGTGTGCCTGCGAGTCAGTCGGGCAGCGACCCGGCCTACGGCCGCAGGAACGAGAGGATGCGGGGTGCCTCTTCGTCGCGGCGGCACAGGGCCCGGATTCCGGCCCCGTCGGCGGCGCACTCGACCACGGCCCGCGCCGTGGCCAGGAGAAGCCGGTCGCCGGTGAAGGCCGCAGCCTGCAGGCCGAGGCCCCTGGGGCTCTCGCCGAGAACCCTCATCAGACGGTCACGGAAGTCCGAGCGCCGCCACGCGCGACCCGCGTTCGAGGTCCACAGGTCCCCGAAGGCGGTGAACGCGTACGCGGTTCTGTCCGCGGCCACCCACAGTTCTGTCGCCTGGTCGTCCCGTCGGAGCCGGGCCGTGGCCCACAGCCCGGCCGCGCGATCGACCGCGTGCAGCACGTCGTACTCGAAGGCGTGCCCGTAGGACGACGAGGAGACGAGCACGTCCTCGTGGTAGGCACCGCGGCCCAGAAGGCCGAAGGCCGGGTCGCGACTGTTCCTGCGCAGCCTGTCCCGCAGAGGGATCGCCGGGCCGGACGCGGGCAGCGCCACCTCGGTGACGACGCCCTCGGAGAGGTCCGCCGCGAAGAGGGCCGGCTTCCGTTCGCGATCCGCCGCCGAGTCGGCGTCCCAGGCTCCACCGGTGAGATACACCGTCTCACCGAGGGAACCAGTTACGTGCAGTGGCAGGAACGCCTCAGGCACGTCCAGATCGGACCACTCCGCCGCCTCCGGGCGCAGGAAGTGCATCGAGTGCCGGTAGCCGTGCCCGGTCCTGCGCTCGACGGTGGCCAGGACCGTACCGCCCCGGCTCACGCCGTGCACCTCGGCGTGGCCCTGCGCCCCAGGGATGCCGGGGGCCGGCCGCAGGTCGGACCCGTCCGGGGAGCCGACCAGCCGTTCTGGGCCTCCCGGCTGTACGGGCCGGGAGGCGCCCCGCGGCCTGTGCCGTTCGGGCAGCTCACCGCCGAAGCCCTCGGCGACGCGATCACGGCTTGCCTGTCCGAGCCGTCCCACCGGCGCCGCGCGGTCGAACTCGCCCGCGGGATCACAGCAGAGGACGGCACGGCTTCGCTGCTCGCCCGCATCGGCTCGGAGAGCAACCGGTGAAGCCGCAGTGCCACCCGCGAGGACGAGACCTGTACGGCTGCCCGCCGTGCCTTCCGAGCCGCTCGGCAGCCCCTGACGGAGGGCATGCGCCACGCTCGCCGCATCGAGCCGACCTCCCACCGTTGTGAGCATCGGCCCCTGACACGGGACGTGCACCGGCCTCCGGCCACGGGGCGCGCGGCGGGAGAATCCGAGCGTGACCGTCAGTGGCGTCGGCGGGCGTTGAGCCGGGCGGCCTGGCGCGTCAGGTGGTCGCGCTCGGCGAGGTTGGGTGCCTCGTGCGCCGCCTCGGCGTAGAGCCGTGCCGCCTTCGCCAGGTCGCCGTCGCGCTCGTGGAGGTAGGCCGCCACCGCGGCGTGGCGGGGCAACGGGTGTCCCCTGCCCGAGGAGCCCGGGGAAGGAGCGTCCAGCGCGGCGAGGGCCGCCAGGCCGGCGCGCGGTCCGTCGGCCTCCCCGACGGCGACCGCACGGTTGAGCCTGACGACCGGGTTGTCGGTCAGGCGCGTGAGCTCGTCGTACCACTCGACGATCTGCACCCAGTCGGTCTCCTCGGTGGTGGGAGCATCGGCGTGGAGTGCCGCGATGGCGGCCTGGACCTGGAACTCGCCCAGCCGGTCGCGGGCGAGGGCCGCCTGGAGGATGCCGATGCCCTCGGCGATCAACGCAGTGTCCCAGCGGCCGCGGTCCTGCTCGGCGAGCGGCACCAGACTGCCGTCGGAGGCGGTCCGGGCGGCACGCCGGGCGTGGTGGAGCAGCATGAGGGCGAGCAACCCGACCACCTCGGGGTGGTCGACGACTGCCGCCAGCTGCCGGGTGAGCCGGATGGCCTCGCCGGCGAGGTCGACGTCGCCCGTGTAGCCCTCGTTGAAGACGAGGTAGAGGACGCGCAGCACGGTGGCGACATCGCCCGGCCGGTCGAGACGCTCGCCGGAGACGGTGCGCTTGGCCCGGCTGATGCGCTGCGCCATGGTCGCCTCGGGCACCAGGTACGCCTGGGCGATCTGACGAGTGGTCAGCCCGCCGACTGCGCGCAGTGTGAGCGCGACCGCCGATGCCGGGGTCAGCGAGGGGTGGGCGCACAGGAAGTAGAGCTGGAGCGTGTCGTCCACAGCGGGCGCCGGCCCGGGGGCCGGCTCGTGCTCGACGCGGCCCTCACGCCGCCGGCGGGCGGCGTCGGCGCGGGTGGCGTCGAGGAACTTGCGCCAGGCCACGGTGACCAGCCAGCCCTTCGGGTCCCGCATGGGGAGTCCCTTGCTCGAAGAGTTCGGGGAGGGGTCGGCCGCCCCGACCCGGAGCGCCTCGACCAGAGCGTCCTGCACGGCGTCCTCGGCCGCCGCGAAGTCTGCTCCGCGGCGGACGAGGACGGTGAGCACGCTCGGCATGAGGCTCCTGAGCAGGACCTCGTCCATCGGTGATGTCACTCCGTGATGGTGGGCGGCGCGGTCAGGAACGGGCGTACCTCCAGCCACTCGTGGATCGGCCTGCCTCCGGCCCCAGGGGCGGCCGACAGCTCCCCTGCCAGCTCGACGGCGCGCTCGTAGCCGTCGACGTCGACGATCATCCAGCCGGCGATGAGGTCCTTGGTCTCGGCGAACGGTCCGTCGGTGACCGGCGGGCGGCCCTCGCCGGCGTAGCGGACCCATGCTCCCTCGGGGGCGAGCGCCTGACCGTCGACGAACTCGCCTGTCCTCTCCAGCCGGGCCGCGAAGTCGTTCATGTACCGGACATGGGCCGAGATCTCCTCCGGGCTCCACTGGTCCATCGGCACGTCGTTGACCGGAGCCGGGGCGCCGCGGTAGTGCTTGAGCAGCAGATACTTGGCCATCGTGGTTCTCCTCGGTGCTCGTGCCACCCATTGTGGCCACGTTCACCCCGGGGACGGAGCCGGACGCGGGTTCTCGACATCGCCGTCCGGATTTTCTCGGGCTCTCGCGGATGAGCCCGAGGCGCAGCCCCGCGCGGCGGGTACGCGGCCTCCGCCTGCCCCTGACGCGGGAGCCCCGCCGTGCTGCCCCGGCGCGAGCGGTGCAGGCACCGCGGTGGTGGGGTGCCCCGGCCGCGCTGCGTCCCCGTCTCCGGGAAGGAGGGGGCGGCCGCCCGGCGTCGCCACCGGTCATGGCGCGGATCCGCACGGCGGGGGCCGCCCCGTCCGGCGGGGCCGGCGGGCGGCCGCCCCTCGCCCGGCCACGGCGAGGGACGTCCGTGATCTCAGCCGCGGGCGCGACCGGGTCCCCCGCCCGGGCCTCCGGGCAGGACGCCGCTCTCCGCGGCCTCGAGGACGGCGTCGGCCTGCTCCTGGGTGAGCTTCCCCTCGGACACCGCCTTCTCGAGACGCTCCGAGAGCCGCTTCTCGCGCTCCTCCTTGCGCTCCTGCTGCTTCTCGCTCCGGATCTTCTCCAGCGCCGCCTTCACCTTGTCCTCGGACACGCCCAGTTCCTTCGCCAGGGCGGCCGCCAGTTCCTCCTGTCGCTCCTCCGCCCGGTCCTTCCGGGCCTCCCGGCGCTCCTCCCGCGGATCCGGCGTGTCACCGGAAGGCGCGGTCGACTCCGTCGCAGCGGCCGGAGCGCTGTCCTCCGCGAGGGCCACGGCGGGGAACAGCAGCCCCACGCTCGCCACTGACGCGACGGCAAGACCCACTCGAGCTCTCTTGGTCACCATGGAACATTCCTCCGCTTCCGTGATCCGTGTCGTACTCGAAGATCGGGCACGAGGCTGTGGCGAAGCTGGGAGCGGGATGAGAATCCCCTTTGAAGCTCGCCGCGCCCGCGTCGTCACGGTCCGCCCACCTGCCGACCGCGCCGTGTGAGAAGGACGTGGGCGTCCGGTCGAGGGCGGGCCTCCCGCATCCGGACCCCTCTTCTCCGCGCCCGAACACACGACCGATAAGGCAGACTTGGGGCCGGCGCACGGCCAAGGGCGCGGAGGGGGCCGTCAGTGAGGGGGCAGGCAGCATGAGTACACCCGCCTGGGAGCGCAGGCTGAGACGGACCCTCGCGTCGGAGACGGCAGAACCGTTGCTCGTCCTCGTGGCCGGAGCGGCCGGCACCGGAAAGAGCCACCTCGCACGGCGCCTCGCCGATCTGCCCGAGGCCACCGGCGCCGGGGTGCTCACCTGGACCTGCGGCGGGGAGGCCGCCGTGCCCGAACCGGCAGCAGACGGGCCCCTCCTGCTCCTGGTCGACGACCTGCACCGGGCGGGCGCCGCCGAACGCGGCGCACTGCGCCGACTGCTGGAGCAGTCCCCGCCCTCGCGCGCGACCGTGGTGCTGTACCGGCCCGAGGAACTGCCCCACCCCGGTCTGCCGCTGGGCACCCCGCCGGTGCGCTACCCGCGCGACATGGCCGTCCTCGAGCACCGGGTCACGCCGTGGACCACCGAGCAGGTGCAGAGCGCCGCGGCGGCCGCCCTCGGCGATCGCTGCACGCCCGAGGCCGTCACCCGGCTCCACGAGCAGTCCGGTGGCGTGGCGCAGGTGGTGGTGGACCTGCTGGTGGTGCTGGGCGAACAGGACCTGCAGCGGTGCACGGCGGCCGACGTGGATGCCGCGGGCGTGCCCGTCCGCCTCGCCGAACTGGTACTGAGCCGGACGGCTTCGCTGCCGCCGTCGCAGCGGGCCGTGGTGTGGGCAGCCGCGGTACTGGATGAGCCGGTGACGCGGGAGGAACTGCTGACGGTCACCGAGGGGGCGACGCCCGGCGGCGGCTGCGAGGACGGACCCGCATCCGTGGGGAGGGCCGGGCAGGGCCCCGGACTCGCCGACAGGACGGACGGGCTGACCGGAGCGCTCGACGCGGCCGTGCTCGCCGAGTACCCGGGCCGGCGGTACGGGTTGCTCGTCCCGCTCGCCGCGCGCGCCGTGCGCCGGGTGCTGCCCGGCCCGGTACGGCAGCAACTGCATGCGAGGGCCGCCGACGTGCTGGTGCGCAGGCAGCCCGTGCCGTGGACGTCGCTCGCACGGCACCGCCGGGAGGCCGGCCCCGTCAAGGCCTGGCTGCGTGCCGTGGAACGGGCGGCCGCCCTGGCCACCGGTGCCGGAGACCACCAGGCCGCGATCAAACTGCTGGAGGAGGCCCTCGCATCCCCTGACATACCGCGTGCCGCGAGGGCCGGGCTGGCGCCGCGACTGGCTGACATCGCTGTCAACGGGTTGCGTTCGGACCAGACCGTCGAGGTGCTCACGCAGATCGTGGAGGACGAGAGCCTTCCCGCAGTGCTGCGCGGCGAGATCCGTCTCGACCTCGGACTGCTGCTGTGCAATCAGGTCGGGATGGGCGGCACCGGCTGGACCGAGCTGGAGCGGGCCGCCGCCGAACTCCGCAGCGAGCGGCCCGGATTGTCCGCCCGCGCCATGTCGGCCCTCGCGATGCCCTACTGGCCCGGGTCCTCCATCGATGTCCACCGCGCCTGGCTCGAGGGCGCCGCGGTGGCCGCGGACGACAGCGGAGACGAAGTCGTCCGTGCGGCGGTCCGGGCCAACCGCGCCGGGCTGGCGATGAGTTGCGGCGAGCCCGACGGCTGGGACCTGCTGAAGTCGCTGCCCACCGACCACCCCGACCCCGGGATCCGCAGGCACGCCGCCCGCGGGCTGTGCAACGCCGCCGACTCCGCGGTGTGGCTCGGCCACTTCGGACGGGCCGAGGACCTTCTGCGTGAGGGGCTTGCGCTGTCGGCGCGCAGTGGTGCCCCCTACACCGAGCACACCGCCCTGGGGGCGAGACTCCTGCTCGAGTGGTTCACCGGGCACTGGGCGGGGCTGGCCGGGCGCTGCGAGGAGTTCGTCGCCGCGACCGCCGACATGCCGGTCATCAGTGCGGACGCGCGCATGGTCCGCGGGATGCTCGCACTCGCCCAGGGCGACTGGGGTGCCGCACTCTCGTGGCTGGCCGGCCCTGACGCGTCCTCGGCCGAGCACGCGGCCGCGCCGCACGCCGCCGCCACGTCCGGAGCCCTGATCCGGTTGGCGCTGGCCCGTCAGGACGTGCCGGTGGCGGCCGAGGAGGCGGGGAGCGCCTGGCGGAAGGCCGCGGCGAAGGGCGTATGGGTGTGGGCCGCGGAGCTGGCTCCCTGGGCCGTCGAGGCGGTGGCCCGAGCGGGCGACGCGGCGGCGGCCCGCGCCATGCTGGAGGAGCTGTCGTCGGGCTTGGCCGGGGTGGACGCCCCCTCCGCCACGGGCGCGTTGAGCTGGAGCCGGGCGGCACTGGCCGAGATGGACGGCCGCCCGCTGGACGCCGTCCCCTTCTACCGCGAGGCCGCCGCGACCTTCGATCGCGCACCGCGCCCCTACGCGCGGGCGCTGGCCGCCGAGGGAGCGGCACGCTGCACGCTGGAGGCGTTGGGGGCGAACGGCCGGGAGTCGTCCGAGCGGCAGGACGGTCCCGAACCGGCCGCCGCCCTCGCTGTGGACGAACTGGCCTCCTGCGCGGCACTGTTCACCGAGCTCGGCGCGGTGTGGGATGCCGCCCGCGCCCGGGCCGAGCTCCGCCGTCACCAGCCGGCCAGGGAGGGCCGTCCGCCGGGTCGTCCCGCGTACGGCGGTCAACTCTCCCCGCGCGAACGGGAGGTCGCCGAACTCGCGTCGGCCGGGCTCACCAACAGGGAGATCGCGGGAATCCTGCATCTCTCACCGCGTACGGTCGAGCAGCACGTCGCCCGGGCCATGCGGAAGCAGGGGACACCCTCGCGCCAGGAACTCGCCGAGTGTCGGGGGTCGGAGGGGCCGGAGCGGACGCGGATCGCCCCGGTCGGCGGTCCCGGCGACGCCTGACCGATCCGCTTCGCATCCGTGCGTGCCTTCGGCGTCGCATCCGCGCGGGAGCGCACGGGCCCCCGCATCCCCGCCTCCGTGCTTGTGCAGGCCGCTCGATCAGCACCGTGACGCTTGCATTCCGTGATCAATCGGACAGGCAAGCGCTTGGTCAGGGGTTAATCACGTATCCGTAGTACCCCGGCCCCGGATATTCGCGTGCGGACTCCGGCCGTACGTTCCTTCCACTTGCCCGGTCGACCTGCATCCGCCGCGAGGTACCACCTGATGCACGCCGGCCGGCGCCGTGTGCGGGTCTGCCACGAGGTCCCGCCCGGCTCGAGCGACCCCCACATCACCCTGCCGCGGCCAGGGACCGGCTTGTCATGACCGAACCAACCCATTCGGTTCGACGCCGGGAGCAGACCGGAAAGGCAAAGCGACTTGAACCGTTCCAGACCCTTTCGCATATCCGTGCTGGCGGTGACCACCACCGCACTTCTCGCCACGGGAGCCGCCACCTCCGCCGCCGCGACCCCGTCCCCGCGACCCGCCGCCTCCGCGGCGACCTCCAGCGCGGACACGCCCGTCGAACGCCTCATAGTCGGATACAAGTCCCGTGCGGCGGAGGCCGCATCGGACTCCGCCGCGGACAAGGACGCTCGGGACAAGGGAGAGAGGACCGGTGAGTCGGTCGGCTTCGACCGCCGCCTCGGCACCGGCGCCGCCCTTCTCGACCTCGGCGGCAAGCTGGACGAGGGCGATGCCGCAGACGTCATGGCGGCCTTCCGCGCCGACCCTGACGTGGCCTACGTCGTCCCGGACACCCGCATGTACGCCACGGCCGTCTCCCCGAACGACACGGAGTACGGCCGCCAGTGGGACCTCTTCGAGAGCACCGCGGGCATGAACGTTCCCGCGGCCTGGGACAAGGCCACCGGACAGGGCGTCAAGGTCTCCGTGATCGACACCGGTTACGTCGCGCACTCGGACCTTGCCGCCAACATCGTCAGCGGCTACGACTTCATCTCCGACCCGTTCATCTCCCAGGACGGAGGAGGCCGGGACGGCAACGCGGCCGACCCCGGCGACTGGACGAACCGCGGCGAGTGCGGTGTCGACGAGGACGGCCTGCCCGTGCCGGGGCAGAACACCGACAACTCCTGGCACGGCACGCACGTCGCCGGCACGATCGCCGCCGCCGCGAACAACGGCAAGGGCGTGACGGGCATCGCCTACGACGCGACCATCCAGCCGGTGCGCGTGCTCGGCAAGTGCGGTGGGCTGACGTCCGACATCATCGACGCCATCACCTGGGCATCCGGCGGCTCCGTGCAGGGCGTGGCGAACAACCCGCACCCCGCGGACGTCATCAACATGAGCCTGGGCGGCGAGGGCGGCTGCGACTCCGGCACCCAGAGCGCGATCAACGCCGCCGTGGGCCGCGGAACGACGATCGTCGTCGCCGCGGGCAACGACAACGCCAACGCCGCGTACTTCAACCCGGCAAGCTGCAGCAACGTCATCACCGTCGCCGCGAGCGACCGCCAGGGCAACCGCGCCTACTACTCCAACTACGGCAGCGTCGTCGACATCACCGCCCCCGGAGGCGAGACCTCGCCGAGCAGTTCCAACGGCATCCTTTCCACGCTCAACAGCGGTGCACGCAGTATCGGGAGCGAGAACTACGTCGCCTACCAGGGCACCAGCATGGCCGCCCCCCACGTCGCCGGCCTCGCCGCGCTGATGGTCGAGGCGAACCCGTCCCTGACCCCGGCGCAGATCGAGTCGACGATCAAGAGCAAGGCCCGTACGCTGCCCGGTTCCTGCTCCGGTGGCTGCGGCGCCGGACTCGCCGACGCGGGTGCCGCTCTCGGCTCCGGCGGCACCACGCCCACGGGCTCGAACGTCTTCCGCAACACCGCCGACGTCAGCATCCCCGACAACGGCAGTTGGGTGACCTCGTCCGTGGCGGTGACCGGGCGCAGCGGCGACGCCCCGTCGAGCCTGAAGATCGACGTGGACATCAAGCACACCTACCGCGGCGACCTGATCATCGAGATCGTCGCCCCGGACGGGTCGTCCGCGCGCCTGAAGGAAGCGTCCGGCGACAGCACCGCCAACCTGCTCACCACCTACACCGTCGACGCCTCCGGGGTCGCGGCGAACGGCACCTGGACGCTGAGGGTGGCCGATGTCTACTCCGGCGACAGCGGATACATCGACTCCTGGGGCCTGACCTTCTGACGGTTCCGCCCACTGATCTGCCGGTGCCCCGGGGCACCGGCAGATCTCACGTTCCCCCGGGCCCGGTCGGGATCCCGCGGCGACACGAACGAGGGCAGGCGTCGCGCGCCTCGGATGCCCGGTGCCGCCCTTCGCCCCTGACTCGCCCCGACGTCGCACTCCCGGTTCACTGCTGCACTCCCGGCCCGCGCTCCCCATCGTGAATCCGGGCCCACGAGCCCTGTGCAGGGGCGGTCGGCACCGCGCAAGGCCGGTTCAGGGGCGGTCCGCGCCGCTTGGGAAAGCCGCGAGGAGCACGGCGAGAACGGCGGCGGCGACGAGCGCCGCGACTCCCAGGCTGAGCTGACCGGCCTGGATGAAGTTCTTCTCCGCGATGTCCGCGAGGCGCGCGTCGAAGTGGCGGATCTGAGCACCGGGTGCGCTCATCGAGACATGCGTGTGTGGATCCGCGTGCAGAATGATGTCGCGGCTGGCGCCGGTCCTCTCGGCCGGATCGGGAATCACCTGCTCGATGTCCCTGCCGAGGGTGGCTCCCAACCACACGGTCATCACCGTCCCGAGTGCGGCGAAGCTCATGGCCCCGCCGAGCGGTTGCTGGGTGTTCACGATTCCGGACGCCATGCCCGTCCGGTCCGATGGCATGATCTCCAGCACCAGCGCGACGACCGGAGTGATGACCATGGCCGAGGCCATGCCGACGACGGCCATGCCGAGCAGGACCGTGCCTCTGCCGACGGGAAAGCCGAACACCATGGTGAGCAGACCGAGCAGCAGACCCGCCTGACCGGACAGGAGCAAACGCCGCAAGCCGAATCTCTTGCGCAGCCCTGCGGCCTTCAGAGCGACCGCCGCATACCCGACGGCGAACGGAAGGACGAGGAACCCGGCCTCCACTGGGGAATACTCTCGAATGTTCCGGTAGTACTGCATCACGACGAAGAACGCCCCTTCGTTGCAGAAGGCTGCGAAGAACACCGTGGCCACGGCGAGGGCGTACAACCGGTTACGGAACAGAGAGATGTCGAGCATGGGATGGCGGGCTCGGGATTCCCGGACCACAAAGGCGAGGAATCCCACCGCACTCAGCCCGAGCAGCGAGAGCGTGATGCTCGAGAGCCATCCGAAGGACGGCCCCTGAATCATCACGAAGGCCAGTGACGCCACTGTCGTGATGAAGAGGAACTGGCCCGTCCAGTCGAATCTGCGGACGGGCACGTGTTGAGGCTCGGACACCCGTCGCAGTGTGACGACCAGCACGACGAAGCAGAGCGGAACCATGGCCACGAAGAGGCCGCGCCAGCCCGTCAACTGGGCCAGGATCCCTCCCACGGGCGGCCCCATGGCCACCGCCACGCTCCCCACGGCAACCCAGGCCCCGACAGCCCTCGTTCTCGCCTCCCGAGTGGTGCTCACCCTGCTCACAAGGGCGAGTGAGGTGACGATGACCGCAGCGGCCGAAACCCCCTGCACTCCTCTCGCCACCACGAGGACGAGCACACTCGACGTTGTGGCGGCGCCCAACGCGCAGGCGATGTACACGCTCAGACTCACCACATAGACGATTTTCCTGCCGAAGACGTCCGCCAGTGTCGCGCTGATCATCGTGGCCGAGGCCATACCGATGCTGTAGACACCCACGAGCCATTGCAGGTCGGATTCCCCCATGCCCAGACGACGCTGCATGTCGAAGATCCCGACGTAGGTGATCAGGACATTGACATTGACGACGAACAGCCCGAGATATGCCGCGAGGAGAGTTCCCTGCCGGCCGTTGTTCCAATAGGAGCGAACCGGCACAGAAGGCATTTCGGACGACATGGTCGGAGCGTAGCAGCGCGCCTGTGCATTCGATCAGACGAAGCGCTCCCCGTCGTCGATCCGCTGCTGCGGAAGATCGGGGCGGTGCCGGCCCAAGGGATCCGAGCCACAGGGGGTGTTCAGCGGTCCGTGCCGGCCGGTTCGTCGTACGTCGGACCGGCGGCGATCGTGGGCGAGGAGCACGGCCGTGGCCTCCGGCCGGAACTCCGGCGCCGACGAGGACCGAGCCGCTCCGCGCGCCGCCCGGAGCGGCGCGCGGAGCGGGAGGTCACAGGGCCCGAAGGTAGTACATGGTGCGGAACCCACCGCTGGTCGAACACGACAGGGTGTTCTGGGTGCTGGTGTAGGTGAAGCCGGGCGGGACCGTGCATGCCCACAGGCCCGTCTTGGGCGTGCGCAGGTAGTACATGGTGCGGAACCCACCGCTGGTCGAACACGACAGGGTGTTCTGGGTGTTGCTGTAGGTGAAGCCGGGCATGGTGGTGCAGGCCCACAGGCCGTCCGCGGGAGGCTGCACGTAGTACATGGTGCGGAACCCGCCGCTGGTCGAACACGACAGGGTGTTCTGGGTGTTGGTGTACGTGTAGCCGGGCGGGACCGTGCACGACCAGAACCCGGCGGCGGTCGTCAGCGAGGGGGTGCCTGGAGCGCCGGCCGCGGTGTGCGACGGCAGCGCCGGGGCAGCGGATGCGGTGGTGGGGGCAAGGGCGACGCCCACCATGGCGATGGCCGAGCCGATGCCGACTGACAGGGACCGGAGTTTCGAGCGCAGCATGGAGGCACTCCTGTGTTGGTCGTCCGACGGGCAGAACCAACGGGTGGGGGGTCGACCGGCGTCTGTCCCGTGCTCCGGTCGCCGCAGCGCGCGCTGGGATGCTCGCAGCCGGGTCGGCCGGGCGGCAAGTGGGTCACCTCTCACTGCGTCGAAGATCGGACGTACCGTGGACGACTGTGACCTGGAGTTTGTCCAGAGCCCCGTGACGAGCCCACGACCGGCGCCGTCGCTCGTATGTCCGAAACGCCATCGGGGAGGCAGCCGTTCCGGGAGGGGGGCTGCGCCCGGCGACCGGAGGACGTGTCGGTCGGACGGCCTTTGCGGGTTGGCGAGCGGTCGGCCGTTACCCGGGGTGGCGGAAGCGGACCGGCTCCCCACCGTTTCCGTACGGGCGTGCGATCAGTGCCTGCGGGCCTGTCCCCATCGCCCGGCCAGTGCCTCGTCGACGTGTTGGGCCAGCTCGGTGAGCCGGAGTCGCTCGGCGGCGTGGAGGTCCTGGGCGTCGACGGTGGAACGCAACCGGGCGAGTGCGGCCACGACGGGCGAGTGGCGGGCGGGGACGGTGCACCAGGCGAGTTCGCGCAGGAGCATCGCGATGCGCGCCAGTACGGCGGGCTCCGCGGCGCCGTAGCGCAGGGGCTGGTCCACGGCCAGGTCCAGCAGGTCCTGCAGGTCCGGACGGCACAGCACGACCCTGATCTGCCGGTGCTCGTCGCGCAGCAGCCGAGGCCCGAGGTCACGGCGCGCCAGCTCGCACAGCAGTGCGGAGGAATGGGACAGGGCGTGCACGGCGGTGGTCGGATCGTTGATCCCCGGGGAGAGTGCTTTTGCGGCGATGTCGGTGAGCTGGCGGAGTCCGAAGGCGACGTCCTGGAGGTCGGTGCGTTCGGCACCGGTCCGCACCGCGTGCGGGACTTCTTCGGCCAGACGCGCCCGGGTGTCGGGGGTGAACGGTTCCCCGGTGCGCGGCCAGGCGGCACCGACGGGCGTGCCGGCGATCAGGGAGCTTCCGGGTGGGCGGTCGATGCGCACCAGGGCGTCGGCTTCGACGGCTGCCTTCAGCAGAGCCGCCTCGTCCACGGAAGTGAGGAAGCCGGAGGCTCCGGCGGCCAGGGTGAGCGCGTTCGCGGGCGGTTCCGGTGGAGCGGCGGCGGAGTCACCCCTCGCGGAGGGCTCACCGCTGAGGTCCGGTTCCTCCGGGAGGAGCCGGTGGATGGTGCGGTCGGCGGCGGAGAGGACGCTGCTCATCATGGACTCGATCCGGATCTCGCGCGCCAGGTGCGACAGGAACAGCACCAGAGCGAGCACGCTCGCCAGGGTGAGAACGAAGGCCACGGTGACCGACGTCTGCGGGACGAAGCCGTTCTGCCCGTCGTCTCCGGTGCGGACGGTGAGCAGCACGGTCAGGGCGAAGGTGAAGGTCGCGAGGAAGAGTGCCAGCGTCGCCTGGACGTACCGGTCGGCGGTGAAGGTGCGCAGCAGACGCGGGGAGAACTGGCTGCTGGCCAGTTGCAGTGTCACCACGGTGAGCGAGAAGGTCAGCGCCGTGACCGTGATCATCGAGCCGGCGATCGCCGCCAGTACGGAGCGAGCGGCATCGGGGCTGCCGCCGAAGAGGTAGGCCCGCAGCCAGGACGGCATGTCGCGCTGCGTCAGCCCGTCCAGCAGGGGCAGTCCCACACCGGCGACGATGGCGAGAGCGACACCCAGCGTCGGCAGGGGCCACAGCTGGGCCCGGAGTCTCTCACTCATGGGCACGAGGAGTACGGACCGGCACGCCGGCCGCGGCCACGGAGCCTCCCGGTGCGGGAAGCCGGAAGGAGCGCTTCGGCATCAGCACAAGATCAGGTTACCGACCACGACACGTGCCACAACTCGTGCGGTGCTCGTGCGGGCGCAGGCTCGTGGGTGCCGTGGCACCGGCGTCCGGTTGCGCACCCGTGCCGGGCCCGGGGGCGGGACACCGACACCGGGTCAGCCGAGATCTCCGAAGATGCCCGCCAGCAGGACACCGGAGGCGAGGAAGACGACGGTCAGTGTCGCCATCGCGGCCTTCTGTGCCGCGGTCACCTCGCTCTGCGGCATCTCCATTCCGGCGCCGGCCGAGGCCGGTTCCGGGGCGGCGGCGCGGACCGCCTCGCCGCCCTCGCCGAGTGCCCTCACGGTCCCCATGCCGTGCTTCAGGTGATTGGCGACCAGCCAGACGTTCACCGGGTAGGCGAAGGCGAGTCCGGCCAGGACCGCGACGGAGAAGGTGGCCCAGAAGCGGACGCTGCCCGCGTCGTCGGTGCCCGGCACATGACTACGGATGATCACGAGCACGGCCACCATGGCACCCATCACGCAGTTCATCGACAGCCACTCCGCGAACACGGTGGAACGCACGGCCCGGAGGTAGCTTCCGCCGAGCATGTCCCGCATGAAGAGGGCCTGGAAGATCAGCAGCCCGAACCCGAATCCCACGACGTACTCGAGCAGGCTGTCGCCCCAGGGAGGAAGGCCCAGCACCGACGCGACCACCGCTGCCATCATGATGCCGGTGGCATCTCCGGCCACACAGTGGATGGTCGATCCGAAGGCCTGTTTCCACAGGGGCGCCACGAACCGCTCGTGGGTTCCGGGCCTGGGTTCCTTGCAGGAGAGCACATAGAGCGCCGCGCCGACCGGGCCGATGTAGAGCGTCACCAGGACCCAGCCCCACTTCATGACGGTCAGTTCGGGGTTCCTGGTGAACGCGTCGTGGGCAACGTAGACCGTGGACAGCACGACCAGGAGGAACCAGAAATACATCAGTGCGTCAGCCGTGCTCCCGCTGATGCCGCTGCCGGCCGCATACATGTACGCCGTGCCCCCCATCATCCGGCCGATGGCCGCTGTACCGGGTCTCACCGTCAATCATGGGCCGTGGAGGCATGTCCCGGGGTGGGCCGACGCACCCGCCGCGCCGTCTCGGCGTTCGCTCTCACCCCGGTGGAGGCGTCGGCCGGCGGCAGCGGCCGACCGACCCACCGCGGAGTCGGCGGAGCAGCGGTCCCTCGCCCGCTGCGGGCAGGGATCGGCGGCGGGACCAGGAGGAGCCTCCTCGACGCCGCCAGGGAGCACCACCCGGCACGCCCGACGCGGCCCGTCCCCGGGACCCTCGCCGCGCGGCCCGGGGCACATTTCGGCAACTGCCGCACGGGCGGTGGCCTTCGGCCCGTCATGTGCCCCGTACGGTCATCGCCCGTCGGATGCGGACTCGCCCCTGTCGCCCCGGACCGTGTCGACGAGGGGCGCCGGATCCCCCGGGAGATCGTCGCCGCGCCATGCCACGTGGCCGTCGGGGCGTACCAGCACGAAGGAGCGTTCGTACAGTTTGGCGATCTGCGGGTCGCCGCCCCGGTGCACTGTCAGCGGTACGCCCCGTTCGGCGAACGCGCGCTCGAATGCCGGAAGGCGGTCGTGGTCCGCGAAGCGAAGCAGCACGAAGCCCTGCCCGAACAGGTCGAGCGTGGAGGTGGAGGCGTCCCACCACGCGTGCGCGGCGCGGTGGCCGGGCTCGCTGCCGGGCCGCCAGTCCGCGTCCGGCCGGCCGTGGAGGATCGGTACGCCGGGGTCGTCGACGATCGCCGGCGAACGGTAGCGCAGTCCGAAGTGGATCTGCGGGGCGTCGAACTCCCGCCGCGCGCCGCTGCTCGCCAGCCGCCCGGCCATCTCGGTGCGGGCCCGCTCGCCCTCGGGCCCGTCCAGGTGGATCTCGGGCGGTACCTCCCTGCTCATGGTGCGCTGCAGGTTGGTGTTGGCCTCATCGAGGCTCTCCAGCGCGATCGGCCTGCGCTCGGTGTCGTATGTGTCGAGCAGATGCCGTCCCGCCCAGCCGTTCAGCGTGGCGGCGAGTTTCCAGCCCAGGTCGGCGGCGTCCGCGATACCGGTGTTGAGCCCGAAGCCGCCCGAGGGCGACAGGGTGTGCGCCGCGTCGCCGGCGAGGAGGACACGCCCGGCCCGGTACCGGTCGGCGACCCGGTGGGTGAGGTGCCACTGGCTGTCGCCGAGCAGCTCCACCGGCGTGTCGAAGGCGAGGGCCTCGTGGATCAGGGACAGCGCGTCGACACGGGTCCCACCGTCGCCGTCCGCGCCCACGACCAGGTTGTACAGGTCGCTGCCGTTCAGCGAGCGCATGGGGAAGCGCAGCGTGGACGACAGCATGAGGAAGTACACGAGGGCGGCGCGGTCGCCCAGCCGCTCCTTCAGTTCGGGGGCCCGGAAGAGGACGTTCCGGAAGATCTGCGTACGGTGACGGCCCGGTGCCTCGATGCCGCAGGCCCGGCGGATGGGGGAAGCGGCACCGTCGCAGGCGACCAGGAAGCGTGCCCGGACGGTGCCGGTCGCACCCGTGGCCCGGTCGGTGAGGACGGCGTCGACGTGGTCGTCGGCCGGCAGCACCTGGTCGACGGTGGTGCGGAGCCGCAGCGGGCCGTCCGGGTGGACGCCCACGGCCTGCACCAGCACCGGGCTCAGCCAGTGTGCGGGACAGATCTGGTCGGGCTCGGGAGTGTGCAGGAAGGCCGGTCGGCTCGCGGCGGTGCCACGGCGGTACCGGTACACCTCGTGACCGCCGACCCTGGTGACCCAGGCGATGTCCAGAGGGTGGTCGGCGGGCCAGCCCGCCCCCCGGACGGCGTCCGCGACGCCCCAGCGGCGGAACAGTTCCATCGAGCGCGGACCGATCGTGCTGACCTTGGGATGCCGGACCTGTCCGTCACCGGCGTCGACGACCACGCAGTCGATCCCGCGGTACCTCAGGTCCAGCGCCAGCGCCATCCCGACCGGGCCGCCGCCCACGATCAGCACATCGGTCCGCTCGCCGGAATGCGTCATCTCGTTCCTGCCTCTCCTCGTGGATCCGTCCTGCACGTTCGGCTCACGGTCCGCCCGCACCGCGCGGGGAGGGTGCGCGGGTGCGCCCTCCCCGCGTGCCCTCCGGTCAGGGGCGTTCGGCGGTGACCAGGAGGCAGCCGAAGTCGTCGGCCCCCGCCAGGTCGGACGGCTTGAAGGCACCGTCTCCGAAGTCGAAGTTGCCCTCGTCCATGGCCACGGGGCGGTCCTCGACCGCCGCCAGCTTCCCCAACTCGTCGGCGAGGCGCAGCGTGGTCTGCTCGGTGACGTCGAGGATCTCGCGCAGCCGCAGGCCGGAGCGGTGCAGCAGGGCGACGTAGTCGTCGATGTCCGCCGTGGTCGACATCAGGTCGTGGCAGAACTTGTCGATACCCGGGTGCCGAACCGCCTTGCGCGGGTGACGTTCGAACACATCGGTCAGGACGATCCGGCCGCCGGGCCGGAGCACCCGGCGCACCTCGGTGAACACCTGCTGCCGGTCCGGCATGTGGCAGACGGACTCCAGCGCCATCACGGCGTCGAACGACCCGTCACCGAAGGGGAGTTCCATCGCGTCGCCGTGCTGGAAGACCGCGCGGTCGGCGAGCCCGGCCTCGGCCGCCAGCCGTCCCGCGGTCTTGATCTGCTCCTCGCTGATGCTGATGCCGGTGACCCGCGCGCCCGTGCGCGTCACGACCCGCAGACCGGGGCCGCCCACCCCGCAGCCCAGGTCGAGGACGTGCGAGGAGTCGTCCACCCTCAGCCGCTCGATGAAGACGTCGGTGAGCCGGTCCATCGCCTCCTCGATCGTGGCATCGGAGTCCGGTGTGTCCCAGTAGCCGATGTGCACGTTGGGGTTGAAGGTTCCGTCGTTCATCGCGCTCAGCGTCAGCCGGTCGTACAGCCTGCCGACGGCTTCCGGCTCGGGCAGGGTCTGGACGGGGTCGGTCATGGGAACGGCCTCTCTGGTTGGCAGGTGCAGACAGCGGTTTCGGGCGGGGCGCGGCCCCGGCCGGCCACGGCATCCCGGTGGGCGGGCGCCGGTCGGGACCCAGTCGTTCGCGTGGGGACGTGCGTCCGCCACGGCCGGCCGGGCGTTACGGCACGGGTTTCACCGGCGCGAGCCCCCTCTCGAGCTGCCGGCAGTGGGCGTAGTCCGGCAGCAGGCCCTTCCGCCGCGCCTCGTCGAGGGTGATCGCCGCTCGGTCCCGCTCGGAGAGGATCGGTTCGGTGTCCGTGGTGACAGGCAGTGCGAGGACCGGGTCGAGGACGGAGAGCGAGAGTTCGTTCTCGGCGACGTAGCACTCGGAGAGCATGTACGACATGACGGTGTCGTCCTCCAGCGCCAGGAACGCGTGGCCCACTCCCACGGGAATGAAGCTGGCCCGGTGGTCGCTCTGGTCCATCAGCACCGCGTCCCAGCGGCCGAAGGTGGGTGAGCCGACCCTGATGTCGACGACGATGTCCAGCGCGCTGCCGCGGGAGCAGTGGACGTACTTCGCCGTGCCCGGTGGCGTCACCGTGTAGTGGATGCCGCGTACGACGCCGCGCCGGGACACGCTGTGGTTGGTCTGCGCGACGGGGAAGAGCGGGGCGCCATGGGCCTCGACGAACGCCCGCTCCTGGTACGGCGAGACGAACTTTCCCCGGTCGTCGGGGAAGACGCGGGGGGTGAACTCGATGGCTCCCTCGACGGTGAGTGCGCGTGCTTTCACATCTTCTCCCGTGGCTCGGTGGTCTGCTCGGTGGATCGGGGCGGGCGACTGGGCGTCACAGCGTCCCCAGTACCTCGCGCACGGCATGGATGACCTTGTCCTGGAGGTCGGGGGCGAGTGAGGGGTACATCGGCAGCGAGAAGATCTCGCCGGCCAGCGCTTCGGTGACCGGGAGCGACCCCTTGGCGTACCCGAGGTGGGCGAATCCGGTCATGGTGTGCACAGGCCACGGATAGCTGATGTTGAGGTGGATGTCGTACGCCTTGAGGCGCTCGATGATGTCGTCGCGCCGGGGGTGGCGGACCACGTACACGTAGTACACGTGCTCGTTGCCGGGCACGGTGCGCGGCAGGACGAGGTCGGTGTCGGCGAGACCGTCGGCGTAGCGCCGGGCGACCGCGCGGCGGCCGGCGATGTAGGTGTCGAGCCGCCCCAGCTTTCGGCGGAGGATCTCGGCGTGGAGCTCGTCGAGGCGGCTGTTGTGGGCCGGGGTCTCCAGGGTGTAGTAGCGCTCGTCCATGCCGTAGTAGCGCAGTCGGCGCAGTCGTTTCGCCACGGAGGGGTCCGAGGTGATCGTGGCGCCGCCGTCGCCGTACGCGCCGAGGACCTTGGTCGGGTAGAAGGAGAAGGCGGCGGCGTCTCCGGTGGTCCCGGCCATGGTCCCGCCCTGCCGGGCGCCGTGGGCTTGGGCGCAGTCCTCCAGGACGGCCAGTCCGTGCCGGGCGGCGAGTTCCTTCAACGGGCCCATGTCCACGCACTGGCCGTACAGGTGGACGGGGAGGAGGCATCGGGTGCGCTCGGTGATGGCCGCACCGACCTGGCCGGTGTCCATGAGGTGGTCGTCCTCACGGACGTCGACGAAGACGGGAGTGGCGCCGGTGGAGTCGATGGCGACGACGGTGGGTGCCGCGGTGTTCGACACCGTGATCACCTCGTCGCCGGGGCCGATGCCGAGGGCCTGCAGTCCCAGCTTGATCGCGTTCGTCCCGTTGTCGACACCCACGCAGTGGCCCACCGAGTGGTAGGCGGCGAACTCCTCCTCGAAGCCGCGCACGCTCGCGCCGAGCACCAGCCGCCCCGAGGAGAAGACCGTCTCAACGGCGTCGAGGATGTCCGGGCGCTCGGCCTCGTACTCCGCCAGGTAGTCCCATACACGCGTCGTCATCTTCCAGCCTTTCCAGAACGTCGACGCACGGCGGTGCGTCTGCGGTGGGTGGTGGCGGGGTGGCCGTCACCGGGGCTCCTCCCGCTCGCGGACCAGGGCGGTCACGGCGCGGCGCACTCCTTCGGGCAGCGGGATCCTGGGGTGCCAGCCGGTGGCCGCACGGAACGGCGAGGAGTCGAGGGTCACGCTGCGGAAGTCCGTCGGGGGGGCGTGCGCCGGTGGCTCGACGGACACCACGTCGACCGGGGGCCGCCCCAACGCCTCGGCCACGGTGCGGGCGACGAGCCGAAAGACGTCACCGAGTGCGTCCCCGCGGCCCGCACCGATCAGCCAGTGGCCGCCCACCAGGGAGTCCGGGTGGCTCAGGGCGGCCGTGAACGCCGCCGCGACGTCGTCGACGTGGACCAGGTCGCGGCGCACCGTGCCGTCGTGCCACATGGTGAGCGTCTGACCGTCGAGCGCCCGCCGCGCCATGGCGGACACGACACCCCGGTCGCCTGCACCGGGCGCCGCGCTCTCGCCGAACACCGTGGGCAGACGCAGGCTGATGCCACGTACCCGGCCCTCGGCCGTGGCCTTGAGCAGGAGTTGTTCGGCGGCCAGCTTCTGCCGGTCGTAGGCGGTTTCGGGGCGGTCGGGTTCGGTGCCGTCGAGCGGCTCCCGCTGCGGTACACCGACCTGCGAGGCGGCACCGCCGTACACGACCAGCGGGGGCGCCACCTCGCCGGGGGCCGGCCGCAGTACGTCGACGAGGTCCCGCATGACACCGACGTTGACGCGCTCGGCGCCGGGGTCGCTCTCGGCGGCCCGCCAGCCTCCCTCCCCCAGCAGCAGATGGATCACCGCGTCCGAGCCGGCGACCGCCTCGGCGAGAGCCCTCCGGTCGGTGAGGTCGGCGGTGACGACGGTGGTTTCGGCCGGGCCGGGAGCGGGTGCGCTCGGCCTGCGCGCAACGGCCCGCAGCCTGATCCGACGGCCCGCCAGTGCGTGGGTGACGGACGATCCGACGAAGCCGGAGGCACCGAGTACGGTGACCAACGGTGTGCGCTCCATGGCGCTCCTCTTCTTCATGTCAGCGGTGCCTTCCTCCATGGCGCTCCCCTCCCCCGGGACCGCGCCCCTGTGGCGTTGAGGCAGGCCAGAAGCGTGCGGGCCTCCACGTTCAGGTAGTGGCCGTGGCGGGTGAGGGCCCTGAGCTGGGCCGGGGTGGCCCAGGTGTAGGCGGGGGGCGGGTCGAGCGAGGCGTCGTCGGCTTCGACGACGAGGTACCGGCTCCTCGCGTTGAGGAAGCGCCCGCCCTCCTCGGAGAGGACGGCCTGGTAGTGGATGTGCGACGGCGGGGCGTCGAGCACGGCGTCGAGGAACGGCGGGCGGTCCGCCGGGGGCAGATGGGTGTAGTTGCCGGGTGTGCACTGGACGGTCGGGGCCAGCTCGACGGTGTCCAGGAAGCCACCCTCGGCCCGGGCGTGCACCAGCACATGGGGGACTCCGTCGATCTCGCGTACGAGGAACGCGGTGACCCCCAGCCCCACGGGTTCGACCAACGGCTGGTCCCAGCTGACCACTTCGCGGTTGCCGGCCCGTACGGAGACGGCGACGACCTTGAAGTAGCGGCCGTCCTCGTGCTCGATCGACTCGGCGCCGCGCTTCCAGCCGCGCACATCGGCGAGCGGTATGCGTTCGGCGCACACGTCGTGGCGGGAGCGCTCGCCCGTGAACCAGGACAGGAGTTGCGCGTCCGGCAGCAGCGCGCCGGTGGACGTGTCCGGGTACGGCACGCACGACAGCACGGTCCTGGCGTTCATGTTGACCATGTCGTCCTCGTGCAGCAGCTCGGCGATCTGGCCGAGGGTGAGCCAGCGGAAGTCGTCCAGCTCGGGGACGTCGCCGACGGTCTCCACGATCATGTTGCGGTTGGTCTTGCGGTAGAACCACGAGCCTTGTTCGGACTGGAGGACGTCGACGACGACGCGATCGGGATCGGGCCGGAAGAAGTGGTCGATGAGCTTGACGTCCGTACCCCGGTGGGCCCCGGTGTAGTTGCTGCGGGTGGCCTGCACGGTCGGGGAGAGCTGGAGCAGATTGGCGTTGCCCGGCTCCATCTTGGCCTGCATCAGGAAGTGCAGCACCCCGTCGAACTCCTTGGCCAGGATCCCGAGGATGCCCACCTCGGGCTGTCTGACGACCGGCTGCTGCCACTCCCGGTACGGGCCGTCACCGGAGGGCCCGTCCCGCTCCACCACGTGCATGCCCTCGACGGTGAAGAACCGGCCGCTGCGGTGCACGAGATTGCCCGTGCCCTGCTCGAACCGCCACTGGCCCAGCTCCGCGAACGGTATCCGCTCCACGTGGAAGGCGTGGGCCCGGCGGCGCTCGGCCAGCCAGGCGCGCACGTCCTCGGTCCGCACCCGCGCCCCTCGCCCGGTCGCGGCCGAGAGGGCGATGCGGTCGGCCAGCCGGCCGTCCTCGCGCGGACGTACGGCCGGGGCGGCGGGCGGTGGAACGATCCGGGACGACATCGCGGGCTCCTCGCCGGTCAGGACCGCTGCGCGGTGATCAGGACGTAGCCGGTGTGCGGGTGCCTCCCGACGCCCTCCATCAGGTCGGCCGCCGCGGCCATCTGCTCCGCCGCGCCGGAGTCGAGGGAGTCGGCGAGCCCCCGGAACGCTGCGGCGGCGTGCCCGTAACTGGAGCGGACCTGCTCACCGATGTCCGTCAGCTCCAGGAGTTCCCAGCCCGCTGCCGCCAGATGGGCGCGGTGCTCGTCGGGCGTGTTGATCCCGGCGATCTCGTACATGCGCAGCATCCCGTCCAGTACGGCCTTGTCGTCGCCGCTGAACGGCCGCCGCAGGCACAGGTCGGCGACGACGAGCCGGCCGCCGGGCTGGACGACTCGGTGGAGTTCCGTCAGCGCGCGGGTCTGGTCGGTCATGTGCAGCAGCGACTCGATCGCGAAGGCACCGTCGAAGGAGCCGTCCTGGAAGGGGAGATCCGTGGCGTCCGCCAGCCGGAAGGAGACCCGGCCGCCGAGGCCGGCCCCCACCGCCCGCTCCGCCGCCTCGGCGACCTGCTGCTGGCTGACGGTGATGCCGGTGACGTGCACGTCGTGGGCCACCGCGATGCGCAGGGCCGGTACCCCGATGCCGCAGCCCACGTCCAGCAGGTGCCGGCCCGGCCGGAGGTCGAGGCGGTCGGCGACCAGGTCGGTGAGGCGGTCGGTGGCTTCGGCGAGCGGGACGCCGGGGTCGTCGTCCCAGTAGCCCACGTGGATGTTGCCGCCCATGGCGGTGGTGGCTCCGGCGTCGGCGAACTGGTCGTACACCTCGCCCACCGAGTCGGCGGTGGTGTCGGACTTCTGCGTCATTGCTGTGCCTTCCTGTTGTGCGTTGTCGATGCCTCGCCGCGGGTCACGGAAGGTCGGACGGGTCGAGGACCAGCCGTGTCGGGCCGTGGAAGACCAAGTCGTCGGCGTACTCGACCCGGTGACGGCCGCGGCCGAGCCCGGGGATTCCGTCCAGCAGGGTGCTGAGGCCGATCTCGGCCTCGGCGCGGGCGAGCGTGGCGCCGAGGCAGTAGTGGATGCCGAGGCCGAAGCCCAGGTGCCGGTCGGCGGCGCGGTGGACGTCCAGGACGTCGGGGTCCGGGAAGCGTGCTGGGTCCCGGTTCGCCGAGCCCAGCAGGGCCACCACGCGGCTGCCGCGCGGCACGTCGTACCCGCCGAGGCGCGCGTCCTCGTACGCCCAGCGCGTCACCGCCTGCACCGGCGGGTCGTAGCGCATGAGTTCCTCGACCGCGGGCGGTGTCACCTCGGGCGCGCCGCGCAGCTCCGCCAGGACCTCGGGGTGCGCCCGCAGGGCCAGCACGGCCTTGGCCAGGAAGTTGGTGGTGGTCTCGTGTCCGGCGGTGAGCAGATGGACGCACGTCCCGACGATCCCGTCCACGCTCAGCCGTGCTCCGGTGTCCCGGGCCCGGACGAGGAGGGTGAGCAGGTCGGCACCGTCGCCGCCGCTCCGCCGGTCCACCTCCTGCCGGAAGTAGCGCGCGAACTCCCGGGAGGCCGCCTCGGCCCGGGCGTATCCGCCGGCGCCGCGTGATCGGGTGGTGCTGGCCTCCTGGAGGGCGACCGCGCCGGCCCGCAGCCATGCGCGGTCCTCTTCGGGGAGGCCGAGCAGTTCGGAGATGACGAGGACGGGGAAGGGTGCGGCGAAGCCCTCGACGAGGTCTGCCTCGCGGTGCCCTCGCAGCCGTTCCACGAGTTCCCGCGCGAGCCGGGTGATGCGTGGACGGAGATCGGTGACGATCGAGGGCGAGAACCGGGTGTTGAGCAGGGAGCGCAGTTCGGTGTGGCGCGGCGGGTCCAGGAAGACCAGCCAGTTCTCGACGATGTTCCGCAGGGCCCGGTGCTCGGCGGGGATCGGGACGGGTGCCGTGGGGGTGCCGGTGTCGCCGGACGCCACGCGCGCGTTCCGTCCGAACCGCCGGTCGGACAGTACGCGGACGACGTCGTCGTACGTGAAGACGTAGAAGGTGTCCGGCCCACCCGGGCCCCGAGGGGTGCGATGGACCGGCGCGACCTCCCGGTAGCGCCGGTAGACGGGGTAGGGGTGCCTGATGTCCTCGCTGTCCCAGCCCATGAGGTCGAACCGCGGCAGCGTCGCGCGGGGCATGCCATCTCCTTCGGTCGGCAGTGCGGCGGTGTGGTTCGGGGCGCCCCGGCCGCGGGGCGGCCGGAAGGGGCCGCCCCGCTAGCGGCCCGGCGGCCGGAAGTGATCGGCCCAGAACGCGCTCATCTCGCCGACCCGCGCGGGGACGACGGGATGTTTGCCGCATTCCGCCGCGAGGTCGTCGAGGCGCCGGGCGATACCGCGCCGGGCCACGTCCGGACGGGAGACGGCCATCGGCTGCTCGAGCAGTTCGAACGACGGTCCGGCGGTCATGCCCCGGCGACCCGACGGCATGGTCACGAGCAGTTCCGCCAGCGGGCGCATCAGGCCCGTCATCATGTCGATCGCGGCGTTCATCAGGTCGGACCGCCGCAGGGCGGCGTCGGGACACTCACCGAAGTGCTGGACCATGAGCTGAAGCGCCATGAAGTAGGCGCGGTTGAACAGCTCCATCACCGCCCGGGCGCCGGCATCGGTGACCGTCTCCATCGCCGGGTTCCCCGGACCGAGGGTGGGGTTCCGTACGACGGGGTAGGCCGGGTTCCACCGTTCGGCCCCCGCGTGCGGCCCGTCGGTCGGCCCGCTGCGGAGCAGCTCGGAGATGCGCAGGAACGCGTGGTAGTGGGACGTCTCGTCGCCTCGCGGGCCGAGTGCTCCTCCCTCCCCCTGCTCGGTGATGACGTCGACGGCGAACAACGCACTGGCGAGGTCGTCGACTTCGAGCTGGTAGTCGGGATGGGTCCGGTTGAGGGACTTCCGGAGGAAGAGGTGGTGCTCCCCGCCTCCCCTGCCCTTGTCCACCATGAAGAGGTCCGGGACGCTCTGCAGCCCCTCCCGGAGGTCCGCGTAGAGCTCGCTCAGCGAGCCGTAGGGGTGCCGTTCGTCGTACGCGGCGAGGACTGCCGGTCCGTCACCGCGCCGTACCTCCTCGACAAGGCCCTCCGGACGCTCGATCTGCACGAACCGCTCCACGCTGCCGGGTCCCAGCCGCTCGAGGGAGAAGTCCAGCGGGACCGCGAGCTCGTGGTTGACGGTGCCGAAGTCGATACGGGGCACGTGGAACGGCTCGCCCACCGCGATGAGGATGTTGTTGACGAGCAGGAAGTGGATCATCTCCTCGCGGGCGATGTCCAGAAGCATGCTGCGGATGCCCTCGTCAAGGGTCTCCCCGCCGTCCCCGCAGGCGAGCCGAAGCTGCTCGGGCGTCCACCGCCCCCGCCGCACGTACTCCACGCCGGCACCGTGGGTGGGCACCGAGTAGGCGGCGTAGAGGTACTGGAGCATGACGGCCAGTTCGATCGCGGCGGCGTCGCGCAGCACCTTGACGAGTTGGTCCCGGGTGGTGATCCTCCGGCTTCTGCGGCCCGTGGCCCGCACCGGCGAGAGGACTTCGTCGGGCTTCTGCTGGGCCCGCAGAAACGTCAGCAGGAGCTGGGCCTTCGGTTCGGACAACTCCCGGGTGGGCGGCATGTAGTAGGTCTTCGCCTTGTTGCGCGGATCGCACATCTGCCAGATCAGTTTGGCGTACGTCTCGACCTTGCAGCGGTCCGCGAGGCTGAAGACCTCCGCCTTCATGAACGAGTACGTGTGCTCGTAGAACGCGAAGACCTCTTCGTACACCAGGTCGAAGCTCGCCTCGTCCTGGCCCGTCCCGGCCAGCCGCCAGTCGTCGGGCAGCACCCGCACCGTCAGATACCCTGCGCCGGGCCAGTAGCCGAGCGCGTCGTCGTGGTCGTAGCCGCGCGTGGCGGAGCCGGACCGGTCCGGGTCGCACGGCAGGTCGTCGGGGCCGGTGGACAGCAGGATTCGGGCGGTCCCGGACGCCGCGCCCCGCAGGGTGAACCAGCCCCGGCCCGCGTCGTCCGTGCCCAGAACACATGTGCCCGACCATGCACCGTCACCGCCCCGCCGTCCCGTACGCAGCCGGACGACATCGACGTCCGAGCACCGCGCGTCGGGGGAGGTCGCGGCCGGGTCACGCGGCAGGGCCCGGGGGTTGAAGAACTGCCGCACGCCGATCCCGCCGACGGCGGCCGGACGTCCCCGTACGAAGGACCGCACGAGCACCTCGACGTCGTGGTCCGCGTCGGCCGCGTCCCGGGGGTGCTCCAGCATGAGGGCCGCATCGTCGGCCTGGACGTTGACCTCCTTCTCGCGCAGGTGCACCACCGGACCGTCGGGGCCGGTCCCGACCAGGTGCAGCGCCTCCTCGGCGGCCTCCCTCGCCGGCAACTCGACGGGGACCGTCACCAGGCCGCCGGCGAGGGCGTACGCCTCCCCGAGGTAGCTCTGCCGGGGCACCCGGGCGACCAGCCGGTCGCTGTCCGCCGTCCGTAGTTCGAGATCGCCGAGGTCGAGCGGCACGGGCTCGGACCGGCCGTCTCGCACCGGACCGGAGGCGGGCATCGCGGTGATCATGTTGAGCATGGCGTGGTCGTCCGTCAGTTCGACGGTGAGGTTGTGCGGCCCGCCGGGCCCGGGGCGGCTCGGGACCAGCAGGCGGCCCGCCGGGTAGGTGCGCGGCTCGCACGGCCGCCAGGGTGCGATGGTGCCGCGCAGTCGCCAGCGGCTCGGCCGGTCGGGGGCCTCCGGTGCGGACAGATGGCTCAGCGAGAACTGCACGACCAGCCCGCCGGCCTCCTCGCGGGCCGCGGTCTCCCGCAGGAGCCGTACGGCCGGTGAGACGGCCGCCTCGTCGAGCCAGGTCGGTTCCCCCTCCCCGGCCACGACGAACTGGTGGACCACGGACCGGCGCAGCCGTTCGGCCAGCCAGTGCTCCCCGACGTCCCTCACGTGGTGGGTGTTGTGCCACCTCGGGGGGTGGAAGCCGTGGACGGCGCCGCTGGCCATGTAGCCGACGTCGTGGGAGCGGCCGTCACGCCCGAAGCAGAACTGTCCGACCATGAGGGTCGTCGTCCAGTCGGAGGCCGGGTCGACGTCGAAGACGCGGGCCCGGTTGACCGTGGTGCCGAGATACTCGTTGTAGTGCCCCCACATGTCGACGGCGCGCCCGATCACCGGATCCTCGGTGTCCAGATCGCCCGCGCGGCACTCGACTCCGACGATCCGCGCGTCGACGGCGAAGTGTCCGTTGCCCGCGAAGTCCTCGCCCTTGGCCGCACTGAAGGGGCCGTCGGTCGCCGGGCGGCCGGTGCTGTCGTACCGCGGCCCGATCAGGTCGAGGTGGTCGTGGTACTCGCCCGGCGGACGGTGGGACGGGAAGGGCTGCCCGTCGGCGGTGAGTGCCGTGTTCGTGGCCAGGTCGACGAGGCCGCTGCGGGCGCCGGTGGGCGCATGGGTCGTGGCGGTTCCGGAGAAGTGCAGCCGGGGCAGGTCGAAGACGCTCACGCCGACCGGTCCGAGCGGCTCGGTCGGGAGGCGGCGAACACGCCCCGGGCGCGCGGCTCGCACCACTCGATCTCGTGCGCGGCGTCGATCGCCGACTCGATGGCGCCCTCGATCCACGCGGGCTTCGAAGAGCAGTGCTCGCCGGCGAAGAAGAGGCCCCGCTGCGGCCGGGCGGCCTCGCGACGTTCGGCCTCGCGTAGGGCGGCCTCCTGACCCCATCGGACCGTGGCCGCTCCCCAGGACCATCGGCGAGCGCCCCAGGCCCGGCCCGCCACCCCCAGGACCATGCCCGGCTCGCGCAACTCCGGGTGCATCACGCTGAGTTCCCGGGTGACAAGGGCGTTCCGCTCGGGCTCGCTGAGCCGGGCGAGGGCGTCGGCGTCCGGTCCGATGGTGTAACTGGCGAGCAGCACCGCGCCGAGGGCGGGGTCGCCGTCGGCGGGTGGGTAGTACGTCTGCCGGACGTGGCCGCCGGTGAAGGAGGCACCCCCGCTGATGCCGTCCTTCTCCCAGAACGCCTCGCGGCAGTGGAAGGCTATCTTCGTCGCCGGCCAGTACTTCGTCTGGTGGACGATATCCAGTTTCTCCTGGTCGAAGCCGGTCAATCGCATCCTCCGGAGTACGGTGAACGGGATGGTGCACACCACGTAGTCACAGGTCCTGGTGACCGTGGTGACGCCCTGCCGGATCCGCAGGACGACCGTGTCGTCGCGCACGTCGATGCCCACGACCTCCTGGCCCAGCGAGATCCTGCCGCGGATCCGCGCGGCGAGCCGCCGGGGCAGCGCGTCCATGCCGTCCCGCAGCCGCACGATGCTGGAGCTGGTCTCGTCCAGCACGTCGTCGAGGAAGCGCTCCAGCCGCAGCGGGCAGGACGACCGTATTCGGGGGTGGTCGGCGAAGAAGGCGTGCAGGTCGATCCTGTTGTGCGCGGTACCGCACCGGTACGGTGTCAAGTCGATGTGGTCGACGAGGTCGAGCAGTTCCACGCCGATGTCGTCGTGCAGCCCGTCGTAGAACTGGCGCGGCGCGATGGCCCTGATGCTGGCGTCCAGCCAGGCCCCGAACAGCAGGGTGTCGGAGCGGTAGTGCGCGCTCGGCAGTTTGGCGGCGAAGTTGTCGACGAGGGTGTCGTGCGCCTCGCGCACACGAAGGTATCCGGCGGAACTCGGCAGGTAGGCGGCGTCGTCGGAGAACAGCGTCCGGAACTCGCGCACCTGGTTCTGCAGGCCGAGTTCGGCGATGTAGTGCATGGTCAGCCGGTGCCCGGCGGGGATGCGCATCGCGCCGAGCTCGGCGAACGGACCGGCCTCGCCGGCACCGGCGAAGCGGTGGGTGTGAATCCGGCCGCCCACCTCGCGGCTTCCCTCGATGATCTGGACGTCGTGTCCGAGGCGTTCCAGCTCATAGGCGGTCACCAGACCGGCGATGCCGGCGCCGATGACGGTCACCTTCTTCGGTCCACCGATGGCGCCGTCCGGCCCGTCACTGTCCTGCAAGGGTGCCGTCACAGGTTTCCTCCAGTACGCGAAGTCCAAGGCCGGGGCGGTGCGGGATGAACGCGGCGCCTTTCCGTGTTTCGGAAGGGGCGATGCCGGGGATTGCGCATCGGCAATTCTTCGGGGGGCGGCAGTGCGCCCGTATCCCCCGGCGGACCTGCGCACGAGTGGTTCGACGAGCCGTCCGTCGGCGTGGTCGGGTGGGCACGGCTGCGCCACCCTGCGCGAGTGCGCGGGGTTTTCCCACCGCCGCCGTCCCGCCCCCCGACGGGGTGATGCTGGCGTGCGTGGACGTTCGGCCCGGGCCCCCGCGGGCGCCTGCGGCACCCGACGCAATCCGTGACACGAGACCCCCGAGGAGGCGACGTTGGCGCGCGTGTTGATCGCTACCACACCGGCGCAGGGACACGTCGTGAGCATGCTCGAGGTCGCATGCGAACTGGCCCGGCGTGGCCACGAGGTGCGGTGGTACACCGGCCGGGCCTTCCAGCGGCAGGTGGAACAGGCCGGCGCGCAGTTCGAACCCATGCACCCCGAAGTGGACTTCGGCGGCAGAAGCCGCGAGGAGGCCTATCCCGACCACGCCGGGCTGACCGGACTGGCGAACTTCAAGACCGGTGTCCGTGACATCTTCTACCGGACCGCACCCCGCCAGATGAACGACCTCCTGGAGGTCCTCGAACGGTTCCCGGCCGACTGCGTCCTCGCCGACGACATGTGCTACGGCGCCTGCTTCGCGAGCGAACGCACCGGCATCCCGCTGGCGTGGCTGGCCAATTCGGTCTACATCCTCGGCAGCAGGGACACCGCCCCGCTCGGCCGGGGGTTGGGGCCGAGCGCGTCGCCGCTAGGCCGGGCACGCAACGCGCTGCTCCGCTTCGTCTCGGACCGGGTGGTGATGCGGGACCTGCGCCGGGAGGCCGACCGGGTCCGGGCCTCCGTGGACCTGCCGAGGCTGAACACCCCCGCCATGGAGAACATCGCCCGGCCCCCCACCCTCTACCTGCTGGGCACCGTGCCGTCCTTCGAGTTCCCCCGCAGCGATCTGCTGCCCGGCACCCACTTCGTGGGCCCCCTCCTCGGGCTGCCCCCGGAG
Source organism: Streptomyces sp. NPDC049887 (assembly GCF_040656535.1). NCBI lineage: Bacteria > Bacillati > Actinomycetota > Actinomycetes > Kitasatosporales > Streptomycetaceae > Streptomyces > Streptomyces sp. NPDC049887. The sequence continues at coordinate 100,780 of NZ_JBFAMM010000018.1, read as the reverse complement.
GACTTCGACCCACCCGCCTGGTGGGAGGACCTCCACGGCGGCCGGCCGGTGGTGCTGATCACCCAGGGCACCACCGCCAACGACGTCGAGGGGATGCTCGTCCCGGCCGTACGGGCCCTGGCCGACCAGGACGTCCTCTTCGTGGTCACCACCGGGACCGACCTGGACGTCGACCGGCTCCGGCCGCTTCCGGACAACGTACGGCTGGAGCGCTTCATCCCCTACCACCATCTGCTGCCGCACGTGGACGTGATGGTGACCAACGGTGGTTACAACGGTGTCAACGCGGCCCTCGCCCAGGGTGTGCCACTGGTCGTCGTACCGGGCTCGGAGGAGAAGCCCGACGTGGCCGCGCGGGTCAAGTGGGCAGGCGCCGGTGTCGTCCTCGAGCGGCCCGTGTCGAGGGCCGGCCTGCGGGACGCGGTGGCCACCGTGCTGAACGACGGTCGGCACCGAGGGAGGGCACGCGCCCTGGCCCAGGAGCACCGGAGCTGCGACGCTCCGCGACGGGCCGCCGATCTCATCGAGTCCATGGCCGATTCCCAGGGCCAGATCCCCACCGGAGGAGGTATCACACGTTGAACACCACGAAGACCGACCTGAAGGAAGCCCCCGAGACCAGCATGCCCGTGGACCCGGGCCCCTTCGACTGCATGCCGGAGCTGCTGGCCGCAGCACGCGTGGCGCCGGTCGTCCGCATCCCCTACCTCGGCGAGCACGCCTGGGTCGTCTGCGATCCCGAGCTGGTGCGGACCGCGCTCGCCCACCCCAGGATGGCCAAGGACATCACCCTCGTCCCCGACTTCATGCGCCGACCCGGTCTGATGGTGGGATCGCAGCCGCCCCCGGAGTACGCCCGCGCCATGATCATGAGCGACGGTGCGGACCATGCCCGGATCCGGCGGGTGCACCAGCCGGTGCTGAGCCCTCGCAACACCGAGAAGTGGGGCGAACGGGTCGGCGTCAAGGTCGGCGGCTTCCTGACCGAGTTGGAGCAGTCGCGGGCCGCGGCGTCCGCCGAGGTCGATGTGGTCACCGACTACACCCACCGGGTACCGCTGGCCTTCATCTCCGAGATGCTCGGCCTCCCCCTGGAGGCCGAGCGACGGCTGCGCAGCATCACCGACGTCATGCTCTACTCCTCCGACTACCCCGCCCGCCGAGAGGCGGTCGGCGCGCTGTTCGGGGCGGTCGAGGGCTGGGTGAAGGACCCGGCCCCACTGCGGGAGGGTGTGATCACGGGATTCCTGGCCGCCGCTGACGGGCCGGACGCGGTCACCGAGGGCGAGGTCGTCGTCTGGACCGTGGGCATGATCATCACTGGCTACGAGACGACGGGGAGCCTGATCTCCGCATCGCTGTACGAGGCGCTGCGCCGGCCTCCGCAGGAGCGGCCGCGGTCCGAGGAGGACATCAAGGGCTGGATCGAGGAGGCCCTCCGGGTCCACCCGCCGTTCCCGCACCCGACCTGGCGTTTCCCCACCGAGGACATCGAACTCGGCGGCTATCTCATCCCGAAGGGCGCCCCGGTGCAGGTCAGTATCGCGGCGGCGAACCGGAAGCCGGGCGAGGGAGCCGACAGCTTCGAGGCGGCACGCGCCGGGCACGGCCACGTCAGCTTCGGCCTCGGCATGCACTACTGCATCGGCGCCTCGCTGGTCCGCCTGGAGGCACAGATCGCCGTGCGGGAGTTCCTGCGGCGCTTCCCGAAGGCGCGGCTGACCAGCGAAACCGCCGTCGTGTGGGAGTCGGAGTGGATGATCCGCCGGCTGAGCGCCCTGCCCGCGGTACTGGACTGACGACATGCCCACCGGCGTTTCCCGCCTCTCGGCGCCGGGAGGCGGAGGGCGGCCGTGCGGGACGCCCGGTCCCGTGCCGACCGCCCCGGGGATCCGGCCGTCGGGCGCTCGCCAGGACGGCTCGGACATCCAGCCCTTCCATGGACAGTTGGGGAGATGATGGCTCCTACCCATGCGGCCGACCTACCGTTGGGGCGCCGATGAAGGCGCTCGTGCTCGCCGGCGGCTCCGGTTCCCGGCTGCGGCCGATCACCCACACGTCGGCGAAACAGCTCGTGCCCGTCGCCAACAAGCCGGTCCTCTTCTACGGCCTGGAATCCATCGCCCTGGCGGGCGTCCGCGAGGTCGGCATCGTCGTCGGCGACACGGCCGCCGAGATCGAGTCAGCGGTCGGCGACGGCTCACGGTTCGGTCTCGACGTCACCTACCTCCCGCAGGAGGCTCCGCTGGGGCTCGCCCATGCCGTGGGGATCGCCCGGGACTACCTCGGCGACGACGACTTCGTGATGTACCTGGGCGACAACTTCATCGTCGGCGGCATCGGCACGCTCGTGGACCGCTTCCGGGTGAACCGTCCGGACGCGCAGATCCTGCTGACCCGGGTGTCGGACCCGCGCGAGTTCGGCGTGGTGGAGCTCGACGACAGCGGCCGGGTGATCGGCCTGGAGGAGAAGCCGGAGCACCCGAAGAGCGACCTCGCGCTGGTCGGCGTCTACATGTTCACCGCCCGCGTGCACGACGCCGTGCGCAGGCTCAAGCCGTCGTGGCGGGGGGAGTTGGAGATCACGGACGCGATCCAGGAGCTGATCGACTCGGGCTGCCGGGTGGAGTCGACGCCGGTCTCCGGCTACTGGAAGGACACCGGCAACGTCGCCGACATGCTGGAGGTCAACCGTCTGGTCCTGGACGGCCTCGAGACCGACTGCTCCGGCGAGGTCGAGTCCAGCGAGCTGATCGGCCGGGTGGTGATCGAGGAGGGCGCGACCGTCACGGGATCGCGGATCGTGGGTCCCGCGGTCGTCGCGGCGGGCTCACGCATCCACAACTCCTACATCGGTCCGTTCACCTCCATCGACAGCGGCTGCTCGGTCGTCGACAGCGAGGTCGAGTACTCCATCGTGCTGCGCGGTGCGTCCATCGACGGGGTGCGGCGTGTGGAGCGCTCGCTGATCGGACGCGAGGTCGAGGTGACGTCGACGCCCCGTGTCCTGCGGGCCCACCGCCTCGTCCTCGGCGACCACAGCAAGGTGCAGGTGGCGTCATGAGGATCCTCGTGACCGGCGGGGCCGGCTTCATCGGCTCCCACTTCGTACGGTCCTTCGCCGACGAGGACGAGCTGACCGTCCTCGACAAACTGACCTACGCCGGGAACCTGGCCGGCCTGGCGCCCGTCGAGGACCGTTTCGCCTTCGTGCACGGCGACATCTGCGACGCGGCACTCATGGCCGAGGTGGTGCCCGGCCACGACGCCGTTGTCAACTTCGCCGCCGAGTCGCACGTGGACCGGTCGATTGCCGGCGCCGAGGAGTTCGTCCGCAGCAACGTCCTCGGCGTGCAGACCCTCATGCAGGCCTGCCTCGACGCGGGCACCCCGAGGATCGTCCACGTCTCCACCGACGAGGTGTACGGCAGCATCGACAGCGGCTCCTGGGACGAGACCGCCCCGCTCGACCCCAACTCCCCCTACGCCGCCTCCAAGGCCGGCGGTGATCTGATCGCGCTGGCCTACGCCCGCACCCACGGGCTGCCGGTCAGTATCACCCGCTGCGGCAACAACTACGGGCCGTACCAGTACCCGGAGAAGGTCGTCCCGCTCTTCGTCACCAACCTCCTCGACGGCCTGACCGTCCCGCTCTACGGCGACGGCGCAAACGTACGCGACTGGATCCACGTCGCCGACCACTGCCGAGCCGTTCGGCTGGTGGCCGACCGCGGGGAACCAGGTGAGGTCTACCACGTCGCCGGAACCGCCGAGTTGACCAATCTGGAGCTCACGGACCGGCTGCTCGACGCACTGGGCGCCGACCGGAGCCGCGTGGAGCGGGTCCCGGACCGCAAGGCCCACGACCGCCGCTACTCCTTGACCGACGCCAAGTTGCGGGCCCTCGGGTACGCCCCGTGGGTCCCCTTCGACCAGGGCCTGGCCGAGACCGTCCAGTGGTACACGGCCAACCGCGAGTGGTGGGAGCCACTGAAGAAGCGCGGAGCGCCCTGAGGGGCGAAGGCCCGGCGGCGGAACGGGCCGTGCCGCCTGGCTGTTCCGCCGCGGGAGCCCTTCCGGGTCGAACGCGGTCGCGGGCGGAGGAGCGAGCGCACCCGGGGGCGCGCTGCCGCCCGACGAGGGAGGCCGCCGTCCGGCGACACAGCACCTGCGCACCGGACGGCTGTCGCGGCCCTCATGACTCGGGAGACTAGGCCCTGAGACGGATCAGTGCCGTACGGGACCGGATCCCGAGCTTGCGGTAGATCTGCCGCAGATGGAACCCCACCGTGTGCGGGGAGATGAACAGATGGCGGGCGGCCTGCTGGTTGGTCAGGCCGCCGGCCACCAGTTCCGCCACCTTGCGCTCGGTCTTGGTGAGACTCTCCCAGCCGGAGACCGGCCGCTTGGCGTGCGTCCAGTGCCGGCGCCGTACTCCGAGCCGGCGCAGGCGGGCACGTACCCGGGCGGCGTCCCGCTCGCCGCCGAGCGCGCCGTAGGCGCTCATGGCCCGGTCCAGCTCGCTGATCGCGTCCTGGTGGTCCCCGCGGTCGAGCAGGAGAGCGGCGTGGTCCTCGGCCGCGGCGGCCTGGGCCCACGGGTTGCGGTGCAGTCGGCCGGCGCGGGCCAGGGCGTCGGCGTCGCCCTCGGCGAGCGCGCGGGCGTGCATGGCGGTGGCCAGCACCGAGGGGAGACGACGGTTGCGGACAAGGAGGTGCTCCGTCGTGTCGATCACCATCTCGACGAGGTCCGCCCGGTCAGCGGCGAGCATGGAACGCACGCACCAGGCCGCGACGGCCGGGTCCTCCAGGACGGCTTCGCGGAGCGCTCCGGCCTGTGCGCCGATCTCCGCGAGCACTTCCGCCGCCGCCGCGGGGTCGGCCTGGGCCTCGGCCAGCTGGGCGGTCAGCAGGAGGCGCGCGGCCCACCAGGGGCTGGAGGCGTGTTGGGGGAAGTTCTTCTCCAGGGTCCTGACGTGGTCCTCGGCCTGGGTGAGCGCCCCCCGGCGCAGCGCGGCGGAGGCCAGGACCAGCCATGCCTGCGGTGCGAGCATCGGGATGTGGGAGCCATCGGTGCCCACACCGGTCCTGGCCTCCCCCTCGGCCTCGTCCAGTCGTCCCTGGGCGAGGTGGAGTTGGGCGCGGAGCACGGCCGGGACGGCGGCGGTCAGCGCGCCGGTCTCCGGGGCGGCCGTCGTGGCAGCACTCTGGATGACGGCCGCCGCCTGCTCGTACTCGTCGGTCCTGGTGAGGGCGAAGGCGAGGAACCAGCGAGGATCGAGGATCTGCGCCTCCTCGCCCGTGCGGTCGAGCGCGGCCGCCTCCCGCAGGGTGCTCACCGCCTCCCCCACCTCGCCGTTGCGCCACTGGCCGAAGGCGTGGAAGGTCATCGCGCCGACCAGCACGGCCCGTGTGTGGCGGTCGGGAGCGTCGAGTATCTGCCGCGCACGGTCCACCGCGGTACCGTCGCCGGTCAGGTAGGAGGCGGCAAGGTGGGCGATCATGGCTTCGCGGTGCTGGCCCCCGCCGTGTCGCGCCGCCAGCGCGTCGCCCGCGGCACGACGCGCCGACTGCACGTTTCCCAGCAGCAGCAGCGCGGTCGACATCGACGCCTGCAGCGCGGCCACGTCCTCCGCGTGCTCCGCCGGTAACGGGGGAGCCAGTGGCGCCGCGTCGTCGATCGCGGCCCTGGCCAGGGTGATCGCCCGCTCCAGGTGGCCGGCCCTGGTGCACGCCTCGACCGCGGTGCGCGCCAGCCGTACGCGTTCGGCCTGCCCTGGGGCCAGCAGTTCCATGCTGCGGGTCGCCAGCGACGCCGCGGTGGACGGATCGGCGATGAGCAGCCTCCGTGCCCCTTCGGAGATGACGCGGATCTCCTCCGTGTTCCCGGGTTGGGCGACATGGACCAGTTGGAGGGCGGCGCGTTCCACGCCGTCGGAACGCGGCAGCAGCATCTTCGCCGCCTGTCGGCGCAACAGGGCGCACACCGGTGGCGGTACGGAGTCGAGCAGGACACGCCAGATCGGCTCGGTCCGGAAGGCGAGGTCGCGTTCGCCGCAGACCAGCAGCCCCCGGTCGACCGCCTCGTCCACCGCCGCGAGCAGGCCGACGGGTGCTTCGCCCAGCAGGGCCGACAGGTCCTCCGGTGCGAACGGTGACCCGAGCACCGCGGCCAGCCTGAGCGCTTTCAGGGTGGGCTCGGAGAGCGACCTGAGGTTCTGCTGGACGAGCGCGGAGAAGCGTTTCGGCACCGGCGCGGGCACACCGCCCCCGAGGAGCGCGGCACCGGGCGGGCCGAGCTGCAGCCGGGAGACGCCGTCGACCACGCACAGGTCGTCGTCCGAGAGCCCGCGCATGAGCTCGATCACGGCACGGGGCGTGTCGTTGACGCTCTCCGCCAGGGCGAGGAGCGCCGGGTCGGGGGCGGCCCCGGTGCAGTCGGCGACCAGATGCGCGAGCGCCTCGCCCTCGATCGGCCCCAACTCCCGTACGGTTTCCACCGGAAGCCTGGCCCGGAGCCTGTCGAGACAGCCCTTCAGCGGCTCGTGCGGAGTGTCGCCCCGGTCCGCGGTGAAGGCGAGCAGCCAGAGGATCGGGAGCCCTCTGAGGGCCACCATGAGATCGCACAACGTTGTCAGGGCGGGCGGGTTCGCCAGGTGCAGATCGTCGAGCACGACGGCGGTGCGGGCGCCGCCGGTATGGCGAAGCCGTGTCCGTGCCGCTTCGATCGCGGCATCGGAGCCGGCCGGGGCGCCGCCCACGACCGCGAAGCCGTCGGCGTCGGCGAGCTTGGCGGCTTCCGCCAGGAGGCGGGTCTTCCCCGCCCCGGGTGCCGCCTCCACCAGGAGGACCGCGCTGCGCCCGCCGCGCGCCACGAGGCGCAGATGCTCGCCGGTCTGGGCCAGCTGCCCTTCCCGACCGCGCACCTCTGCCCGGGGAATGGGATCCCTCGTGTACACCGGGCCAGAAATCGTTTTCTCGCTTCTCTCCATTACCGACCGCGAAGAGGCGTGCATTATCTCCCTCATCGACCAGGATTTCGATCATACGATTTCACATCCGATCATAAGGCCACCCGACAGGCAAGACCACCCATAGCGTGTCTTTACCGCTCCGACGCCGTGCGGAAATCGCTCGGAAACCGCTCGGAAAACCGCTCGACGAAAATAAGAAGAGCATCGGCCGACGTGGGACGACCCGCCACCCTGCAGCGGCAGCACCCCTTGCCCGCAAGGGAATCTTCCCCGAGTGCGCCCCATGGAAGCTGGTCATTGCAGTGACCGTCTTGTTCGCAAAGCTGCTCACTCCCGCCCGGGGCCCTAGCGAAGACGCCTCGCAGTGGCGACCGTTTTCCCGCCACCTTTGGCCAGTTCTTGCGCGAGTCCCGACTGTGCACCTTCATCGGACCGCGCGAGGAATTGGCTCAATTCCACTCAGCCCTCGACGGCCCGTCGGACTCCTTCGCGGCGCTCTTCCCCACCGGCCCCGGTGGCATCGGCAAATCGACACTGCTGCGGCGCTTCACGGACGAGGCGCGGGCGGCGGGCCGCGGCGCGGTCGGGCTCAACGGGCACCAGGGGAACGCACACCCCCGGCCTTCGAGGCGGACTCGGCCGAGGCCCCGCACGCGCCGCGTCGCCCCGAAGCCGACGCGTGGACGCTGTTCCCGTGGCTGCGGAGGTGCCGCTCATGGAGGTCGGCCCGCACGGGTGCGGGCCGCTCGACCACCCGCGGCGGACGGGACCACCATTGCGGCGCTCCGCACCCCCTCGGGCCGCGTCAGTGGCGCCCCGGTGCCCTCCCTCCTGCGCGGCGCCGCTCGAATCGCGCCCGAGCGGCCTGGTGGGCTCCGTGGAGAAGCCGGATGACCGTGTCCGTCGTGCGCTCTCCGGGATTGACGACCGCCACCCAGCCCAGCGCACCGTGGACGGGGTGCGGCATCACCCGGTCGGCCGCCGCGTGGTCGCGGTCCCGGCCGATGCTGCGCGGGTCCTCCCCGGTCAGTTCACGAAAGGTCGCCCGGTCGACATGGATGTTCACCCGCCACCGGTGCGGTGGGTCGAGATCGGAGGCGGAGTCGCCGGGCTGGTTCTTGGTGACCACGGTTGCGTACGGCTGCTGGTTCCGAGGTATCCGCCCGTCGGGTGCGTAGTAGAAGAAGGCGTCCCCCCACGCCTGCTCGGGAAAGTCGCTCCCCGGCTCCGGGACGAGGACGAGGGCGCCGTGGAAACCCCGAACGACCGTGACGATCTGTTGCATACTCATGCTTCGAGCATCACCCTCAAGTGCGTGTGTGGGGTTGGCGATGGACGAGCAGCCGAGCGGCCCGCACCGGGGGCCGCTGCGCACGGTGGACGTCGCGAGGGAGTCGGGCTACTCGCTGCAGCAGGTGCGCGACCTGGAGCGGCTGGGGGTCATTCCGCCGGCTGCCCGGTCGGGCAACGGCTACCGCTCCTACGCACCGGTCCATGTGCGAGCCCTTCGCGCGTATCGAGGGCTCGCGGTCGCCGTCGGGCCCGTCGAGGCGCGTCGGATGCTGCCGGAGCTGTGGACCGCGACGCTCACCGAGGCGGCGTCGGCGGTCGGCGCACTGCACGTGCGGCTCGCGCGGGAACGGGAGGAAGCCCTGCGGGCCCAGCAGGCACTGGAGGCGGTACGGGCCGAGGCCGACACTGCGGGAATCGAGCGGGACGGTGACGCCATGACGATCACCGAACTCGCCGGAGCACTCGGTGTGCGCCCTTCGACCCTGCGGTTCTGGGAGCAGGAAGGGCTGCTCGCGCCCGAGCGGGTGACCTCGCTGCGAGCGCGTCGCTACGGTCCATCGGACATCGGGGCGGCCCGGATCGTCGCGGCCCTGCGCAGCGCGGGCTACGGCGTTCCCGCCGTACGCGAGTTGCTCGGCACCCTGCACCGGCCCGCCGGCCTGGAGGAGACCCGACGCGTCCTGCGGGCGCGTCTGGACCGCATCGCGGTACGGACCGTGGCGCTGATCAGAGCGGGCTCGGACGTGGCCGCCGTCGTCACGACCGGGCGGGAGCCGCCGACGGGCACGGGACCGACCGACGTCGTGTGACCGGGCACCGGACCAGGGCGGGAGATCGGCGGCGCACCCGCAGCCGCTCCGGGCCGCTCCCCCCCTGTGGGCGGCGGTGTGCCGGTCCGTGAAAGGCCCCGCAGGTGCCTGAGGACACTCCCGTGGCGTGACGTCGGAACCTGGCGGTCGCGTACCACGCCGCGGCCGGGCCGGCACTGTTCCTCCGTACATCTCGCTGACGACCTCGCGGCGCGCCCGTAGCACTCGAGTAGGACCCCGCCCCCCTATCCAGGCTGATATCGCGTCCTGCGCGGAACCTCCGTTCTCCGTCGGCATCTTGATCACCGAATCGAGCGGAGGAGAGATGCAGTTGATGGGCAGCCAGATGAGCGGGACGCAGCGGGCGAAGGCGTCGGCCCCGGAGTACCAAGGGGCTCTTGGGTCGCTGTCGGTGAACGCCTCCCTTCCGGAGGTGCTCGCCCGGGGCGCCGAGGAACTGCGGGCGGCGGAGCGGGCAGGTGACCGGCAGGAGGCTGCACGCTGCGGGCTGGCGGTCGCGGAGGCGAACCGGAGGCTGGGGAGGATCGCGGAGGCCGACCGGGCGTGGAAGGCGAGTTACCGCGCGGCTCGTTCGGCCGGTCACGAGGGCGCCATGGCGTGGGCCCTGTGGAGTGGGGGCACACTGGCCCGCCAGCGCGGGGCATTCGCTCTGGCGTACCGGCTGCTGCGGCTGGCCGCCGAGATGGGCGAGCGGGGCGGCGACGTCGTCGTACGGGGCTATTCGCTGGCGGGACTTGCCGAGACGGGACGTATCCAGGGCGACTACGAGTCCGTCGGCAGGCTGCACGAGCAGTTGCTGGCCGAGGCCCGTCGGCGCGGTGAGGCCAGGCACACGGTGTGGGCGCTGGAGGGCATAGCGCAGATGCACCGCAACACCGGCGCCCACGACCAGGCGCTGGCGCTGTTCGAGGAAGCGGCGGACACGGCGCTGCGTGCGGAGGACCGGCGCGGGTGGGCGTGGGCCCTGCGGGGCATCGCGGACGTGGTGTCCGTGCGCGACGGTGATGCGGAGCGTGCCCTGTCGCTGCTCTCGCAGGCGGAGGAGGTCTGCCGGGACATGCGGTTGTCGAGCGCTCTCGCCTACAACCACAAGATGCGGGGCAACGTGCTGTACCGGGCGGGCCGGTATGCCGAGGCGCGTGAGCTGTACGAACGGGCGCTGGCCGAGTTCCGCGACATCGAGGAGCCGCGGGGGACGGCACTGTCGCGGCTGGGGCTGGTCAAGGCGCGCGCCCGGCTCGGCCGGGACGCGGTTCGGAGCGCCGCCGAACTGGTCGAGCTTCGCTCGGCCCTGGACCGCATCGGGCTGCGGCACGCCAGGGAGATGGTCGAGAAGGCCGCGGCCGAGCTGGGACTGGGGCCGCTGCCGGACGGCCACCTGTCCGCAGCCGGCGGGAAGCGGGGGCTGCCCGCCGGCGGTGCGCAGGCGCTGGGGGCCGCGGACGTGGAAGGGCTGCGGGCGGCGGAGGAGCCGCGATGAGTTCCTCGCTCTCGCCGGTGTGCTCCCCTTCCGGAGCGTCCGACACCGCTGCGGCAGCTGCGCCGCACCCCCGCGAGACCGCGGTGGACGATGTTCTGCGGCGATGCCGGGAACTGGTGCGGCCCGCGCTGGTGGAGTCGGTGGGGCGGCTTCATCCGTGGATCGCTGACATGGCGGCGTACGCGCTGGGCTGGAGCGATGCGGCGGGGACGCCGGACCCGGACGGCACCGAGGGCAAGGGGGTGCGGCAGGCTCTCGCCGTGCTGGGTGCCGAGGCGGTCGGGGCGGACGGTGGTGCGGCCGTCGCGGGGGCCGTCGCCGTGGAGCTGGTGCACACGTTCTCCCTGCTGCACGACGACATCATGGACGGCGACGAGCTGCGACGGCAGCGCCCGGCGGTGTGGAAGGCCTACGGGACGGGCCCGGCCGTCCTCGCCGGGGACGCGCTCCACGCCCTCGCCGTGCAGTGCCTGGCCGGGGCGCCGGGACCGCGGACGGGCGAGGCGGTCCGACGGTTGTGCGGGGCACTCGGCGCGCTCGTGCGCGGGCAGGCGGAGGACCTGCGCTTCGAGCGGCAGCCGTGGAGCGGGCCCGGTGCGGTGGGGATGGACCAGTACCGGTCGATGGCGGAGCACAAGACGGGAGCCCTGCTGGGCTGCGCGGTCGCACTCGGCGCGGTGCTGGGCGGTGGGCCTGCCGCAACGGTGGCCGAGCTGGACCGGGCCGGGCGGCATCTGGGGGTGGCCTTCCAGGCGGTGGACGACCTGCTGGGCATCTGGGGCGAGCCCGCGGTGACGGGCAAACCCGTCCACGGCGACCTGCGGCAAGGCAAGAAGACCTTCCCGGTGCTCGCCGCGCTCGCCGGGGAAGGGCCGGCGGCGAGGGAGTTGGCGGCGCTGCTGGAGTCGCCCGGGCGACCGGACCGCGCGACTGCGGCGCGTGCCGCCGCGCTGGTGGAGGAGGCGGGCGGACGGGCCGCGACCCGCGCCGAGGCACGCCGGCATCTGGACGCCGCGCGCCAGGGGCTGCGGGGGTCGGCACCGGCGCCGGATGCGGCGGCGGATCTGGACGCACTGTTCACCTCATTGCTGGACCGCAGCCGGTGAAGCGGGCGGTCGCCGAGCGTGCGGTTCGCGGCCCTCCCGGCACGGGGCCGGCGACGCACCGCAGTGTCCGCTGTCCGCTGTCCGCTGTCCGCTGTCCGCCGGAAGCGACTCAGCCGGCGTCAGACGTGCGCCAGCAACTCGTCGAGGGGAGCGGGGACGCGTTCGGGATCGAGGGCCTCGACGAGCGCGCGGCCGTAGTGCATCTTGCGTCCCTTCTTCGTGCCGAGGAAGCGCCGCAGCCGCTGCTGCGCGGGGCGGTCCTGCTGTGCGGGCTGGCGCAGGAAGGTCTGCAGGGCACGCAGGTCGCCCTCGGCCCGGACGACTTCCACCACCCGCGTCTCGCCCAGTGCGCGGATGAGTTCGTCCTCCAGGTCCGCCGCGCACACGAAGAACCCCTGCCGTGCTTCGCCGGCCCGCTCCCAGCCGCGGGCGTAGTACCGGCGCTCCCTCTCGTCGCACAGCCCGGCGAGGCGCAGCCGCAGCCCGGGAGGCCCGAGGAGGGAGGCGAAGCGACCGACGTTCATCGCGCCGCCCATCGACAGGACACAGACTCCCTCGGCCGCCAGGTCGCGGCCTCGACCGGCGGCGAGAGCGTCGACCGCCGCGACGTCGCTCGGCCCTTCGAGCAGGACGACTGCCCGGACCGGCAGCCGCGCGGCCAGGTCCCGCGCGGGGTCGCCGGGACCGCCCGCCGCCCATGCGGTGACCGCTTCCCGGAACGCCCCCATGTCAGTCATGGGGAGAGTCTGCGCCGGTTCCGACCGCCGCGGTAGCGAATTACCGCGGGGCCTCGATTCGCCGTCATGCGGTCGAGGCCGGGGCCCTCGCCGTTCCTCCGGCTCCGGAACGGGCGCGCCGGACCGTCTGCCCGGGGTCAGGCTCTCGCGGTGCGCTGACGTGGGGTGCCCACGTCTTCGGCCGCGTCCGGGCGAACACCGCGCGGCCGTCCGGCGGGAGAACGGGGTGCCGACGCCGGCCGGCGCTCCGTCCGTGGCTGTCGGACCGGAGGCGCACGTCGTCACGGCGTCCTCGACACGTCCTTCCGGAAGCCGGGGCGCCTCCGACCGGACGGACCGGCACAGTGCGGTGTCACCGCCGCCGCGCGAGATCGTGAACTGCGCCGCGCTCCGTCCCACGCCGGGCCTCGTTCCGAGGCAGCGCCCGCTTCAGCGGCGGGCGCGCGGCGGGCTCGCCGAGGCGGGCCGCCGCCGTCCGCCAGGCGGCTGTGACCAGACCGTGCGCCTCCGCCGTGCGGGCGGACCGGTTGCCGCTGAGGCGTACCGGTGTCCCGACATGGACGTGGAGGGCCGGGCGGCGCAGAGGCGCGGTGGCCAGTCCCGCGATCTGTTTGGCGGCGTTCCCCGACGTGATCCGGCGGGCACCTGCCTGGCCGACGGGTACGACGGGCGCACCGGTGCGCCCGGCGAGCCGCGCCAAACCGCTGCGGAAGGCGACGGGCGGGGCTTCGGCGGCGTCCGTGCGGGGCGGGAGCCCCCCTTCGCCGTAGATGAGGACCAGCCGGCCTTCGGCCAGGGCGGCTGCGGCGAGGTCGAGGCACCGAGCGGCGCGCCGGTCGTTGCGGTGCACGGGGATGTGGCCTCCGCGGGCGAGCGCACGGCCCAGCAGGGGGATGCGCCAGAGACCCGCGGTCGCCATCACCACGGGTTCGACGCCGAGCCGGTGCAGCGCGGCGAGGACGACGGCCGGGTCGGCGAGCGAGGTGTGGTTGGCGGCGACGATGCTGCCCGGTGCGAGGACCGTACCGGTGTCCGTGGTCACGGTGAGCCGTGCGACGGCCGGCACCAGGATCTCGGCGAGGCTGCTGAGCATGTGGTCTCCCGGTCTCGGCGATGGTGGTCCTCATCGTCGGGCGCGGGTCCCCTGCGGTCATGAGCATGCGTACTCACCGTCACCGGTGCGGGATACCCGGACCAGTGGTGACGGCATGAGCACCGGCCGAGGGCGCCGGCCGGGGTTCTCGAACTCGGTGCCGGGCATGCTGAAGCGGCGCGGACCACGGCACCGCCGCCGTGGGGCGGCGCTCCCCGGTCGGCCGACGCGGGCGGAGCGGGTGCCGGGACCGGAAGTGGTACGGCTCCGAGGGGACTCCGGAGCGATCGAGGCGGAGCGACATCGCCGCGGTCAGCGGCGAAGCGCCGCGTCGAGCCGGTGGTAGAGCGTGTCAAGGCGGCTGCGGCCCGGGCTGCGCGCCGGCATCCGTCGCAGGAGCTCCCGGACTTCGTCCGGGGCGTGCTCGATCGCCCATCTCAGCTCCTCGTCGCCGACCCCGGTGTCGTCGCCGGACGCGAGCTCGCGGGCCCGTGCCACATGGACCGCAGGTCCGAGGGCGTGCTTCGACTGGTGGGGGGTGGCCAGGGGGTGGATGTAGGGGGACGCCGCCGCGTAGCACGCGGCGCGGGCGGCGGCTGCGGCAGCCGGGTCGTCGACCGCGCGTGCGGCCGCGTGGGCTGCCCAGGCGAGGGAGCGCAGCCGCCCGGTCCGCTTCCCCTCGCGCACGAAGGTCCGGATGCCCTCGATCGCCTCGCGAGGTCGGGTGTCGCCGGGCGCCCGGGCCTCGAACAGCGGGAGCGCCCGCTCGACGCAGTCGGCGGCCCAGCGGCCGAGAAGCCGGCGGTCTTCGTCACTGATGGCCACTTCATCCACCCGCCCATCATGCCCCGTTCTGCGTTGCCCGTCGCTGCCGGGCGCATCGGTGACGGTCCGGGCCGCCTCGTAAGGAACCTGGGGGCGGCGAGGCCCAATGCGTCTCCCGAGATGTCCCGGTCTCCGCGGTGCGGTCCGGGACACTCAGTTGACGACGGCTCGGATCGGATGGGAGGGGCTACGCGGGGTGCGGGTGGGACGGTGCGGGTCCGGGACCCGGGCAGCAGGTGCTGCCCTGCTGTTCGGTCAGGATGTCGGCGTCGGCCTTGACGACGTAGAACTCCCAGGGTTCCCGGCCGGGACCGTGCACCCACACCTTGTCCTGCAGGGCGTAGCAACAGGTGGTGTCGTTCTCCTCTTCGGTGACCAGGCCCGCTGCGCCCAGGCGGGTGGTGGCGGCGTGGACGGCGTCGGTGCTGTCGACCTCGACGCCGAGGTGGTCCATGCGGGTCGCCTCCTCCGGGCTCCCTTCCACGAGGACGAGCTTGAGCGGGGGCTCGGCGACGGCGAAGTTGGCGTAGCCGTCGCGGAGTTTGGCGGGCTCGGTGGCGAAGAGCCTGGTGTAGAAGGCGACCGACGCGGCGAGGTCGGGGACACGGAGGGCAAGCTGTAGGCGGGACACGGGGAGCCTCCTGCTCGGGTGGGTGGGTCAGCAGCCGCCTGACGCCGGGGCGCCGACACCGATGCGGAGGGTGCCGGGCGCGGCGCAGCAGCCTGCGCCGTCGGTCCGGGCGGCTTCGGGCTCGTCGAACAGGCCGGCTCCGCCGCACACTCCGGTCTCGGGGAGGGTGAGTTCGACGCGGGCGGCGGCCTCGTCGTCACCGGCGAGCGCGGCGGCGATGGAGCGGACCTGCTCGTAGCCGGTCATGGCGAGGAAGGTCGGGGCGCGGCCGTAGGACTTCATGCCGACGAGGTGGACGTCCTTCTCCGGGTGCGAGAGTTCTCCCACGCCGTGCGGATAGACGGTGCCGCAGGAGTGGACGTTCGGGTCGATCAGCGGCGCCAACTCCACCGGGGCCTGGAGTCGCTCGTCGAGACCGAGACGCAGCTCGGCCAGGAAGGTCAGGTCGGGGCGGAAGCCGGTGAGGACGACGATCTCGTCGACCGGGTCCAGCCGACGGCCGTCCTCGGCGACGAGCACCAGCCGTCCGTCGGCGTCCCGCTCGATCGCCTCGGTGCGGAAGCCGGTGACGGCGTCGGCGTGTCCCTCGTCCACGGCGGCCTTCGCGGCCAGGCCCAGTGCGCCGCGGGCGGGGAGCTGGTCGGCCTCGCCACCGCCGAAGGTGGAGCCGGAGATGCCGCGCCGCAGGACCCACACCGCGTGTGTGCCCGGTGCGTCCGTGGCGAGGTCCGCGAGCTGGGCGAGGGCGGTGAAGGCCGAGGCGCCGGAGCCGACGACGGCGGTGCGCCTGCCCGCGTACCGGGCGCGTACGGCGTCGTCGCGCAGGTCTGGCACGCGGTAGGAGATGCGGTCGGCGGCTGCCCGCTCGCCGAGGGCCGGCAGGCCGTCCCCGCCGACGGGCCCGGGGGTCGCCCACGTGCCGGAGGCGTCGATGACGGCGCGGGCGGTGATCCGCTCCTCGGTGCCGTCGGCGTCGACGAGGTGGACGGAGAAGGGCTGCCGTTCGCGGTCGGCGTCCACGACGCGGTCGCGGCCGACGCGGGAGACACCGATGACGCGGGCACCGAACCGGACCCTCTCACCGAGGACGTCGGCCAGGGGCCTGAGGTAGCGCTGCGCCCAGTCGCCACCGGTCGGGTACGTGGCCCCGTCCGGCCTCACCCAGCCCGTGGGCGCCAGCAGCTTCTCGGCGGCGGGGTCGACCACCTCGGCCCAGGTGGAGAACAGCCGCACGTGGCTCCACTCCCGTACCGCGCTGCCCGCGCTCGTCCCGGCCTCCAGGACCAGGGGGTCAAGACCTCGTTCGACGAGGTGGGCAGCGGCGGCCAGACCGATCGGGCCGGCCCCGATCACCACGACGGGCAGGGTGGCGTTGGGCACGTTCACAATGACTCCCCATTTCTGTTTCGACATCCGTCGATGACTTGTTCCACCAGCATGGCATCTGATTCGACATGAGTCAATATAGACATTCATCGATTTCGATCGAGCGCAATGCGGGCCGATCCTGGCCACCGCCCCACGACCCACCCCGGCACCACGAGGGGCCGGAACGGCGTGACAGCCCCGCACCGCCGTCACACACGCCCGCGCGGGCCGTCAGCGCGAGTGGGAGCGGCGCGACGCAGGCGCACCATCGCCACCGGGGGGAGCAGGGGACGACGGAGCGGGCCGCACCCGCCACTGGGCGATTGATTCGACGCATGTCAACATAGACGTATGTCGAACGCCAAGACGTTGCCGCTGGTCGAGCCCACCGACGAAGGCGCCGTGCCGTGCTGCCCCCCGCTGGACGAGCGGCCGATGACGGCCGAGGAGGCGGAGACCGCCGCGCGCATGTTCAAGGCGCTCGGCGATCCGGTCCGACTGCGGCTGTTCTCCTCGGTCGCCTCGCACGAGGGCGGTGAGGCGTGCGTGTGCGACATCTCCGACGTCGGCGTGTCCCAGCCGACGGTGTCCCACCACCTGAAGAAGCTCAAGGAGGCAGGGCTGCTGACCTCGGAGCGGCGCGGTACGTGGGTCTACTACCGCGTGGAGCCGTCGGTCCTCGCGGCCATGGGCAGACTCCTCACGACGGCCACGACGGCCACGACGGCGGCCCCGGCCGCGTGACCGCCGGGCCGGACCCGGGACCACCGGCCGGCGGCGGGCGCACCGCAGGCGCTCCGGCCGACGGCGACGGCGACGGCGACGGCGACGGCATGGAAGAACACCCGCCACGCGGCTGCCGGGCGGCGACGGGGCCCCGGCCCGGCACGGACCTCGACGGGCCAGGGCAGGGAGTCGCCCCCGTCCCGGACCGGCGGCTGCGACCGGCGGGCGTCCCGCGGCACCGGCTCCGACGCGACAGACACGGCGGCTCCCCCGCCACCCCGGCCCGCCTGGCGGTCCGGGACGCCGCGTCGGCGAGGGGACCGCACCGGCCGACTCGGCGGCACAAACGGGCAACGGAGCACCAGGCGGCGGGAGCGGACGGGCACGAACGGGGCCTTCGCGCCGGCCCGCGTCATGCGGCCGGCTGCGCCTCGGTGGTGCGGTGGCCGGGCACGAAGATGAGCGCGACCAGGGCGAGGCCCACGACGGCGCCGGCGAGTTGGGCGGCGATGAAACCGGGGACGGAGGCGGGGGCGATACCGGCGAAGGTGTCGGTGAACGCCCGTCCGATGGTCACCGCCGGGTTGGCGAAGGACGTGGAGGAGGTGAACCAGTAGGCGGCGCCGATGTAGGAGGCGACCGCCACGGGGGCGAACCGGAGCCGGTCGGTGCGCGCCAGGCCGAAGACGAGCAGGATCAGTCCGGCCGTTGCCACGGTCTCGCCGAGCAGCAGGTTGCCGGCGGACCGCTCGTGCGTGGACCACTGCACAAGGGGCTCACCGAACATGGCGTCGGCGAGGACGGCGCCCGCGACCGCACCCGTGATCTGGGCCGGTACGTAGACGGCGGCCTCGCGGGCGGTGACGCCGCCGCCTCCGCGACGGGCGGTCCACCACTCGGCGAGCGTCACGGCGGGGTTGAAGTGGGCTCCGGAGACCGGGCCGAGCAGGGCGATCAGCACACCGAGCCCGAAGACCGTGGCGAGCGAGTTGGCCAGGAGCTGCAGACCGACGTCCCGGGTGAGCCCGGTGGCCTGGATACCGGACCCGACGACGACGGCCACCAGGGCGGCGCTGCCCACCAGTTCGGCGGCCGCGCGGGCGACGAGAGGGGTGCGGGGCGGCGTGGCACCCGGCGCGGGCTGCGGGTCCGCGACCGGAGCCATGGGGGAATCGTCCGGGCGGGCGGAAGCGGCCTCGGTGGCGCTCAACGGAACTCCTCGATGCGTGCAGTCGCGCGGTGCGCGGTGGGTCAGGGGCAGGAACGCTTGATGTTGGCCGCGGCCGTGGCGTGGGCGGTCCTGGCCAGCTCGGCGAACTGGCCGGCCAGCGAGTCGAGGACCTCGGGCTTCAGCCGGTAGTAGGTGAATCGCCCGCAGGGCTCCGTCTCGACCACGCCCGCCTCGCGCAGCACCTTGAGGTGGTTGGAGAGGTTGGTCTGCCTGGCGCCGGTCTCCTCGACGAGGTGGGTGGTGCAGAGCGTCTCCCGGGCGAGGAGGGTCACGATCCGGAGCCTGAGCGGGTCGGCCAGAACCCGAACCAGGTCAGTGTCGACTGACGTCATCATGGACTGATACTGTCACATCAGTGGCCGCTGACGCCACCAGGTGCTGACGTCATTCGCGCCTGATACCCCCGCGTGACGTGGCAAGACCGTGACGTGGCAAGACACCGTACGCGAGACAAGAGAGAGACCCGCGATGGCCGAGAAGCCCTCCGTCCTGTTCGTCTGCGTCCACAACGCCGGCCGCTCCCAGATGGCCGCCGGGTGGCTGTCCCACCTCGCCGGGGACCGTATCGAGGTCCGCTCCGCCGGCTCCGCTCCCGCCGACCAGGTCAACCCGGCCGCGGTCGAGGCCATGCGTGAGGTCGGCATCGACATCTCCGCCGAGACGCCGAAGATCCTGACCGTGGACGCGGTCAGGGAGTCCGACGTCTGCATCACCATGGGCTGCGGCGACACCTGCCCCGTCTTCCCCGGCAAGCGCTACCTGGACTGGACCCTGGAGGACCCCGCGGGCCAGGGCGTGGAGGCCGTACGCCCGATCCGCGACGAGATCAGGAAGCTCGTCGAAGGACTGATCGAGGAACTCGCGCCGGAGCAGACCCCCTGACCGCGCGGGCGCCGACGGAGCCGCCCGCGCCCGCGCGGTCAGGCGGCGAAGCCCGTTCCGGGCACACTCACCCCCCGCCGCGCGAAGAGCGCGCCGCAGATCTCCCCGGCACGGATCGCGGTGGTCGACAGCAGGGTCGACGCGAGACCGTGGGTGTGCTCCGTGCCCCCCTGGAGGTAGACGGCCGCCGTCACATTGGGCGCGGTCTCCACCCGGTGGTCGCGGCCCACCCGGAGGGCGTCCTCCTCGTCCCTGAGGCACAGTTTGCCGACCTCCCCGAGGTCCTCCCCCAGGCCCCGCGGCCGGTATCCGGTGGCGTGGACGAGCAGGTCCGCCTCCAGCACCTCGCGCTCGCCGGTGGGCAGGAACTCCACGGCCATCCGGACGCCTCCCGGGTGCGTCCCGACCTCCCTGATGCGGGAGACGTTCATCATGCGCAGCCGTCGCCGGCCCCGCACCTTCTCCTGGTACATCGTCCGGGACAGTGACTGGATCAGATCCATGTCCACCACCGAGTAGTTGGTGCTGCGGTGGTAGTCGAACAGGGAGCGCTTCACGTCGGCGGGCGCGCCGAAGTAGACGTCGACCGCCTCGGGGTCGAAGATCCTGTTGGCGAACGGGCTGTCGTCGGCCGGCGTGTAGCCGTACTTGGCGAACACCGAACAGATCTCGGCGTCGGGGAAGCTCCGATGGAGGTAGTCGACCGCCTCGGCGGCGCTCTGACCGGCGCCGAGGACGACGGCGCGGCGCACCGGAGCTCCGGAACGCCGGAGTTCACCGACGCGGGGCAGCAACTCGCTGTTGTGCCAGACGCGTTCGGACAGCACGGTTCCGGGCGGCAGATGCGGTTCGAGGCCGGTGGCGACACAGATACCGCGGGTGCGGCGGACGGTCGTGCGCCCCGGGCCCGCGGGGTCGCGGCTGACGACGTCGAACCAGCGGACCTCGCCGTCCGCGGTCACGGGCCGGACCGACACGACCTCGGCGGAGTACTCGACGAGGTGGGCGAGGCGCGAGGCGGCCCACTCGAAGTAGTCGTGGAACTCGATGCGCAGGGGGAACAGCGACTTCTGGTTGAGGAAGTCGACCAGCCTGCCTCGCTCGTGGAGATAGGCGAGGAAGCTGAAGTCGCTGGTCGGGTCGCGCAGGGTCACGAGGTCCTTGAGGAAGGACACCTGCATGGTGGCGTCGTCGATGAGCATGCCCCGGTGCCAGCCGAAACCCGCCTGCCGTTCGAGGAAGAGAGCGCGGAACGGATCTCCGGGGGTTCTCGCGGTGCGCTCCTGAACGGCGATGGCGAGTGCGAGGTTGGACGGTCCGAAGCCGATGCCCAGTACGTCGTGGATGTGTTCCGGGTTTCCGTGCCATGTCGTCACCGCGTCATCGCCTCCCCCAAGGGGGTTCACAGTGCCCCGAGTCGGGAACACGGGCTCCCCTGAGCAGGGACATACTAGATAAGGTAAGCCTTACCTTTCAATGGCTGAGGAGGGCTCAGATGCGGGTCGTCATGTTCGGCTATCAGACCTGGGGACACCGGACGCTGCAGGCGCTGCTGGACTCGGAGCACGAGGTCCCCCTGGTCGTCACGCACCCCAGGAGCGACCACGCCTACGAGAGGATCTGGAACGACTCGGTGGCCGACCTCGCCGAGAAGCACGGCGTGCCCGTGATGCTGCGCAACCGCCCCGACGACGCCGAACTCCTCCAGGCGGTCGCGTCGGCCGAGCCGGACCTCATCGTGGCCAACAACTGGCGCACCTGGCTCCCCCCGGAGATCTTCGGCCTCCCCCCGCACGGCACCCTCAACGTCCACGACTCCCTGCTGCCGGCCTACGCCGGCTTCTCCCCGCTCATCTGGGCCCTCATCAACGGCGAGCAGGAGGTGGGCGTCACCGCCCACCGCATGAACGCCGAACTCGACAAGGGCGACGTGCTGTTGCAGCGTTCCGTACCGGTCGGGCCGGCCGACACCGCCACGGACCTCTTCCACCGCACGGTCGACCTCATCGGCCCCCTGGTCAACGACTCGCTCGCCCTCATCTCCTCCGGGAAGGCGGTGTGGAGGCCGCAGGACACCACTCGGTCCAGCTTCTTCCACAAGCGCTCCCCGGAGGACAGTCGGATCGACTGGACCTGGCCCGCCGACGTGCTCGAACGCTTCGTCCGCGCACAGTCCGATCCGTATCCCAACGCTTTCACCCATCACCGCGGCAGGCGCCTGCGGATCGTCTCCGCCGCCGTCTCGCGGGGGCGTTACGGAGGGACGCCCGGACGGATCTTCATCCGCGAGGGCGACGGGGTCGTCATCGTCGCGGGCGCCGAGGCGCGCTCGGGACGGCTCCCCGGTCTGGTGGTCAGGCGCGTGCGGACCGAGGGGGGCTCGGAACTGGCCGCGACGGAGTACTTCCGCACCATGGGCGGCTATCTGACGGACCGTCCCTGACCCGCCCGCCTCCCGGGCAGGGGGCCGGCCGGGCGGCCGCAGGTGCCCGGCCGGCCCGGTGCCGGGTCATCCGACGGCGCCGGGGACGGGCGCTCCCCTGGCGCCGGGCTCCGGCACGTGGTGGCGGCCGACCGGGACCACCATGGGGGTCCCGCTGACGGGATCGGTGCCGACGACGCAGCGCAGCCCGAAGACCTCCTCCACCATGGGGGCGGTGACGACCTCGCCCGGCGTGCCCTCGCCCACGACACGGCCGGCCTTCATGGCGATGACGTGGTCGGCGTAGCGGCAGGCGTGGTTGAGGTCGTGCAGCACCATGACGACGGTCCTGCCCTGGTGCCGGTTCAGATCGGTGACGAGGTCCAGGACGTCGATCTGGTGCGCCAGATCGAGGTAGGTGGTGGGCTCGTCCAGCAGCAGTACGGGAGTGCCCTGGGCGACCGCCATCGCGATCCAGGCCCGCTGCCGCTGCCCGCCGGAGAGCTCGTCGACGGCGCGGTGGGCGAGGTCCGTCATCGAGGTGGCGCGCAGCGCGTCGTGGACCGCCCGCTCGTCCCCCGACGACCACTGGCGCCACCACGTCTGGTGCGGTGAGCGGCCGCGTCCCACGAGATCGACGACGGTCAGCCCCTCGGGGGCCACGGGCGACTGGGGCAGGATGCCGAGCCGCCGGGCCAGTTCGCGGGTCGGGAGGGAGTGCAGCGAACGCCCGTCGAGGTGCACGGCACCGGCCCGGGGTTTCAGCAGCCGGGCGAGGGCTCGCAGCAGCGTCGACTTGCCGCAGGCGTTCGCTCCGATGATCACCGTCACGCGCCCCGGGGGGATCGTCACATCGAGGTCCTCCACGACGATCCGGTCGTCGTAGGCCAGCCGCAGTCCCCGCGCGCCCAGTTCGGGGGGCGCCGCCCCGAACCCCGGTGCCGGCGGGCGGTTCTCGGGGCTCCGGTCCCGCGTCTCGCGGGACGGTGTGCGCGGCTCCGCAGCGTACGGGTCCTCGTACCTCGACGACACGTTCCTCAACCTCCTGAGCCGGCGCGATCGGCGCGGACGAGCAGCCACAGCAGTACGGGGGCGCCGAGCACACCGGTGACGATGCCGACCGGCAACTCGGTGCCGGGGATCAGCTTCCGGGCGGCCAGGTCGGACGCGAGCACGACGACGGCGCCGGCCAGTCCCGAGGCGACGGGTGGCGGGAAGGCCGTCCCCGCGAGCCGCTGGGCGATCTGCGGGGCGGCCAGGGCGACGAACGCCACCGGGCCGGCGGCGGCCGTGCCGAGGGCCACCAGCCCGACGGCGCAGACCAGTACGGCGACGCGGACGGCCTGGACGCGGGTGCCGAGGCCCCGGGCGATGTCGTCGCCCAGCTGGAGTGTCCGCATCTGCCGTCCGAGCAGCAGGGCCGCGGGCAGGAGCACCACGACGGTCAGGGCGAGCGGGCCGATCTGCTGCCAGGTGCGGCCGTTGAGGTTGCCGACGAGCCAGCCGAGGGCCGCCTGCGCCTCGAACCGGCGCCCGTGGGCCATGAGGTAGTCGGTCGCGCTGGTGCAGATCCAGGCGACGCCGACGCCGACGAGGACGATCCGGTAGCCGGTCGTGCCCCGCTTCCACGCCAGCACGTACACCAGGAACGCCGCCGCGAGCGCCCCGAGCAGCCCCATGAGCTGCGTACCGGCGCCGAAGTCCCAGCCGAGGACGATGCTCGCGACCACGGCGGTGCCCGCGCCCTGGGTGATGCCCATCATGTCCGGGCTCGCCAGCGGATTGAGCGTCATGGTCTGGAGCAGCGCGCCCGAGACGCCGAAGGCGACGCCGACGAGCAGGCCCGCCACCGCCCGGGGCAGTCGGAGTTCGTGGACGATCAGCCGGGTGCCGGGCTCGCCCCCACCCGCCAGCGCCCGCAGCACGTCGGAGAGCGGGAGCGAGACCTCGCCGACGGAGACGCCCACCCAGAAGGCGGCGAACGCGGTGGCGGCGAGGACGGTGCACACCCCCACCAGCCGGGGCCTGAGGACACCGGAGACGGGCGGGACGGCGAGCCGGAAGGCGAGCCGGCCGGGAGTCCGCCACGGGGGCCGTGCGCCGGGAGTGAGGTCCCGGCCGGGACCGGGGGCGAGTTCGGTGCTCATGGCTCACAGCTCCGCGAGTCGTCGGCGGCGTACCATCGCGATGAAGAAGGGCCCACCGACGAAGGCGACCAGGACTCCGGCCTGGATCTCGACCGGTCGGGCGACCAGCCGGCCCGCGATGTCGGCGGCCAGCAGCAGACAGGGAGCGAGCAGCGCCGACAGGGGCAGCAGCCAGCGGTGGTCGGGCCCGATGCCCGCGTACTGGGCGAGGACGCGGGCGACGTGGGGCACGACGAGGCCGACGAAGACCACCGGGCCGATGACGGCGACGGCCCCGCCGGTGAGGAGCGTGACGGCGACGACGCCCTGGGCGCGCAGCGGGCCGGTCCCCAGTCCCAGGGACCTGGCCACGTCGTCGCCGAGGGCCAGGCTGTTGAGTCCGCGGGCGCAGGCGAGGGCGAGTACGGCACCGACGGCCAGGAACGGCAGCACCCGTACGAGGACTTCGCCGTCCTGCCCCGCGAGGGAGCCCGCCGACCAGAAGCGGTAGCGATTGAGGGCGTCGGGATCGGTCAGGGCCACGGCGCTGGTGAGGGAGAAGAGCACGGAGGTCACGGCGACGCCGGCCAGGGCGAGTCTGACGGGTGTGTACCCGGATCGGCCGAGGCCGCCGAGCAGATGGACGAGGACGGTGGCGGCCAGGGCGCCGGCGAGCGCGAACCAGATGTGGCCGTGGAGGGAGCCGAGGCCGAGGACGCCGACGGAGAGCACGACGGCGAAGGCCGCCCCGGCGCTCACGCCGAGGATGCCCGGATCCGCGAGCGGGTTCCGGGTCAGTGCCTGCATCAGCGCACCGGAGAGCCCCAGGGCGGCGCCGGTGGCGAGTCCGAGGACGGTGCGCGGGAGCCGGACGGACCAGATCACGTTGTCCACACGGGAGTCGGGGGCGTCGCCGAGCAGGGTGTCCCACACCTGGCCGAGCGGGACGCTCAGGGCTCCGAACGTCATCGAGACGCCGCACAGTGCCAGGAGCAGCGCACCGGTCAGCGACAGCAACAGCACCGCGCGGGGGCCCTTCGCCGCCCGGACCGCCAAGGTCCCCACGTCGTCTTCCTCCACGGTCGCTCCGGTGCCGACTGCAGGACGAGTGTGGCCGTCGCACCCCCTCGGGGGGAAGCCCACAGGCACCCTGTGAATTAGGTAACCCTTACCTTAGTATGACGCCGATCCCCCGGCCCAGTGCCGGGACCGGCCCGCTTGGGGAGGGACGGCACGTGTGCGGTTCCGAGGAAGTTCTGGCCTACTGGCGGCGGGTACTGACGCCGCTTCCGCAGGAGATCTCGCTCCCCCGAGACCGCCCGTACGCACCGGCCGTCGGGTGGGAACGGCAGTCCCACGTCCTGTCCGGGCTGCCGGACGCCGCCGACTCCGTGCTGCTGGCCGCGTTCCTGACGCTGCTTCACCGCTACAGCGGTGCCATCGACCTCACCGTGGGCCACGACGGTCTGCCGGTGCGGGTGTCCGCCGAACACGAGCCGTCCTTCGCCGAGTTGGAGCGCCGGGTCGAGCAGGCACGGCAGGAGGCGGAGGCCCATCGCGCCCCTCTGGACGTCCTCGCCGACGAACTTCTCCCGCAGCCGGGGCGGGACGGCGAGGGGGCGTTCTTCAACACGGCTCTCGGGACCGCCTCCCGGCCCGCGGCGGGCCTACCGGACTCCGTGGACCTGCTGCTGGAGGTGGGCGAGGGCTCGGTGCGGGCCACGTACAGGACGGCGCTCTTCGACGGCGCCACCGTGGAGCGGATGCTCGGCCACTACCGGACCTTGCTGACGGACGCCCTGGCACGTCCCGAGGCGCCTCTCGGAGCCCTCGATCTGATGGACGCGGAGGAGTACCGGCAGGTCGTGCGCGACTGGAACGCCACCGGGCACGAGGTGCCGGCGACGACCTGGCCCGCGCTGTTCGCCGAACAGGTCCGCACCCGTCCCGACGCGGTCGCCCTGGTACTCGGCGACGAGGCACTGACCTACGCCGAGCTGGACGCGCGCGCCAACCGACTCGCCCACGCGCTGATCGCGCGCGGCGCGG
The DNA here is from genome assembly GCF_040656535.1 of Streptomyces sp. NPDC049887. Taxonomy (NCBI): domain Bacteria; kingdom Bacillati; phylum Actinomycetota; class Actinomycetes; order Kitasatosporales; family Streptomycetaceae; genus Streptomyces; species Streptomyces sp. NPDC049887. The sequence continues at coordinate 75,008 of NZ_JBFAMM010000018.1, read as the reverse complement.
GCCCCGAGCGGATCGTGGCGCTCGCCCTGCCGCGCTCCGTGGACCTGATCGTGGCCGAGGTCGCGGTGCTGAAGTCCGGTGCCGCCTATCTGCCCGTCGACCACGACTACCCGGTCGACCGCGTCGCCTACATGCTTGCGGACTCCGCTCCCGTCTGCACGGTCACCACCGCGGAGACCGCCGGCGAACTCCCCGGGCGGGACGGGACGGCGGTGCTCGCCCTGGACGCGCCGGACACCGCCGCCGAGCTGGCGGGGCGGCCCGCGCACGACCCGACCGACGCCGATCGCGGCGCCCCGCTGAACGTCCTCGGCGCCGCCTGCGTCATCTACACCTCCGGGTCGACCGGCCGGCCCAAGGGGGTCGTCCTCGCGCACAGCGGTGTGGCCAAGCTCGTCGCCACCCAGACCCAGCGGTTCGGCATCGGCCCGCACAGTCGGGTGCTGCAGTTCGCCTCGCCGAGCTTCGACGTCGCCTTCTGGGACCTGTGCCTCGGGCTCCTCTCGGGCGGGCGGCTCGTCGTCGTGCCGGCCGAGCTCCGGGTGCCCGGCGCCCCGCTCGCGGACTACGCGCACGCCCACGGCATCACCTTCATGATCCTGCCTCCGGCGCTGCTCGCCGCCATGCCCGGCGACGTGCACCTGCCGGCGGACGCGACGCTGCTGGCCGGCACGGAGCGGGTCTCCCCGGAGCTGGTGGGCCGCTATGCCCGCGGCCGCATGATGTTCAACGCGTACGGGCCGACCGAGGCGACCACCAACTCCACACTGGGGCTGTGCGATCCGGACATCCCCACCGGGTCCGTCGTGCCGATCGGCGTGCCCGACCCGGGCACCAGGGCGTACGTCCTCGACGCCTGCCTCCGGCCGGTTCCCGCCGGTGTCACGGGTGAGCTCTACCTGGGGGGTGCGGGCCTCGCGCGGGGCTATCTGGGCCGTCCCGACCTGACGGCCGAGCGGTTCGTCGCCGACCCGTTCGGCGAGCCCGGCGAACGGCTGTACCGCACGGGCGACCTGGTCCGCTGGAGGGGCGACGGCAGGCTGGAGTTCCTGGGCCGGGCCGACGCGCAGGTCAAGATCCGCGGGTTCCGCATCGAGCCCGGCGAGATCGAGTCCGTGCTGCGCGGCCACCCCGCCGTCGACCAGGTCACGGTGGTCGCGCGCGAGGACCGGCCCGGAGACCGGCGACTCGCCGCCTACGTCGTGCCCGCGCTCGACCCGCCACCGGACGCCGACCCGTACACCGGCATCGAGGAGTGGAAGGAGATGCACGAGCTCCTCCACCGGGCGGCCGGACCGGACGGTCTCCGCGAGAACTTCGCCGGCTGGAACAGCATGTACGACGGACGGCCCATCCCCGTCGAGGAGATGCGCGAGTGGCACCGGGAGACGGTCCGGAGCATCCGTGACGCGGGGCCCGCCCGCCGCGTGCTGGAGATCGGCGCCGGCAGCGGGCTGATCCTGTCGCGGATCGCCCCCGGCTGCGAGTCGTACTGGGCCACCGACCTGTCCCGGGAGGCGGTCGAGGCACTGCGCGCCCACGTCGGCGCCGACCCCGGACTCGCGGGCAGGGTCGAACTGCTGACCCGGCCCGCGCACGACACCGAGGGGCTGCCCGCCGGCTGGTTCGACACCGTCGTGCTCAACTCCGTGGCGCAGTACTTCCCGAGCGCCGAGTACCTCGAGGACGTCCTGCGGAAGGTGTCGGCGCTGCTCGCTCCGGGCGGCCGGATCTTCCTCGGGGACGTGCGCAATCTACGGCTGCTGCGCACGCTGCGCGCGGCGGTCGAGACCCGCCGCGCGTCGCTCCGCGGGGCCGACGACCCGGACAGGACCGCGCTGCGCGCCGCCGTGGAACGGTCGGTGCGCTGGGAGGGCGAACTGCTCCTCGATCCGGACTTCTTCGCCGCCCTCGACGGGTTCGGCGCGGAGGTCCGGATGAAACGGGCCGTGTTCCACAACGAGCTGAGCCGCTACCGGTACGACGTCGTCCTGCGTCCCGGCGAGCCGGCGGCGGCCGTCACGGGCGAGCGGGAGGTCGGCTGGGCCTCGGCGGCGGAGTCGGGCGGGCCGGGCCCGCTGCTGGCGCGGCGCCCCCGGCGGCTGCGGATCACGGGCGTGCCGAACGCCCGCCTGGCCGACGACCTGGCGGACCTGCGGCGGCTGGAGGGCGCGGGCGGCTCGGCGGATCCGGGTGCGGACCCGGAGGACTACCACGCCGTCGCCGCCGAGCACGGCTACCGGGTGGCGCTCACCTGGAACGGCATTGCCGACGACGGGGCGTTCGACGCGGTGTTCGCCCTCGACGCTTCCCCGGCCGGGCTGTACCGCGGCGGCGGGGCGTACCCGCGCGCCAACCGTCCGGTGCCCTTCCGCGACCCCGTGGCCCTGATGAGGACGCTGCGCGAACACGCGTCCGCCTCGCTGCCGGACTACATGGTGCCCGCGGCCTTCGTCCCGGTCCACACCCTGCCCGTCACCCCGAGCGGCAAGATCGACACCAGGTCGCTGCCCGTCCCGGACCATGCGGCGACGAGTGCGGGCCGTGCGCCGCGGACCGCGCGCGAGTCCCTGCTCGCCCGGTTGTTCGCAGAGGTCCTCGGGCTGGACCGGGTCACGGCCGAGGACGACTTCCTGGCGCTCGGCGGAGACAGCATCACCGCCGTCCGGTTGCTGATCAGGGCCCGGGAGGCGGGGCTGCGGCTCACACCGCGCGAGGTCTTCCGGCACCGCACGGTGGAGGGACTGGCGAAGGCCGCCGTCGACCGGGCGGTGGCGTCCGGCTCCCCCGCCACGGCCCCGCCGCCCGTGCCGGACACCGCCGAACTCGCCGCCGTCCAGGGACCGGATCCCCTCGCGATCGAGGAACTGCTTCCCCTGACACCGCTCCAGCAGGGGTTCCACTTCCACGCGCTGACCGGTGGACCGGGCGGCGACGCCTATGTGGTGCAGCAGGTCCTCGACCTGGCCGGCCCGGTCGACGGCGGCACGCTGCGCCGGGCGGCCCAGCGGCTGCTGGACCGGCACGCGCCGCTGAGGGCCGGGTTCCGGCAGCGCCCCGACGGCACTCCGGTGCAGGTCGTCGTCCGGGACGTCGTGCTGCCGTGGCGTGAGGCCGACCTCTCCGCCGAGGATGACGCGGCCCGTGGCGCCCTGGGGGAGGCGGTGTGCGCGGAGGAACGGGAAGCCCCGTTCGATCTGGGGGCGCCACCGCTGGTGCGCTGCGCCCTGGTGCGGCTCGGCGAGCGGCGCAGCCGACTGGTGCTGACGTTCCATCACATCATCGCGGACGGCTGGTCGCTGCCCGTGCTGCACCGCGAACTGATGGCCTGTTACGGCACGTCCGCCCCCGCCCTCCCGCCGGTCACGCCGTACCGTGCCTTCCTGCGCCGCCTGGGCGAGCAGGACCGGGACGCCGCCCGAGGGGCGTGGCGCTCCGCACTCGCCGGACTGGACGGGCCGACCCGGCTGGTGGGCGCCCCGTCCGCGGGCGGGCCGGTGCGTCCCGCGCACGTCCGGGTGCAGCTGTCCGAAAGGACCACCGCGCGTCTCGCCGAACGGGCCCGGGAGCACGGCGTGACGCTCGGTACGGTGCTGCAGGCCGCCTGGGGGCTGCTGATCGGCCGGCTCACGGGCCGCGGCGACGTGGTCTTCGGCACCACGGTGTCGGGCCGCGACAGCGAGGTCGACGGCATCGACACGATGGTGGGGCTGTTCATCAACACCCTGCCGACCCGGCTGCGCTGGACGCCGCGGGAGTCCCTGGGGCGCGTCCTGTCCCGTCTCCAGGACGAGCAGGCCCTGCTGCTGGACCACCAGCACCTCGGACTCGCGGAGATCCAGCGGGTCGCGGGCCACTCCGGCGGGGGCGAACTCTTCGACACACTGCTGGTGGTCGAGAACTACCCCGCCGCCGGGGGGCTGACGGACCCGTCGGGCAGCGTCCGGATCACCGGTGACGTGTTCCACGACGCGGTGCACTATCCCCTCGCGCTCGTGGCCCGGCCGGGCCCTCGGCTGGACCTGCGGCTCAAGCACCACGCACAGCGGCTCGACGCCGGCACCGTACGGGCGCTCGGCGACCGGTTGGTCCGGATCCTGGAGGCGTTCGCCGCAGACCCCTCCCGGGCGGTGGGCTCCGTCGACCCGCCGGCACCGGACGAGGCGCTGCGCGCAGGTCAGGCCGGTGAGGAGCGCGCGGTCCCGGAGACCACGCTGGCCGCCGCGTTCGCGGCGCAGGCGGCCCGGACCCCCGGTGCCACGGCCGTGGTCTTCGAGGGGGAACGGCTCGACTACGCCGAACTCGACGCCCGGGCGACTTCGTTGGCCGCCCGGCTGCGGGGCCGCGGCGTCGGACCCGGCGACTTCGTGGCGGTCGCCGTACCCCGCTCGGCGGAGCTGATGGTGGCCCTGCTCGGCGTGCTCGGGTCGGGCGCCGCCTATCTGCCGCTGGATCCGGACTACCCGGCGGACCGGGTGGCCCACATGCTGTCCGACTCCGGTGCGACAACGGTGGTCGCGGTCGCCGCTACGGCCCCTGGCCTGCCGGAACGTGCCGGGACCTCGGTCCTGCTGCTCGACTCCCCAGGGGACGACGGGGACGGGAACGGTACCGGCCCGGTGCCGGTGGAGGGCCGCGCCGCCCGCCCCGACGACCCCGCCTACCTCATCTACACCTCGGGTTCCACCGGACGGCCCAAGGGCGTCGTCGTCACCCACCGGGCCGTCGTCAACCGCCTGGCGTGGATGCAGGACGCCTACGGCCTGCGCGCCGACGACCGCGTACTGCAGAAGACCCCGTCCGGTTTCGACGTGTCCGTGTGGGAGTTCTTCTGGCCTCTCCTCGAAGGTGCCGCCGTCGTCCTCGCCCGCCCGGACGGCCACCGCGACCCTGCGTACCTGGCCGCGCTGGTGCGGGAGCAGGCCGTCACCACGATGCACTTCGTGCCGTCCCTGCTGGAGGCGTTCCTGGGGTCGGACGAACTCGCGGGCCACCCGGGCTGGTCGGCGTCGCTGCGCCGCGTGCTGAGCAGTGGCGAGGCGCTGCCGCTCGCCGCCGCTCGCCGGTGGCACGCGCTGACCGGAGTGCCCCTGCACAACCTCTACGGCCCCACGGAGGCCGCGGTCGACGTCACACACCATCCGTTCGATCCGCGGGAGGGCGGCGACACCCACGCCGTGCCCATCGGGCGGCCGGTGTGGAACACCGGGCTGCGGGTGCTGGACCTGTGTCTGCGGCCGGTTCCGGACGGGTTGCCGGGCGAGCTCTATCTGACCGGTGTCCAGCTGGCGCGCGGCTACCACGCGCGCCCCGGTCTGACGGCCGAGCGGTTCACGGCCGACCCCTACGGGCCGCCCGGCAGCCGGATGTACCGCACCGGCGATCTGGTGCGGCGCCGCGCGGACGGGGTGGTCGAGTACCTGGGCCGCACCGACCGGCAGGTCAAGCTGCACGGCAACCGCATCGAGCCGGGTGAGATCGAGGCCGCGCTGCTGCGGCTGCGCGGGGTGGGCCAGGCGGCCGTGACGGTGCGGGACGACGCGCTCGTGGCGTACGTGGTGCCGTCGGTGACCGGCGGGGACGCCCCGCAGGTGACCGAACTGCGCGCGGGGCTGGCGGAGTTGCTGCCCGCCCCGATGGTGCCGGGTGGCTGGGTGGTCCTCGAGGCCCTGCCGCTCACCCTCAGCGGCAAGCTGGACCGGGCCGCGCTGCCCGCCCCGCGTGCCGTGCGCGCGGCAGTCCGGGCACCCCGCGACGGGCGTGAGCGGCTGCTGACGGACATCTTCGGGGCGGTGCTGGGCGTGCCGGACGTCGGCATCGACGACGACTTCTTCCTGCTCGGCGGCGACAGCATCAGCTCCATCGCCGTCTCCAGCCGGGCCCGCCGCGCGGGTCTGGAGCTGGGCCCGCGGGAGGTGTTCGAGCACCGCACACCCGTGGCGCTCGCCGCGGTGGCGGGCACCGTCGCGGCGGCCGACCGGGACACGGCCGCGTCGGCGTTCGCCCTGACGGACGAGGAACGGGAGCGGGTGGAGCGGCTGGCCCCCGGCCGGATCGAGGACGTGTGGCCGCTGGCCCCGCTGCAGGAGGGCCTGTTCTTCCACTCGGCGTACGACGACGGGGCCCTGGACGTGTACACGGTCCACGAGTCCTTCGACCTGGCCGCCGGGGTGGACACCGCGAGGCTGCGGGCGGCGGCCCGCACACTGCTGGACCGCAATCCGGGTCTGCGGGCCGGCTTCACCGGCGAGGGTCTGCGGCGACCCGTGCAGTTCATCGTCCGCGACGCCGAGGTCCCGGTCCTGGAGGTGGATCTGTCGGAGGTCCCCCGGGCCGAACAGGACCGGCGAATGGCCGAGTTGATGGAAGAGGAGCGGTCCCGCCGTTTCGACCTGTCCCGGCCGCTGCTGTTCCGGATACTGCTCGTGCGGTTGGGTCCCGGGCGCGGGGACCGGCTCGTGATCGGCCGCCATCTGATCCTCTGGGACGGCTGGTCCGCCTGGCTGTTCCTCGACGAGCTGTTCGCCCTGTACGCGAGCGGGGGCGACGCGGCGGGACTGCGCTCCCCCGGTTCGTACCGCGACTACCTGAGCTGGCTGGAGCACCAGGACGACGCACGGGCGACCGGGGCGTGGCGAGCGGCGCTGGCCGGGTTCGACGAGCCCACCCTGCTGGTCCCGGCCGTCGACGACCGGGACCTGCAGCCGGTGCTCCCGGAGCACCTGGACGCCGTCCTCGACGAGGAGACGGCCGGCCGGCTGCGCGAGACTGCTCGCGGTCACGGCCTGACCCTCAACACGGTGCTGAACGCCGCCTGGGGGCTGGCCCTCGCCAGTGCCACCGGGCGCACCGACGTCGTCTTCGGCACCACCGTGGCGGGGCGGCCCAGCGAGGTGCCCGACGTCGAGAACGTCGTGGGAATGTTCCTCAACACCGTCCCCGCACGCATCGCGTTCGACCCGCGTGAGCCGGTCGTGGATCTGCTGCGCCGTGTCCAGGCCGAGCGGATGGAGCTCATGCCGTACGAGTACCTGGGGCTCGGCGTGCTCCAGGCCGAGACGGGGCACCGCCGCCTGTTCGACACCCTGTTCGTGCTGCGCAACGCCGACACGGACGAGCGGCTCGCGGCGCTGCGCGACCGGCACGGCGCCACCGCAGTGGCGAACGTGGACGCCACCCACTACCCGGCCAACCTGGTCGTCACCCCCGGGGAGCGGATCCGCGTCACCCTCGCGCACCGCCCGGACCTGCTGGACCGGGCGTACGCGCAGGGTCTGCTCGACCGGTTCGTGCTGCTGGCCGGCCGGCTCGCGGCCGACCCGACGGCACCCGTCGGGTCGCTGGATCCGCTCCTCCCGGCCGAGTCCCTCGCCCTGGCGCGGGAGGAGTCGGGGAACCGTCAGCGGGTGCCGCACCTGACGGTGGCCGACATGCTGGCCGCCCAGGCCGCCCGGACACCGGAGGCGACGGCTCTGGTCTTCGGTTCCGCCACGGTGACGTTCGCCGAACTGGACGCCCGCTGCAACCGCGTGGCGAGGCTGCTCCTCGCCCGAGGAGCCGGGCCGGAGCGGGTCGTCGCGCTGGGCCTGCCGCGCTCGATCGACATGGTGGTGGCCCTGTTCGCCGTGCTGCGCACCGGCGCCGCGTACCTGCCGCTGGAGCTGGACCATCCCGCCGAGCGGCTCTCCCTGATGCTGACGGACGCCCGCCCCCTGATCCTGCTGTCGACGCAGGCGGTGTCCCGGACCCTCGCGGACGGCACCCCCCGGGTGCTGCTCGACTCCCCGGAGGTGGCCACCGAACTGGCCGGCCTCTCCTCCGCCGCCGTGCGCGTGTCGTTCAGCCTGGACCACCCGGCGTACGTCATCTACACCTCCGGTTCGACGGGGCGGCCGAAGGGAGTGGTCACCCCGTACGTGGGCCTGACGAACATGCAGCTCAACCACCAGGAGGAGATCTTCGCCCCGGCGGTCGCCTCGGCCGGCGGGAGGCGGCTGCGCATCGCGCACACCGTGTCGTTCGCGTTCGACATGTCCTGGGAGGAGCTGCTGTGGCTCGTCGAGGGCCACGAGGTGCACATCTGCGACGAGGAGCTGCGGCGTGACGCCACCGCCCTGGTGGCCTACTGCGAGGAACACCGCGTCGACGTCGTCAACGTGACACCGACGTACGCGCACCTGCTGATCGAGGAGGGCCTGCTGGAGGGCCATCGCCCGCCGCTGGTGCTGCTCGGCGGGGAGGCGGTCACCGAGGCGGTGTGGGCGACCCTGCGGGACACCGAGGGGACGTACGGCTACAACCTGTACGGCCCCACCGAGTACACCATCAACGCCCTCGGCGGCGGTACCCACGACAGCGCGGCCCCGACCGTGGGACGCCCGATCCGCGCCACCCGCGCACGGATCCTCGACACCTGGCTGCGGCCGGTGCCGGACGGGGTGGCGGGCGAGCTGTACATCGCCGGCGCGGGACTCGCCCGCGGCTACCTGCGCAGGCCGGGCCTCACCGCGGAGCGGTTCGTGGCCGATCCGCACGGCCGGCCGGGCGAGCGCGTGTACCGCACCGGGGACCTGGTGCGCCGGCGGGCCGACGGCAATCTCGACTTCCTCGGCCGCACGGACGACCAGGTGAAGATCCGCGGACACCGGGTGGAGCTGGGCGAGATCGAGACGGCGCTCGCACAGCACCCCGAGGTGGCGCAGGCGGCGGTGGTCGCCCGGGACGACACGGCGGCGCCCGGCACCCGGCGGCTCGTCGGGTACGTCGTAGCGGCCATGCCGGGAGCCGAGGCCCGTGAGTCGGCCGAGCGGGAGCAGGTCGGCGAGTGGCGGGACATCTACTCGGCCGAGTACGCGGAGATCGGCACGGCCCTGTTCACCGAGGACTTCGCCGGCTGGGACAGCTCCTACGACGGGAACCCGATCCCCCTCGCCCACATGCGCGAATGGCGGGAGGCCACCGTGCGCAGCATCCGCGAGCTGCGGCCGCGTCGCGTCCTCGAGATCGGCGTCGGATCGGGTCTGCTGCTGTCCCGGCTCGCCCCGGACGCCGAGGCCTACTGGGCCACGGACTTCGCCGAGCCCGCGATCCGCAAGCTCGGCGAGGAACTGCGGGCGGACCCGGAACTGGCGGAGAAGGTGGAGCTGCGCTGCCAGTCGGCCGAGGTGACCGACGGTCTGCCCGGCGGGTTCTTCGACACCGTCGTGATCAACTCCGTCGTCCAGTACTTCCCGAGTCTGGAGCATCTGCACCAGGTGATCCGGGGCGCCATGGCCCTGCTCGCCCCGGGGGGCGCCCTGTTCCTCGGTGACGTCCGCGACCTTCGCCAGGCCCGGGCCTTCCAGGCGGGCATTCGGCGGGCCCGGGCCGACGAGGGCACCGATCCGCGTTCACTACGGGCGGCGGTCGACCGGGGCCTCGCCCTGGAGAAGGAACTCCTGGTCCACCCGGACTGGTTCACCACCCTCGGTCTCGGCGCCGAGGTGCGCACCAAGGCCGGCCGGCACCACAACGAGCTGACGCGCTACCGGTACGACGTCGTCCTGTGCGGGGACACGGCCGGCGCGGTCCGCCTGGAGGACGCGCCGGTCCTCGACTGGACGGGGTCCGTGGACCTCTCGGCCCGTCTCGGCGCCGCGGAACACGCCCCGGACCGGCTGCGGGTGCGCCGGGTGCCCGACGCGCGGACCGCCACGGACCTGGCCGTGCTGAGGGCGGTGGACGCTTTGCCGCCCGCCGCATCGGCCGAGGCCGGTGTGGAACCGGACGTGCTGCGGGAGCTCGGGGAGTCGCACGGCTACCGGGTGCTGACCACCTGGTCGGACGAACCGGGCTTCTTCGACGCCGTGTTCGTCCGGGGTGCGCGGTGCACCCGGACGACGGGACTGTACCGGCCACGTCCGGACCGGGGGACGGCTCCGTACGCCAGTGCTCCCGCCGCGAGCCGCGGCAACGGTGCCCTCGTGCGCAGGCTGCGCGAGGGCCTGGGACGGCGGCTGCCGGGCCACATGGTCCCGGCCGCCTTCGTGGTCGTGCCCGCGCTGCCGATGAACGGCAACGGCAAGCTCGACGTGCGGGCGCTGCCGGACGCGGAACCGGCCGTGGCGCTCTCGGAGGGGCGAGGGCCGCGCACACCGGCGGAGGAGGTGCTGTGCCGGCTGTTCGCCGAGGTCCTGGGGCTCCCGCGCACCGGCGCCGAGGACGGCTTCTTCGACCTCGGCGGCCACTCCCTGCTCGCGACCCGGCTGATCAGCAGGGCCCGTACGGAACTGGGCGCGGAGCTGGCGATCCGCGATCTGTTCGAGGCCCCCACGCCCGAGGCCCTGGCGCTGCGGGCCGGTGCCGGGAGGCCGGCCCGGCCCGTGCTCGCACCCGCCGAACGGCCCGCGCGGATTCCCCTCTCGGCGGCGCAGCGGCGGCTGTGGCTGGTGGAGCGGATCACCGGGGGCGGGGTCGCGTACAACTTCCCACTGGTGTTCCGGGTCCGCGGCGCCCTCGACCCGGTCGCCCTGCGGGCCGCGCTCGTCGATGTGATGGGTCGTCACGAGACGTTGCGAACCCGCTTCGGTGTGGCGGACGGCGAGCCGTACCAGCTGATCGTGCCGGCCGATGAGGCCGAACCGGAGTTCCGTACGGACGACTGCCCCGCGGAAGACCTCGCCACGCGTCTGCAGGAGGCACAGCGGCGCCCGTTCGACCTGACCGCGGACCTGCCCCTCCGTGCCCAGGTGCTGCGGCTGGGGGCGGAGGACACCGTGGTGGCGCTGGTACTGCACCACATCACCACCGACGAGTGGTCGGACCGGCCGTTCCTCGCCGATCTGGACCGCGCCTACGCCGCACGTACCGCCGGCCGGGAGCCGGACTGGCCCCCGCTGCCGGTCCAGTACGCCGACTACACGCTGTGGCAGGACCGGCTGCTCGCCGAGGTCGGGGAGCGGCAGCTCGCCTACTGGACGCGGACGCTGAGCGGGCTGCCCGAGGAGATCCCGCTGCCGCTGGACCGGCCGGGCGCGGCCCGCGCCACGGGCCGGGCCGGCATGGTCCGGACGGCCCTGCCGGACGCTTCGGCCGCGGCGCTGAGGGAGCTGGCGGCCACCCACCAGGTCAGTGTGTTCATGCTGTTCCAGGCGGCGACGGCGGCACTGCTGCACCGGCTCGGCGCGGGCGACGACATCCCGCTCGGCGCACCGATCGCGGGGCGCACGGACAGCGCGGTGGACGACCTCGTCGGCTTCTTCGTCAACACGCTCGTACTGCGCACCGATCTGTCCGGGGACCCGTCCTTCGCCGTGTTGCTGGGGCGCGTGAAGGAGGCGGCGCTGGCGGCGTACGAGCACCAGGACGTGCCGTTCGACCGTGTCGTGGAGGCGGTCAACCCGGCCCGGGTGGCCGACCGCAACCCGCTGTTCCAGGTGATGCTCGGTTACCACCGTCGACCGGACGGCGATCCGGAGTTGTTCGGGTTGCCGACCGAGTGGTTCGACATGGACACCGGCATGGCCAAGTTCGACCTGGACTTCACGGTGGCCGACCACGGGCCGGGCCGGGGCATGGCCCTGCTGCTGGAGTACGCCGGCGACCTCACCGACGCCGGGACCGCCGCCCTGCTGGCCCGGCGGCTGGTGGCCCTGCTGGAGCAGGTCGCCGCCGACCCGTGGCGGCCGATCGGTTCGCTGCGCGTCCTCACCGACGAGGAGGAGGCCGCCTCGACCGGGGTCTGGAACGCCACGGACCGGCCGTTGGAGGCCCGTTCGGTCCCGGAGATCCTCGGCGACGCGGTGCGTGCGGCACCGGACTCCCCGGCCCTGGTCGCGGGCGGGGAGCGCCTCACTTTCGGCGAACTGGCCGACCGGGTCGAGACGGTGGCGCGACTGCTGGCGGGCCGGGGCGCGGGCCCCGAGGCGGTGGTGGGACTGGCGCTCCCCCGGCGTCTGATGGTGCCGGCGATCCTGGGCGTGCTGCGGTCGGGGGCGGCGTATCTGCCACTCGATCCCGAATGTCCCGGCGAGCGGCTGGAGTTCATGCTGAGGGACGCGGGGGCGCTGTGCGTGCTGACCACCGCCGCCCTCGCGGCCCGGCTCCCGGACGGCTGCGAGCACGTCCTGCTCGACGACACGGCGGCTGCGCAACCCCCCGGACGCGGTTCCCGGGCGAGCAGAAGCCGGGTGGGGCGGCCGGGCGTGCCCGGGGGCGTGTCCGCGGACGCCCCGGGAGGCGCTGCCCCGGTGGAGGGTGACGCCCCGGACGCGGCCGCCGGCAGCCCGGTGCACGGTGTCGTCCCGGACGTGTCCGGTGCCGCCCCGGACGGACCCGGTGGCACCCCTGCGGACGACCCGACGGCCGGAGGACAGCCGGTGCGTCCGGCGGTGGGCGGGGCGCCGGTACGGCCCGCCCCCTCGAACGCCGCCTACGTCATCTTCACCTCCGGTTCCACCGGCACCCCGAAGGGAGTCGTGGGCACCCACCGGGGCCTGAGCAATCTTTTCGCGGCGCATCGGGACGACCTGATCGGGCCCGCGCGGCAGGCAGCGGGAGGCGCCGGACTGAGGGCCGTGCACGCCGCCTCGTTCGGCTTCGACGGCTCCTGGGAGCCGCTGCTCTGGTTGCTCGCCGGGCACGAACTCCATGTGACGGACGAGTCGACGATGGCCGACCCGGCCGAGCTGATGGCGTATCTGGACCGGGAGCGAATCGACTTCCTCGACGTCACACCGACGTATCTGCGCGAACTGATCCACCACGGCTTCCTCGCGCCCGGCGGCCGGGTGCCGAGTGTGATCGCCGTCGGCGGGGAGGCGACGCCCGCCCCGCTGTGGGAACGGCTGTGCGGACTGCCCGGGGTGCGGGCACACGATCTGTACGGGCCCACCGAGTGCGCGGTCGACGCCTACGGCCGGCACGGTCCGGGACCGGACGGGTCCGACGCCTGGGCCGCCCCGCTCGACAACGTGCGCGCCCATGTACTGGACCGCGCCCTGCGACCCGTGCCGGTGGGAGTGGCGGGCGAACTGTACCTGGCGGGCGAGGGACTGGCCCGCGGCTATCTGAACCGGCCCGGGCTCACCGCCGAGCGGTTCACCGCCGACCCCTTCGGCCCGCCGGGCAGCCGGATGTACCGCACGGGCGACCTCGTCCGGCGATACGGCGACGGCGGGCTGGAGTTCCTGGGGCGCGCCGACGGCCAGGTGAAGCTGCGCGGCTTCCGCATCGAGCCCGGCGAGATCGAGTCGACCCTCGCCGGGCACCCGGAGGTGGCCTCCGCGGCCGTGGTGGTGCGCGAGGACACCCCGGGGGTGCCCAGGCTGGTGGCGTACGTCCTGCCCGCCGGGGACCGGGTTCCCGACGCGGCCGAACTGCGCGTCCGGGCCGCGTCCGCACTGCCCGCGCACATGGTGCCCGCGGCCTTCGTCGCCGTGCCCGCCCTCCCCCGTACGGTGAGCGGCAAGCTCGACGAGAAGGCGCTCCCGGCACCGGAGTTCGCCGGGTCGGGCCCGGGCCGGCCATCCCGCTCACCCCGCGAGGACGTGTTGTGCGAGGCGTTCGCCGCCGTCCTCGACGTGCGCCACGTGGGCGTCGACGACGACTTCTTCGCGCTCGGCGGCCACTCCCTGCTGGCGATGCGACTGGCGGCGAGGGTACGCGCCGTGCTCGGGACGGAGGTGTCCCTGCGCACGGTGTTCGACGCACCGACACCGGCGCGCCTCGCGGAACGGCTGGCGGCGGTCGGCTCGGACGCGTCCGGGGCCCGCCCGGCACCCGCGGTGCGGACGCGCCCGGAGCGGCTCGCGCTGTCCTCGGCCCAGCAGCGGCTGTGGGTGCTCCACCAGGTGGAGGGCCCCAGCCCGACGTACAACATCCCCTCCGCCTGGTCCCTGACGGGTGACCTGGACGTGGAGGCGCTGCGGGCCGCGGTGCACGACCTGGCCCGGCGGCACGAGACGTTGCGTACGGTCTTCCCCGAGGAGGGCGGCCGGGCCTACCAGCGGGTGCTCGAACCCGGCGGGCTCCGTGTCCCGTTCGCGGTGGAGGACGTCGCGCCGGAGCGCCTCGCGCAGCGGCTGACGGAGGCGGGGGCGTACGGCTTCGAGCTGGACCGCGAACCCCCGCTGCGCGTCCATGTGTTCCGCACCGGCGAGCAGGAGTGGGCGCTGCTGCTCCTGCTGCACCACATCGCCGGTGACGAGTGGTCGGAGGCCCCGCTGCACCGGGACCTGGGCGTCGCCTATGCCGCACGCGCCGCGGGCCGTACCCCCGACTGGGCGCCCCTGCCGCTCCAGTACGCCGACTACACGCTGTGGCAGCGCGAGGTCCTCGGCGACGAGCGGGACCCGGGAAGCCGCGCGGCACGACAGATCGCCTACTGGCGGCAGGCCCTCGACGGGCTCCCCGAAGAGCTGGCGCTGCCCGCCGACCGGCCCCGTCCCCCGGAGGCGAGCCACCGGGGCGGCTCGGCCGACCTCTCGCTCGACGCCGGACTCACCGCGGATCTCCACCGGCTGGCCCGGGAGCACGGCGCCAGTGTGTTCATGGTGCTGCAGGCCGCGGTGGCCACCCTGCTCACGCGGCTCGGCGCGGGGCACGACATCCCCATCGGCAGCCCGGTGTCCGGGCGGACCGACGCCGCCCTGGAGGATCTGGTCGGGTTCTTCCTCAACACCCTCGTGCTGCGCACCGACACTTCCGGCGATCCGACGTTCCGCGAACTGCTCGCCCGGGTGCGGGAGACCGATCTGTCGGCGTTCGACCACCAGGACGTGCCCTTCGAGCGGCTGGTGGAGGTGATCAACCCGGAGCGGTCGCTCGCACGCCATCCGCTGTTCCAGGTGATGGTGGTCCACCTCGCGCCCGGCGAGGAGGAGGGGGACCTCCTCGGACTGCGGTCGCGCCGGGCTGAGGTGGCACAGACATCGGCCAAGTTCGATCTGTCCTTCGACTTCGTCGAACGGGCCGACGGCAACGGCGTCGACGGCGTGCTGGAGTACAGCGCCGACCTGTTCGACCACGCCACCGCCCAGTCCTTCGCGGACCGGCTGCGGCGGATCCTGCGGGCCGTGGCCGCGGATCCGGACGTCACCGTGGGACGTGTCGGGATCCTCGGCGACGACGAGCGGCGCAGGCTGGCCGACGGCCGGCGCTCCCGTCCGCTGCCGGCGGCGCCGACGACGGTGCCCGCACTGTTCGACGCGTGCGTACGCGCCTGGCCGGATGCGCCGGCCGTGGCCTCGGAGGAGGCCGAACTCACCTACGCAGAGCTCGACGCGCGGTCCGGCCGCCTCGCCCGGCTGCTCATCGGGCACGGCGCGGGTCCGGAACGCCTCGTGGCGCTGGCGCTGCCGCGGACCGCCCGCTTCATGGAGGCGGTCCTCGCGGTCCTCAAGGCCGGTGCCGCGTATCTGCCGCTGGACCCCGACGCGCCCGCAGAACGCACCGCGCACGTCCTGGCGGACGCCCGGCCGGTGCTGACCGTCACCACCGTCGCTCTCACCGGCACGCTGCCGCCCGGTGCGGACCGGCTGGTCCTGGACGATCCGGGGACGGCCGAACGGATCGCCGCCCAGGACGCCACCCCCGTCACCGACGCCGAACGCACCGGTCCGCTGAGCCCGCGGCACCCCGCGTACGTCATCTTCACCTCCGGTTCCACGGGCCGCCCCAAGGGAGTGGTGGTCACCCACGAGACGCTCGGGAACCTGTTCCACAGCCACCGCGAGACGCTGTACGCGCCCGCGGTCGCGTCGACGGGCCGGAGGCATCTGCGCGCCGGCCACGCCTGGTCGTTCTGCTTCGACGCCTCCTGGCAGCCGCAGCTGTGGCTGCTCGACGGGCACTGCGTGCACATCGTGTCCGAGGAGGTCCGGCACGATCCGGAACTGCTCGCCGCGGCGGTCGTCCGGCACGGGTTCGACTTCCTGGAGGTCACCCCGTCCCTCCTCGCCCGGATGGCCGGGAGCGGACTGCTGCGGGGTGACGAGTGCCCGCTCGCGGTCGTCGGCGTGGGCGGCGAGGCGGTGCCGCTCGCACTCTGGCGACGGCTGGCGTCACTGCGGGGGACGGAGGCGTTCAACCTGTACGGTCCGACCGAGTCGACGGTGGACGCGCTGGTGGCGCGCGTCGGCGACAGTGAACGTCCACTTGTGGGGCGGCCGGTGGCCGGAACACGGGCCCATGTGCTCGACCGGCTGCTGCAGCCGGTGCCGCCGGGAGTGCCGGGAGAGCTGTACCTGGCCGGCGGCGGTCTGGCCCGCGGGTACCTGGGCAGACCGGGACTGACGGCGGAGCGCTTCGTCGCCGACCCGTTCGGCCCGCCGGGGTCCCGGCTCTACCGCACCGGCGACCTGGCCCGCTGGACCCCCGACGGACGCGTCGACTTCCTGGGGCGTGCCGACGAGCAGGTGAAGATCCGCGGCTTCCGCGTGGAGCCGGCGGAGGTCGAGGCCGCGCTGGCCCGGCATCCCGACGTGGACCAGGCCCTGGTGACGGTTCATCAGGACGACACGGCACGGCGCCTCGTCGCCTACGCCGTGGCCGCCGGGGGCGGGGCACCGGACGCGGGGGCGCTGCGCGCCCATGTCGCGGCGCTCCTCCCGGGCCACATGGTCCCCGCGGCGGTGGTCCTGCTGGAGCGCTTCCCGAAGCTGGCGAACGGCAAGGTCGACCGGAGCGCGCTGCCCGCACCCGACTTCTCCGCGCTGTCCTCGGGCCGTCCGCCCCGGAACGAACGGGAGAGGGTCCTCTGCGCGGTCTTCGCGGAGGTGCTGGGCCTGCAACGGGTCGGCGTCGACGACGACTTCTTCGTCCTCGGCGGAGACAGCATCGTGGCGATGCAGCTCGTCGGCCGGGCCCGTGCGGCCGGGGTCCGGTTCAGCCCTCGGCAGGTCTTCCGGCACCGCACCCCGGCGGGTCTGGGCGCCGTCGCCGAGGATGCCGGCGCGATCGCCGCGCTGCCCGAGGACGACGGCACCGGAGCCGTGCCGCTCACCCCCGTCATGCACTGGCTGCGGGAACTCGGCGGCCCGATCGCGACGTACCACCAGGCGGCGCTGGTGCGCACCCCGGCGGAGCTCGACCTGCGCGGGCTCACCTCCGTGTTCCAGGCGCTCGCGGACCGGCACGACATGCTGCGGGCGACGCTGGTGCGGCCGTCCCGCGACGACACCGGCGACTGGTCGCTGCACGTGCCCGGGCCCGGCACGGTCGACGCCGCGGACTGGCTCGTGCGGGTGGACGTCTCGGGCCTCGGCGCCGCGGCTCTGGGCGAGGCCGTCCGTGAACACGCCCGTGCGGCCCGGGCCCTGCTGGACCCGGACGCCGGGGTCATGGTCAGGGCCGTGTGGTTCGACGCCGGCGGCGCACCGGGACGGCTGCTGCTGATGGCCCACCACCTCGTCGTGGACGGTGTGTCGTGGCGGGTGCTGCTGCCGGACCTGGCAGCGGCATGGCGGGACGTGTCCGCCGGGCGGCCCGTGCGGCTGGACCCCGTGGAGACCTCCTTCGCCCGCTGGTCGAGGCTGCTGGCCGAGCTGGCCGTGACCCCGGAACGGGAGTCGGAGCTGCCGCTGTGGACGGCGGTCCTGGACGACGGCTCGGAACCGTTCCCGCTGATCCGCGAGCCGGATCCGGACCGCGACACGACGGCGGCCCTGCGCGAGCTGTCACTGCGGCTGCCCTCGGAGCTGACCGGACCACTGCTCTCGGCCGTGCCTGCCGCCTTCGGCGCGGGCGTCAACGACGTGCTGCTGGCCGGGCTCGCCGTGGCGTTCGGGGACCGCGACCGCCGCGACGGGGGGTCCGGCACGTCGGTCCTGGTGGATCTCGAAGGCCACGGCCGCGAGGAGGAGCCGGCGGGCGACGAGGTCGGGCTCTCCCGCACGGTGGGCTGGTTCACCAGTGTCTTCCCGGTCCGGCTCGACGCCGGCGCGGCCGATCCCGCCGAGGCGATGGCGGGCGGTCCGGCGGCCGAGGAGGCCGTGCGGCGGGTCCGCGCGCACCTCGCGTCACTGCCCACGGGCGGGGTCGGCTACGGCCTGCTGCGGCATCTCAACCCCCGGACCCGGGAGGTCCTGGCGAGCCGCGTCCCCCCGCGTATCGAGTTCAACTACCTGGGCAGGTTCGGTGTCCCGGAGGAGACCGACTGGTCGTACGCCCCCGAGGAGGAGCACGCCGACATCGGCCCGGGGCCGGCGATGCGGGAGGGACACGCGCTGAGCATCAATGTGGTCACCGAGGACCGGGCGGACGGGCCGGTGCTGGCCGCCCACTGGTCCTACCTGGAGGGTCTGGTGCCCCGCGAGACGGTCCAGGACCTCGCCGAGACCTGGTTCCGGGCCCTGAAGGGGCTGATCACCCGGGCCGAGCGGCGCGGACGGGAGTGAACGGCCCCCGCCGGGAGGCGCGGCGGCACCCGAGCCCGCGGACATGTCACGAGGAGGAGATCGAGAACATGACCAATCCGTTCGAGGACGCCGACGGCGTCTACTCCGTGCTCGTCAACGACGAGAACCAGCACAGTCTGTGGCCCGACTTCGTGGACGTGCCGGCCGGCTGGCGGGCCGTCCACGGGCCGGCGTCCCGGCAGTCCTGTCTGGACTGGATCGAGGCCCACTGGACGGACATGCGCCCCAGGAGCCTGGCCGAGTCGACGGACGGCTGAGCCCGAGGGCCCGCCGCCGGGCGGCGGCACACGGAACCGGCCCTGCCGGGCGCGGAGTTCACCGCGACCGGCCGGGCCGGGCGTCCGGGTCGGGGGTCAGGACGTGGGCTGCTCGACCTTGGTGGCGGGCGAGCCGTCGACGGCCGCCGCCAGCTGCGGGGCGAGCCGTTCGACGACGTAGGGCAGGCTGAGCACGGACACGAAGGACGTGGCGTGACCGAAGTCGCTGGTCTCGTCGACGAAGACCTCGCGCCCCTCCTTCACGACCTTGAGGTCCTTGTACGAGGCGTCACCGTGCAGCTTCTGCGCGTCCTTCGCCACGTCGCCGACGATCCAGACGACGGCGCCCTGGTCGAGCAGGTCGGTGCGCTCCTTGCTGATGCCGGCGCCGAACTTGTCGCCGATCGCCGAGTCCAGACCGTCGGGCATGGCGAATCCGAGGCCCGTGAGGACGCGGGAGCGCGGGTCCTGGCTGCCGAAGACGAAGATGCCCTCGTACGGGGTGGCCATGACGGCGGTGGTGCCCTTGAAGCCGGGGTGCTCGTCGGCCGTGGCCGCGATCTTCGCCTCGACGGACTCGACGGCCTTCGCCGCCTCCTCGGCCTTGCCGAGCGCGCGTCCCACCGTCCTCGTCTGCTCCTGCCAGGGAACGCCGTAGTCGTTGTGCTCCTTCGGCTGGGCGACCACGGGCGCGAAGGCGGAGAGCGACGCGTACTGCTCTTTGGTCAGCCCCCCGTAGAGCGCCAGGATCAGGTCCGGCTTGAGGGCGGCGATCCGCTCCACCTGGGGGCCGGTCCCGGTGTCCTTCAGCACGGTCGGGGCCTTTGCGCCGCCCAGTTCGTCCTGCGCCCAGGGGCCGATGGCGCCCTTGTAGCCGCCGAGCCATTCGGTCGTGCCGACCGGGACCTCACCGAGGGCGAGCACCGCGTCCTGGTCGGTGAGGCCGACGGTGACGATGCGCTCGGGTTCGGACTTGATCGTGGTACTGCCGTACTTGTGCGCGATGGTGACCGGGAAGGCTCCCGCGTCGCCGGTCGTGCCCGCCTCGGGTCCGGAGTCCCCGGTACCGGGATCGGGGCCGCCGCACGCGGCGGTGGCGAGCAGCAGGAGGGCGGAGGCCGGCACGGCGGCGAGGCGCAGGGCTCTGCTGGAGCGGGGCATCGGTCGTTCCTTCGTTCGGGCTCCGGTGGAGCGGTGGTGCGGGGGGTGGCGGCTGGAGCGTGCGGTACGGCGGTGGAGTGGGCGGTCGTGAGGGGTTGAGGGGAGGCGTCGTTTGCGTGCCGGCGGCTAGGAGCCGGTGTCGCGGGTGTCCGACCACGCCTCCCACAGCGATGCGTAGGGCCCTCCGGCGGCGCGCAGTTCGTCGTGGGTGCCGGACTCGACGATCCGCCCGCACTCCATGACGACGATGCGGTCGGCCGCCGCCGCCTGGCCCAGCCGGTGGGCGACGACGAGTGCCGTCCTGCCGTCCACGGCGCGCGCAACCGCCTTCTCGAGCGCGCGCGCTCCGGCGCTGCCTGCTTCGGCGGTGGCCTCGTCGAGGATGACGAGCGGAGGATCGGCGAGGACCATCCGGGCGAGGGCGAGGGCCTGCGTCCGTGCCCCGTCGAGCCGGTGCCCGCCGTCGCCGACGACGGTGGCGAGGCCGTCGGGCAGCTCCTCCGCCCAGACGAGTGCGTCGACCCGGTCGAGCGCCGCGCGCAGTTCGTCGTCGGTGGCGTCCGGCCGGGCCAGCCGCAGGTCGTCGGCGAGCGGGCCGGCGAAGACATGGGTCTCCTGGGTGATGAGGGCCACCGTGCCGCCCGCGGCGAGGGGGCCGAGTTCCGTCGGCGGGACTCCTCCGACCAGGACCGTCCCGGTGGTCGGCGGGTGGATGCCGGCGACCAGCCTGGCCAGGGTGGTCTTGCCGGCTCCGCTGGCGCCGACGAGTGCGACCCGCTCGCCCTGACGGATCGTCAGGTCAATGTCGTGCAGCACGGGGTGTCCGGGCCGGTAGGCGTGGCCCACGCCGCGCACGGTGACCTCGGTGCCGCCGGCCACGCCAATGCGCGTACGGTCCCGTGGCGCCGGCCCGTCGGTGACGCCGACGAGCCGGGCCAGGCTCGCGTGGGCCGACTGGGCGTCGTCGAGGAGCACCAGGGCGGCGTTGACCGGGGTGAAGAGGCTGTGGAAGTAGAGGGCGGCCGTGGTCGCGGTGCCGAGGGACGCCGTGCCCTGGCGGACCGTCCAGTAGCCGGTGACCAGGACGGCGGTGAGACCGAGGTACTCGGCGATGTGCAGCCTGCCGTAGAAGCCGAGCACGAGCCGCACACCGCGCATCGTCAACCCGACCACCGACCGGGACCGTTCGGTAACCCGCCGGGTGTGCTCCCGCTCCAGGCGGAGGGCTCGGAGGGTGTTGCTGCCCGCGATGGTGTCGAGCAGCTGCTGCTGCTGCGCGCTGCCCGCCACGCGCTGCTCGGCGTACAGCGGCATCGCGCAGCGGACGTACCAGCGGGCGGTGAGGGCCTGGACGGGCACCGCGACGAGCGCGGCGAGCAGGAACCGCCAGTCGAGCAGGGCGAGCGCCCCGAAGGTGAGCACGATGGTGAGGAGCGAACGGGCCAGTTCGGGCAGGGCGTTGCGTACGGCCTCGGCGATCAGGGACACATCGGCGGTGACCCGGGCGGTCAGGTCCCCGGCACCGGCCTTCTCGACGCGGTCCAGCGGCAGTTGGAGGGCGCGTTCGACGAACCGCTCACGCAGCCGGGCGAGCGCCGTCTCACCCAGCCGGGAGACCAGCGACAGCCCGAGACCGGTGGTGACGCCCTGGGCCAGGGCGACGGCGACGAGCAGCACTGCGGTGAGGGTGATGGCGTCGGCCGGGTCCCGGTCGGCGGCGAGGTCCACGATCCGGCCCAGCAGCGGCTGGACGAGGAGGCCCACGGCGGTGGCGCCGGTCATGACGGCGAAGGCGGTCACCGCCAGGGCGCGTTGCGGCCGCAGCAACCGGGCGACGGCGGCACGGGTGCGGGCGGGGGTGGCGACGGGGAGCAGCGAACGGCTCGCGTCCGACTCGCTTCCGGCGGGGGTCCCGGTCATGCGAGCACCGCCGTTCGGTAGTCGGCGTGGGTGCCGGCGAGGTGCCCGTGGACGCCGCTGGCGGCGACCCTGCCGTCCCGCAGGAGTACGACCCGGTCGGTGACGGCCAGGAGAGCGGGGCTGTTGGTGACGAGCACGGTGGTGCGCCCACTGCGGACCGCCTTGATCCCGGCGGCCATCCGTGTCTCGGTCACGGCGTCGACGGCGGTGGACGGCTCGTGGACGACGAGCACGGGCGCGTCCGCGGCCAGGGCCCTCGCCAGGGCGACACGCTGGCGCTGGCCGCCGGACAGGGAGCGTCCGCGGGCGGTGACGGCGGTGTCGACGCCGTCGGGCAGGGAGCGCGCGACCTCGTCGGTTCCCGAAGCGGACATCGCCGCGGCGGAGGTCACGGCTCCGCGCCCCTCGGCCGGACCGACGGCGACGACGTTCTCGAGGAGCGTGCCCTCGAACAGGTCCGCGTCGTGCTCTGCCACGAGGATCGCGCGGCGCGCCTCCGCCAGGTCCAGCGTGGTCAGGGCTCTCCCGTCGAGCTCGACGGCACCGCGCTCGGGGTCCGCGCGCCGTCCCAGGCAGTGCAGCAGCGCCACGGCGTCCGCGGGGTTCACGGCGACGACACCGACGGTCTCCCCCGCGTCGATGTCGATGTCGACCGCGTCCAGCGGGCCGTACGTGAGGTCGCGCAGCCGCAGCCGCCCTTCGACGGGCACGCGGCGTGCGGCGGTCTCGCGGCCGGCCGGGGGCACCGCGGTCACGGCGGGGCGGGCGCCCAGGACTCCGGCGATCCGGTCGGCCGACGCCCGCCCCTGTGCCAGTTCCGCGTTGACCCAGGAGAACTCGGAGAGCGGCCCGATGAGGAAGAGGGCGAGTGCGACGCACGACACCAGTTCACCGATGCCGATGTCGCCGTCGGCGGCCAGCCGGCCGCCGACGAGCGCGACAAGGGCGATGAAGGCTCCGGTGAGGAGGGTCACGACGCCGTTCTGCCACGCCTCGGCGCGGGCAGCGCGCAAGGTGGCCGACAGTGAGTCACGGCTGATGCGCCGGTAGCGGGCGGAGGCCGCCGGCTCGGCGCCGATGCCCTTCAGGACCCGGAGTCCGGCCACGAGGTCCGCGGCGACGCCCGAGGCGCGTGCGGCGCGCTCCTGCTCGGTCTCGCTGCGCCGCTCCAGCGGTTTGCTCAAGCGGTGCCCCAGCCACAGCAGCAGTGGGGTGCCGAGCAGCACGAGCAGGCCGAGGACGACGGAGACCCCGAGGAGGACCACGGCACCGACCACGAGGCCCACGGCCGCGCCCGCGCCTACGATCACGGCCATGGCCACGGCGCCGACCCGTCTGGCGTCCTCGGTGGCGATGTTCGCCAGCTCGCCGGGCAGCCGGCCGTCCTCGGCGCCGCCCCCGGGTGCGAGGACGCGTTCCACGAGTGCCACGCGGAGCAGATGCGCCGCGGTCACCGAGGCGCGTTCACCGGCACGCGCGCCGTACCGGAATCCGGCGGAGAGCCCGAGGTAGACGACGGCGAGTACGCCGAGCCACAGCATCAGTCCGGCCGCATCCCCCTCGACGACCCCCTGGTCGATGGCCAGCCCGATGAGGACGGGCACGAGCGCCTCGCCGCCCTGATGGCACGCCCCGAGGAGCACACCGAGCGCGACGGGGCGACGTTGGCCGCGGATCGCATTCCGCAGCACGTCCCGCCCCCGGAGCTCCGACTCCCCCACGCATCCCCCCGGATACGGCTCAGAAGTGCCCGGGAACCGCACGACAACTTAGGCAAGGCTAACCACATTCGACTTCCCTGGCCACCCCTCCGGAAGGGGAGTCCACCGTCCGGGTGAGGCGCTTCCGGCGCCCGGGACCGGCTCGGTCCGCCTCGTTCGGGGCCGGTGCGCGTCCGGCACCGGGGCGCCGGACCCGGGTGCTCCCGGCACGTCTGGTGCGGGGAGCGGACGGAACCCCGGCGAGTGACGCGGTGCGGCCGACGAGGTCGTCTTGCGCCGCGGATCCGCGTCGGCCCACCATCGGCCCGTGCCTCCGACCGGGCCGCCGATCCGGCCGCTCCACCCCGCCGGCGCCCCCTAGGGGCCCTGCCGACGTGCCGTGGCCAGGGTGGCCCCCCGCTCGCCCGAAGCAGGAGAGGACTGCCGTGCTGTGTACGAGAATCACCAACGCGCGCATCGTCACGATGGATCCGGCCCGGCCTCGCGCCGCGGAACTGGGTATCTGGCGGGGGCGCGTCGTCGGACTGGACGAGGACGTCAGCGGGCTGACGGCCCGTCGCACGGTCGACCTCGACGGCGCCGTGGTGCTGCCGGGCTTCATCGACAGCCATGTGCACCTGGCGTGGGCCGGGCTCAAGGCGTCGGCTCCGACCGCGGCCCCCAGCACCCGGGCCGACGACGTGCTCCGGGCGGTCGCGGAGGCGGTGACGCGGATACCGGCCGGAGGCTGGGCGAACCTCGGGAGCTACGACCGGCGGACGCTCGACCGGCCACTGACCGCCGCCGACCTGGACGCGGTGAGCGAGGGACGCAGGGTCTTCCTGGGGGATGTCTCGGGTCACGCCTGCCTGGTGAACACCGCCGTGCTGGAGGGACTTCCCGCCTGGGCTGTCCGCTCCGACGGATTCCTCGTCGAGGAGGCGATGGGGGCCGCGCTGCAGTCCCGGCCGGCGCACTCGCTCGAAGAACTCGCCGGAGCGGTGGCCCACGCGGCCCGGGTGTGCCGCTCCGAGGGGATCACCGGCTGCGCGGAGGCAGGCATCGGCGGACAGCTGTTCGGACGGGGGCCGATCGAGGCAGCGGCCCACCAACTGGCCCATGAGTCAGGCCGGCTGCCGGTCCGGGTCCAGCTGATGGTGGCCTCCGACGCGCTCCGCCCGGTCGCCACGGCACGGCAGGACACCACGTCACGCGCGCTCTCCCTGGGGCTGCGGACCGGATTCGGCGGCGGGGCGCTGTCCCTGGGCGCACTGAAGGTGTGGGCGGACGGCGGGATGATGGCCCGCACGGCGGCCCTCACCCGCCCCTACCGGGGGCACGGCTCCGCCTCGGGCCGGCTTCAGGGCGAACCCGAGGAGCTGACGGCCACGATCGTCGAGGGGCACCTCGCGGGCTGGCAGCTCGCCGTGCACGCCATCGGCGACCGGGCCGTCGACGTCGCTCTGGACGCCCTGGAGCAGGGACAGAAGCTGCGGCCCCGCCCCGACGCGCGCCACCGCATCGAGCACGCGGGCCTGGTCCGCCCGGACCAGCTTCCCCGGATGGCCGCGCTCGGCGTGACCTGCGTCGTCCAGCCAGGCTTCCTCCTCCACCACGGGGACGACTACGCCGACGTCATGGGCGCGGAGCGGGAGGGGTGGCTCTACCGCGGCCGTGCCTTCCTCGACCACGGTGTGCGCCTGGTGGCGAGTTCCGACCGCCCCGTGGCGGACGGATCGCCCCTCCGGGCCGTCCAGTTCATGGTCGAACGTGCCTCACGGTCCGGCCGCACCATCGGCCCCGACGAGGCGACCACGGTGGAGGAGGCGCTGCGCGCGTACACCGTCGAGGCGGCGCGCGCCTGCCACTGGGACTCCGACGCGGGCAGCATCACGCCCGGGAAGCGGGCGGACCTCGTGGTGCTGGGCGACGACCCCAGGCGGACCGAGACCTCGCGGATCGGCGACATCGAGGTGGTCCGTACGTTCCTGGAGGGCGACGACGCGTACTGACCGGCGCCGTCACGGCGCCGGTGCCCGGCCGGCACCGCCCCGCACGGTGCGGCTCGGGACGGCCTTATGCACGCCATAGCCCGCATCGGCGCATACTCGGTAGCGAGGGGTGGGGGAACCATTCCGCCTGGAGTGTGAGCGATGCCAGGGACCCGTTCTCATTCACGTTATGCGGCCGACCGGGGACTGACCACCCGCATGGTGACGACCATGTTCCTGATCGGGCTCCTGTACGTCGTCTTCGTGGGCGTGCTGCTGGCCGTCCTGCGCGACTCCTGGCCCCTCGTGCTGGTGATCGCGGGCGGCCTGTTCGTCGCGCAGTTCTGGTTCAGCGACCGGATCGCCGCGTACAGCATGGGCGCCCGCGAGGTCACTCCCGAGCAGGCGCCCGAGCTGCACGGGGCCGTGGACCGCGTCTGCGCCCTGGCCGACATGCCGAAGCCGCGGGTGGCGATCGCCGACAGTGACATACCGAACGCGTTCGCCACCGGACGCAGCGAGAAGACGGCCCTCGTCTGCGCCACCACCGGCCTTCTCCGCCGCCTGGAGCCGGAGGAACTGGAGGGAGTGATCGCACACGAGTTGTCGCACGTAGCCCACCGCGATGTCGCGGTGATGACCGTGGCCTCCTTCCTCGGCGTGCTCGCGGGGATGATGGCCCGGGTCTGGCTCTACAGCGGACTCGGCCGCAGCAGCCGCGACAGCAACACGGCCATAGCGGTTCTCGTGATACCCCTGGTGAGCGCCGTGGTCTACGTGATCAGCTTCCTGCTGACCCGGCTGCTGTCCCGCTACCGGGAGCTGTCCGCCGACCGTGCCGCCGCACTCCTGACCGGCCGCCCGTCGGCGCTCGCGTCGGCACTCACCAAGGTGACCGGCCAGATGGCGAGGATCCCGACGCAGGACCTGCGCAAGGCGGAGCCGTTCAACGCCTTCTGGTTCGCCCCGGCGTTCTCCTCCAAGGAGAGCCTGGGCCGGTTGCTCTCCTTCCACCCGACGCTGGAGCAGCGCCTCGACCAGCTCGGCAGGATCTCCCTGCGGCTCGGCCGCCCGTGACGGGACCGGCGCCCTCCCGGCCCGTACCCCGGGGAGGTGCCGGAGCCCGAGGAAGGGGACACCTCCCATGGGACTCCTCGACGCCATCCTCGGCCGCAGCAAGCCGGTTCGGCCCGACCTCGACCGGCTCTTCGGCCTGCCCGCCGCGGCGATCACCCTCCAGGCGGGAGCCGGCTTCGCCCCGACCGGGGCCGGCTCGGTGTGTTTCGCCGGTGTCGAGGGCGCTGTCTTCGCGAGGATCCAGGACGACGTACGCGAACTGCTCGACGCCGACACCGGCCGGGGCGGGACGCCCGTGGAGTTCACGCGGGACACGTACGGGTACACGTGGCTCCTGGCCCGCCACCCGGCCGACGACACGGCCTCGCTGGTGAACGATCTGCACGCCGTCAACGTCCTCCTCCAGGACGCCGGGTTCGGCCCGCAACTGCTCTGCTCGCTGGTGGGGTTCCGTGACACCCCCGCACACCGTGACCTGGCCCTGGTGTATCTCTACAAGCGGGGCACCTTCTATCCCTTCGCCCCTCTCCCCGGAGCCGTCGAGAAGCGCGACAACGCCCTGGAACTCCAGGTCCGGGCCCTGCTCGCGGACGACCTGCCCGTCGAGGACGATCTGAGCCGGTGGTTCCCCCTCTGGGGCGCGCCCGGAGTCGCCGCGAGCGCGGAGGGCGGGGGCAGCGGGTGAGGGGATCCGGGAGAACGGCACGATCGTGCCGCCCTTCGGCGCGGGACGCACCTCGCCGGTCGCCGTGGCCGACGTCGCCCGGGTCGTCTCCACGGTTCTCCGCGACCCCGCCCCGCACATCGGGTACGTGTACGAACTGACCGGGCCGCGGACGGTCGACATGCGCGAGATGGCCGAGGAGTCCTCCAGGGCGCTGGGCCGTTCGGTGGCGTACGTGGACGTCTCCCTGGACCGGTGGCGGACCGAGGTGCTCGCCGGGGTGGGTCTTCCGCCGCACACCGAACAGCACATCGCCACGATGGCCCGGCTCCACCGGGAGAACCGCTACGACCGGGCCTCCGACGACGTGGAACGCGTGACGGACGTCGCCGCCCGCTCGGTCGAGGAGTTCGTGGCCGCCCGCAAGGACTTCCGTCTGGGCTGATCCGCTCGGGCGGTGCGGACCGATCCGCACCCGGCCGCCTTCGGCGACCGTTGGGGGGTCCTTCGAGCGGGACGCGGCAGCGCTCAGCGCCTAGGCAGCCCGGACGGGTTCTCGGTACGTCCGAACACGGGCGCGAGGATCAGCTGGGCCGCCCCCTCGGCGATGCGGTAGGCGCTGCCTCCGGCCGGCGCGACCATCAGGTGCGTCCGGGACCGGAGCGCGGCCCGCACGCCGCGTACGAACTCCGTTTCCGCCGCGGCGACGGCCCGGCCTCCGAGCAGCACCTCGTCGATGTCGAGCAGTTCGGCCAGGTTGGTGACACCGACGGCGAGGACACGGGCGGCGTCGGCGACGTCACCGCGGGCGATCGCGGCCAGGCACAGCGCTTCGAGACACCCACGCTTGCCGCAGGCGCAGGCGGGTCCGTCGAGTTGGACGACCTGGTGCCCGAACTCCCCGGCCCCGGTGCGCACGCCCCGGTACACGGCCCCCTCCAGCACCAGGCCGGCGCCGATGCCGGTGCCGAGGTGCACGTAGGCGAAAGAGCCGCTCTCGCCCTGCAGCAGTATCCCCAGGGCCGCGGCGTTGGTGTCCTTGTCGAGTGCCACCGGCAGACCCAGCCGGTCCGCCAGTTCGTCGCGCAGCGGGTACCCGTCCCATTCCGGGTAACCCGTGACCCGCAGCGGAACGCCCGCGCGGTGGTCGAGAGGCCCCGGCATCGCGACTCCGACGCCCAGCACCCGCGGCGCCCCCTCGCCGCCGGCGTCCGCGGGGTCCTCGGGCCCCCGCCACCCATGGCCGGACTCCCCCGCCTCCAAGGTCCCGCCGGTGCCCGCAGTACCCGAGCCGCCTCCGGCGCGACCGGCCGGCGACTGGCCCAGCAGCGCGCGCACCTGGTCCGCCACCCGGTCGGTGACCACGTCCGGCCCCGCGCCGAGGTCGGCGGACACCGCCCGCGTCGCCACCCGCGCACCGGACAGGTCCACCAGGACCGCCGTCATCTCGTCCCGGTCGAGTTGCACGCCCACGGCGTACGCCACCGAGGGTTCCAGGCGCAGCGCCGTGCGCGGCTTGCCCCCCGTGGACGCGTGCCGTCCGGCCTCCGCCAGGAGACCCGCCTCGCGGAGCCGGGCCGTGATCTTGCTGACCGCCTGCGGGGTGAGGCCCGTGTAGTCGGCGATCTCGGGACGGCTGATGCCGACCTCCCCGGCCGTCCGCAGCAGATCGGGCACCAGCGACGCGTTGTGGTTCCGGAGCAGGGACAGGTTCCCGCCCTGGCCGCCGCCCTGCTCGGCGGCCGCCGGGAGGGGCGCTTCCCGGCCCGACGGGCCGATGGCATCTGCCCAGTGCGCACGCACACTCTCATTGTGCGCCCGCCCTCCGCTTCGGCAACGGCGTTGTCGAAGAGTTCCGCGCCCCCACGGCACCGGCTCCGGTACCGGCACCCGCCGAACGGTCCGTGCCGGTCCCGGCCGGTCACGGCTCCCGCCGGTGAGCGGCCGGGTCCGCCCGCGCCGCCATTCGGGCCGGCCGCCGGTCCGTTCCGGTGATCTCGGCGCGGCTCCCGGGCTCAACCCGGGGCTCAGGGGTACGGCGTGGGCACCAGGAGCCCCGGACCCGTGAGGAGACCAGCCGTGTACGCAGCCGTCAGAAGGTACTCGGGCGTGACCGATCCCGTCGAGGCGGGCCGCCGCGTGGACGAGGGGTTCGTGCCGCTCATGCGGGGGATCCCCGGCCTCCTGGCCTACTACTGGGTCGACGCCGGGAACGGGATCATGGTCTCGACCAGCGTCTTCGAGGACGAGGCGGGAGCCGAGGAGTCGGTCCGGAAGGCTGCGGACTTCGTGCGGGACCACCTCGCCCCGCTGCTCCCCAACCCTCCCGAGGTCATGGCCGGCCGGGTCGTGGCCTCCGTCCGGTCACCCGGCGGCCCCTCGGACTGATCACACGGTCGGACGGACCCGCCGCCGGCCAGGCCGGAGAACGCCGGCCGACCGGGGCGGTGAGCGGCGTCAGCCGTCCTCCCAGCCGTCCTCCCGCACCCTCGCCGCGAGGTCGATCTTGGTGTACGTGGGGCGGCCGGCCTGCTGGTACTTGTCCTTCACCCGGTCCAGGTAGTACTTGGCCGTGTGGGGGCTGACACCGGCGCGGCGCGCCGTGGCCTTCAGCGTGAGCCCGGAGGCGTACTCCACCAGCACCTGACGCTCCTTCGGGGACAGGCTCGGACGGGCAGGCCCGTCGTCGTGCGCCCAGGCGAAGGCGAGCTCCGCGGAGTGGGCCGTACCGCCCGCGGCGACCTCCCCGACCGCCCGCACCAGCGTCGGCAGATCATGGTCCTTGGTGAGGTAGCCGTCCGCACCGGCCGCGATCGCGGCGACGATCCGCCCGCGGTCCGCCACGGTGCTGATGACGAGGACCCGCGGTCCGGCGGCCCGCAGCCGCCGGATGTTCTGCGGTGGCTGCGATCCGTCACCGAGCACCAGGTCCAGCAGGACGACGTCGTAAGGCAGTCGCGCCGCCGCGCCGTCGACGGGGTACCCCTGAGCGAGGAGTTGCCCCACCGTGCACGCCGTCGCCGCCAGACGTACGTCCGGAACTCCGTCCAGCCAGACCCGCAGCCCGTCGAGCAGCATCCGGTCGTCGTCGACCACCGCCACGGTGATCACGCCGGCCACCTGAGTTCGACACGGGTGCCCTCACCGGGGGCGCTGTCCACGTCGGCGGCGCCTCCGCTCTCGCGCATCCGGGCGCCCACCGAGGAACGCAGGCCGAGTCCCCGGGGGACGGTGCCCGGGTCGAAGCCGACTCCGCGGTCGACCACGGTGACCACGACCCGGCCGGCTCCGCCGGTGACCGTCACCTGGGCGCGGTCGGTCCCCGCGTGCCGCAGTACGTTGTTGAGCGCCTCCGTGACCGCGTCGCCGAGGGCGGCCGCGGCCGGAGCCGGTATCTCCGCCAGGCGGTCGTACTGGGCGTTCACCCGCAACCCCAGGCTCTCCGCCGACCGCACGGCGCGTTCGATCGCCGCCGCGGTCCCCGGGGCGCGGTCCTCCTGGGCCTGCTGCTGCAGCACCAGGCGCCGCAGGTACGCCGCCTCCCTGCCGCACCGTTCCCGCACGGGCAGGGCGTCGGCGTCGGCCCGCCCGCTCGCGATCGCGGTCAGCGTCGCCAGCACGGTGTCGTGCAACGCCCGGTGGTGGGCGATGCGTTCCGCGTACCGGGCCCGCTCGGCCTCGGCCGCGAGGGCCTGGGCCGTCGCCGCGTCGAGCAGACTGCCCTGGCGCCGCAGGTACCACCAGAAGACGCGCGCCAGCACGGCCGACGAGACGATCGCGTTGAGGTGCGCGGCGATCACGGCGACGTCCGCACCGGTCGGCCGGTAGCCCGCCGTGTGGGTCGCCAGCAGCGCGACGACCGCGCCGGCCGCCGCCGCCGGCCTGGCGAACGCGACCGCCGCGACCGCGCTCGCCGACCCGCCGAGCAGCATCGACCAGCCGAGGTCCGCCGGCCGGTGGGCACCACCCGCGTACACCGGGAACGGCAGTACGCATCCCACCAGCACCAGGTCCACCAGCGGCGGCCAGGTGCCGAACCAGCCCTTGGACCGGGCCGTGCCGAAGACCAGCAGACTCGTCGACACGGCGACCACGATCCCGGCCCAGGACAGGGCACTTGCCCGCTGGTGCTGAACCACCGCGAGCACACCCACCACCAAGTGGCTGGCCCGGTAGAGGCCGGTCGCCAGGACAATGAACGCCTGGGCCCGCTGAAGCCCCGAACCCACGATCACGGCAGGTCTCCCCCGCCCACGCAACCCCCCTGAAACGGCGGTACAGCCCGGTCGCCGGGGCCCGTAGTTTGCCAAGCGTCCCGGCACCGGACCCGCCGAGTCATCAGACCATCGCGCCGGGTCCCCGCGCCGCCCGGAATTCAGGCAATGAAGGAGGCGAAGTGGCTCGAAGTGTGCGCCGAGGGGGAGTACTCGCGGTCCTGGCACCACCGCTCGTGCTGCGGCTCCCCGGTACCGCCACCGCGGCGGACCGCCGGTCCGCTGCGCGCCGTGGATCACCAGTGCGTCCACCCACGAGATGCGGGCCTCGTGCTCGTGACAGTGCATGGACGTACTCGGCGGCTCCCAGAACCCGGGAGCGGTCGTCCAGCGGCTCGACCGCGAGGGCCGACTGCGCCGGCGGTTCCGCTGCCGGCCCTCCGGAACTCCCGGTCTCCTCGTGATCGGCGTGTACGGGAAGTGCTGCGCCGGCGCCCGGAACGCCTCGATCGCGGACGGCACTCCCCTCGTGCTCGGCCACTGCGGGGGACCGGGCCGGCACTGCCGCTGGGTGGACCGGGGCAGCAACCGCCGGGAGATCGTCGAGGCCGCGAGCGGCAAGTGCCTGGTGGACGCCGGCCGTCGCAGTGCGATCCGGCCGGGCGCGTGCGGGAACCTCGCCGAGCCGTGTCCCAGCCTCTGGACAACGGTCCACG
The DNA here is from genome assembly GCF_040656535.1 of Streptomyces sp. NPDC049887. NCBI lineage: Bacteria > Bacillati > Actinomycetota > Actinomycetes > Kitasatosporales > Streptomycetaceae > Streptomyces > Streptomyces sp. NPDC049887. The sequence continues at coordinate 42,913 of NZ_JBFAMM010000018.1, read as the reverse complement.
ACCGTCGGTACGACCGCACCAGCGTCTGGGGCTGAACGGCCCACCGCGCCCGGAACGCCGATCCCGGCCCGGGGGAGCCGGCGCGGACCGTGGTCGTTCGGCGCTCCGGCGGCCGCCGGAGCGCCGAACGATCCCGCTCCGCGTGCGAGGGCGGTTGCGCCGGGGGGCCGCGGCAAGGACAGGGGTCTTGCCGCGGCACCCCCGCGTTGCCGTACGTCACCCACGCCCGGCCGACCCTCCCCGCACGTCCTCGTCGGTGAACCATGAGCCGGGCGCCGCGAGTTCGGCGAGCACCGCGCCCCGTCGAGGTCGTGCAACCGGAGCGCCGCCCGTTCGGCCCGCCGGGGTCCCCGGCTCCTCCGTCCCGGGTTCGGCATTCCGGGCAGCGGCGTCCGGCCCTCTCGCCACGAGCGCGGGCACCGCCCCCGGGGACCGGCCGACGGCGTCCCACCGCCCGGGCGGTCGCGGGAGACGGGTGCCTCACGGGTGCGATGCCGGTCACGCGTGCCCGCACGGTGGAACCGGGACGCGGCGATCGGCGTTCGACCCTCTGAGCGGCGGGCCGCGCCGCCCATCCGCGAAGGCGAAGGGGACGGGGACGACGTGATGAGCGACAAGGCCCGCAAGCTGTTCGAGGCACTCGACCTGGACGGCGACGGAACGCTGACCCGCGAGGAAGTGATCACGGCCCTGCGGACGAAGGGTCCGCACCTGGCCGCGGCGGGCGATCTCCCGTTCTGGGGCGTGGGGGACGCCGATGCGTCCTCGGCGTTGTTCGACGCGGCCGACCAGAACGGGGACTCGGTGCTCACCCTCGAGGAGTTCGCGGCGGTGGTGGACCGCCGTTTCGGCTGGCGCTGACATCCGAACCGGCCCGCTCGTCGCCAGGACGGCGCGCGGGTCCCCGAGCGGGCCGGCGAGGCCGCCGGTCACGGGCCGGCCGACGGGGACGCCTCAGGTGCCGGCTCCGCGGGACCACGGCCGTCCCCACGCGGGACGTCGCCTCCTCACCCGCGGGTTCGTCGACTCCTCACACGGGGAAGATCAGGCAGCTGCTGGTCGCGTGGGCGAGCACACGGTCGGCGCCGTCGTACAGCTCCGCCTGCGCCAGCGCGGTGCGGCGGCCCCGGTTCAGTACGGTGCCGACCGCCCGGACCTTCCCGGTGTCCGCGGAGACGGGCCGCAGGAACTTCACCGACAGATCGAGCGAGGTGTACCCCTCGCCCTGGGCCAGGGTGGTCTGGACGGCACAGCCGGCTGCCGAGTCGAGGAGGGTCGCATAGACACCTCCGTGCACGCTGCCGATGGGGTTGTAGTGCTCCTCCCCGGGGACCAGGGAGAACACCGCGTGCCCGTGCTCGACCTCGTCCAGGGTGAAGCCGAGGGCGGCGCTGATGGGTGGTGCCGGCAGACGGCCGGCCACCATGTCCCGGAGAAAGTCCAGGCCCGACTGCAGCCCGACGGCGGCCGACGAGATCGCCGGGTCCTCCCACTCGAATGTCCGTGACCTGCCCATGTCCGATTCCCCCTGTCCGCTGGCTTCGATGTCCGAAGCTAGATGCGTCCCCACCTGACTGTCAATGTCGAAGCCAGCAGGCGTACGATGCGGGCATGGAATGGCTCGACTTCAGCACCGACAACTGCTCGGTCCAGCGGACGGTCGGCCTCGTCGGGGAGAAGTGGTCACTGCTGATCCTGCGCGACGCCGTCAACGGCATCCGCCGCTTCGACCACTTCCGCCGGCACGTCGGGCTCTCCGAGGCCGTCCTCGCCGACCGGCTCCGCAGACTGGTGGCCGCCGGCATCCTCGAAACCGCGCCCTACCGGGACCCGGGCGACCGCACTCGCCACGAATACCGGCTCACCGCGAAGGGCTGGGACCTGTGGCCCGTGGTCGTCGCGCTCATGCAGTGGGGTGACAAACACGCCGCGGACCCCGGGGGGCCGGCGGTGACCCTCCACCACACCGACTGCGGCGCCCCCGTCCGGCTCTCCGTCGCCTGCGGCGAGGGGCACGACGCACTCACACCGCGTGAGGTCACCGCCGCGCCCGGCCCGTCGGCACTTCGGCACCCGCCCCGGCGCCGGGCCTGAGGACCGGAGCGGGGCTCTGCCCACCGTGACGGGCGCACTCGCGCGAGGCCGCCTCCCCGGCGGCCCCGATCGTGGCTCATGCCCAGTCCCCGGCCCAACCTCGGGCGGCAAGCGGACCGCCGGGTGACCCGGTCCGGCACGACCGCGGCGTCGTCGACACTCCCGGAGCCCTCTTGCCTCTGAGGCAAGAGGTTTGCCCAGGAGGAAATGACTGTGGCTCAATGGCGGAATGCCCGAAGACACCACGGCGACGAGCACCGGGGAGACCGGCGCCGCACTCTCCAGTGTCGCATCACAGCTCCGGGACCTGCGGAAACGCAGCGGCCTGACCGTAGAGGCCGCCGCAGTGCGGCTGGGGCTGTCCCCGGCGCACCTCTCCCGGCTGGAGACCGGGCAGCGGCAGCCGTCGCTGCCCGTGCTGCTGACTCTGGCCCGTACGTACGGCACCACCGTCTCCGATCTGCTCGGCGAGCCCCCTCCCGAGCGGGACCCCGTGATCCGGGCCTCGGCGACGGGGTCGCTGGGAGCGGACGGGTGGACCTACCGGCAGGCCGGCGGCTCACGGCGCGCGATGCAGGCGCTCCGCGTGCACGTCCCACCGAACGTCCGGGACGAACTGGTCCGGGTCCACACCGGCGAGGAGTGGCTCTACGTGCTCACGGGCCGGCTCCGGCTCTCGCTCGGGGGCAAGGACCACACCCTCGAGCCGGGCGACTCCGCCCACTACGACAGCCTCACCCCCCACCGGATCACCGCTGTGCCACCGGGAGGCGCGGACCTTCTCTTCGTCCACACCCTTCTGCAGAGCCACGCGAGTGACCTGTGCGTGGGAGGCGGGTACCGTCCGGCCACGCGCGGCGCCGGACGGCGCACAAGCCCTCCGGAAGGAGACGACCGTGCCGACTGAGAGGACGGGCGTCGAACGCGGGGACGGCCGGTTCCCCAAGGGGTTCGCGCTGCGCCTGTTCGCCTACATCGTGGCGGGGCACCTCGTGGCCGGCTTCCTCTATCTGCTGTTCTCCGTCGGCGCGAAGTAGGCGGTCCACCAAGCGGCGTGCGCTTCGGGCCCGGCGATGCGCGGCGCGGGACCGTGCGCCGTCACCGTGCGCCGGAGCGCCCGGGGGCGCGGCACCGCCCGAGATCGCCGGACGGGTCCGCACGCGGCACCCGCCCGACCCGCCCCGGGCGCACGGACCGGCCAAGCCCGCCCGCCGTCACGTCGCGGAGGTCACGGCGGTGGCGCCCAGCGGCCCCGGCTCGCCCTGCGTCCCCCGCGCCGGGTAACCGGCTCATGCCGCGCACCCTGAGGACCGCCCGCATCACGGAATCCAGGGCGGCGGTCCTGACGCGGGAACCGCATGGTCCCGTGATACTGCACCTTTTCCGTCGGTCGTACCGGTGCGACGGCGGGCGCGGCGGAACGGTCGCGCCGCTGCGGGTCCCCTGCGAGCCTCGGGAGCACACAGCGGCACCGGCCGCCGGCCGTGCCGCCCGCGCGATGCCCCCTCGCCGGGGCCGAGAGGGACCTGGGCCGGTGCCGGAGTGCGTGCGTTCGGGTGGTCTGTTCGCCTCAAGTACCCATGACAGATGACGACATACCGGGTCACCTCGTAACTTTGGCGGCAGTGACGGTGGTTCGGGTTCTCTCCCGTCGGTGCCGTCCCCCGACATCCCTCCTGCGGCCGTTCGGCAGCAGCCGGACGGCCGCACCCACTCCCTGAGATGTGACCACGTGAAGAGTTGGCAATTGTGGACAGGCCTCGGTGCATCGGTCGCGGTCGCCGCCGGGGCGGTCACCTGGGCGGTCATGTCCCATCCCGCGACCACCCCGGACAGCAAGTCCGAAGAGGCACCCCTCACCCCGCTCACAGCGCATGCGCTGCTGCAGGCCGGCCATGTGCAGGCGCAGCACCATGACTTCGACGGAGCGGAGGCCACCTTCAAGCGGGTCCTGGAGATGGAACCGCGCAACAAGCTCGCCTGGTACAACGTCGGCGTCGTCTCCGCGCGGGACGGCAGGCCGGCCGACGCGCTCAAGGCCTACGACGCCGCGCTGAAGATCGATCCGTCGTTCACCTCGGCCCTCTTCAACCAGGCCGTGCTGCTCAAGACGAGTGATCCCGACCGGGCGATCGCACTGCTGAACCGGACCGTCACCATCAACCCGAAAGCCTCGACGGCCCATTTCCAGCTGGGCGACACGCTGTCGCGGAAGGGCCGGGACAGCCAGGCCCGGGACGCCTACCGCCGTGCCGTCGCGGCCGATCCGTCGCTGCACTCCCAGGTGCCGGAGAAGTTCAGGGACTCCACGGGGCCGAGCCCCTCATCCACGACGAGCGCAGGCAGGTAGCCCCCAGATGACGCCGAATGCGACACCGAGGTTCTCCGTCTTCACCCCCAGCCACCGGCCGCGATTCCTGGACGAGTGCCTGGCGACCCTGCAGGCACAGTCCTGTTCCGACTGGGAGTGGATCGTCCTGCTCAACAACGGCGCCAGGTGGCGGCCGGAGCGTCCGGACGACCGCGTACGGGTGGAGATCGCGGACGAGCTCCGGGGGGTGGGAGCGGCGAAGCGCAGGGCGTGCGAACTCGCCCGGGGCGAGATCCTCGTGGAACTCGACCATGACGACCTGCTGGCGAGGGACTGCCTGGCCGAGCTGGGGAAGGCGTTCGACGAGCAGCCCGAGGCGGTGTTCGTCTACAGCAACACCGCCCAGATCACCGAGGACGGCGGGCGGGACGACACCCGGTTCAACGAGGCCCACGGCTGGCAGTACGAGGAGGTGGACGTCGACGGCCGCCGGCTGCTGGCCGCGAAGACGATGTCACCGACGCCGCACAACGTCTCGTACATCTGGTACGCGCCGAACCACGTGAGGTCGTTCCGCAGGGACGTCTACGAGAAGGTCGGCGGGTACGACGCCACCCGCACCGTACTGGACGACCAGGACCTGATGTGCCGGCTCTTCCAGGTCGGCGACTTCCACCACATCGAGGCATGCCTGTACCTCCAGCGCCTCCACACCGCCAACACCCAGCGCGACCCGCAGATCAACGCGCACATCCAGCGGGAGACGGTGGCGCTGTACGACAAGTACATCGAGGCCAACGCCCTCGCCTGGACGCGCCGCCGCGGGCTGCTCGCGCTGGACCTGGGAGCGGCCCACCGCAAGCCGCCGGGCTATCTCGGGGTGGACCAGCGCCCGGGGGACGGCGTCGACATCGTCGCGACCCTGCCGGCCAGGCTGGACCTGCCGGACAACTCCGTCGGCCTGCTGCGAGCGGTCGACTTCCTCGAGCACGTACCCGCGAAGGTGCCGTTGATCAACGAGTTGTACCGGCTGCTCGCGCCCGGCGGAATGCTCCTGACCATGACACCCAGCTCCGACGGCCGAGGTGCCTACCAGGATCCCACGCACGTCGCGTTCTACAACGAGAACTCGTTCTGGTACTACACCGACAACCAGTACCGGTCCTTCGTCCCCGAGATCGAGGCGCGCTTCCAGAACTCCCGCCTGGTCACGTACTTCCCGACCGACTGGCACTCGAAGAACGACATCTCCTACGTGGTGGCGAACCTCATCGCCATGAAGGAGGGCGCGGCCCGCTGCGGCGGGCCGCTGCTGGTCTAGTGCCGCCCTTCGATGTGTGGGAAGAGCGAGGTCGCAGTCTCCCGGCTGCGGCGTCGTCCGCAAGTGCCGGCGCGGGTCGCGGCCGCGGGCGAGCCGCCCTGAACGGCGGCGACGGCGCTCCCACACGCCTGCCGGGCGGGGACCGGGCGCCATGGGCCGGTCGGTGCCGCCGGTCCGGCGTCAGCGCGAGGTGCGTGCCGCGGCGGCCAGCGCGGCCAGCGCGGGTGCGCTCAGCGCCTTCGGCAGTTGGTCGTCCCACCGGGGCTGGGGCGGAACGCCGGCGGCCGGCCAGCGGGCGTGCCCCAGCACGGCGAACGCCGGCCGGGCCGCCGGCCGCGGAAAGGCCACGGAACCTACCGGGCGGATCCGTTCGGGGTCGAGACCGCTCAGCCGGAAGGTCTCCCGGGCAAGCCCGTACCAGGTGGTACGACCGGTCGCCGTGCCGTGGTAGATGCCCGCCGGCGCCAGGCCGGCGAGGGCGGCGCGGCCCAGCGCGATCAGCTGGCGGGCCAGTGCGCAGGACCAGGTCGGCTGACCGTGCTGGTCCGCGACCACGTCCAGCGTCTCGCGTCGGCGGGCGAGTTCGAGCATCGTGGTCACGAAGTTGCGTCCGTGGGTGCCGTAGAGCCAGGCGGTGCGCACGGTGTAACCGGTGTCGGGCAGGAGTTCGGCCACCGCGCGCTCTCCTGCCAGTTTGCTCCGCCCGTAGGCGTTGACCGGGGCGGTCGGCGCGCCTTCGGCATACGGATCGTGGGCGTCGCCGGGGAAGACGTAGTCGGTGGAGACGTGCAAGAGAACCGCCCCGCCGTCCGCGCACGCTCGCGCGAGATGACGGACGCCCGTGCCGTTGACGGCGGTTGCCGTCTCCTCGGCGCCCTCGGCGCCGTCCACGTCCGTCCACGCCGCGCAGTTGACGACGACGCGGTGCCCGTCGAGGGCCGCGCGCACGGCTGTCCGGTCGGTGATGTCGAGCTGGTGCCGGGTCAGTCCGGTGACGTCGGCGCCCCGGACGCCGGCGAGTTCCGTGACGACGTCGCGGCCGAGCATCCCGCCGGCGCCGGTCACCAGCCACTTCACGGTCATCGCAGCGCCGCCCCGGCCTTGAGCGGTTCCCACCAGGCCCGGTTCTCTCGGTACCAGGCGACGGTGGCTGCCAGGCCTTCGGCGAAGGCGACCCGCGGTGCGTAGCCGAGCTGTTCGCGGATCTTTCCGTCGTCCAGTGAGTAGCGCAGGTCGTGGCCCTTGCGATCGGCCACGTACTCGACCCGGTCCCAGTCCGCGCCGACGGCGTCCAGGAGCAGTCCGGTGAGCTTGTGGTTGCTGACCTCGGTCCCGCCGCCGATGTGGTAGACCTCCCCCGCCTTCCCGTGGCGCAGGGCGAGGTCGATGCCGTGGCAGTGGTCGGAGACGTGCAGCCAGTCCCGGATGTTGCGGCCGTCGCCGTAGAGGGGGACGGACTTCCCGTCGATCAGGTTGGTGATGAACAGTGGGACGATCTTCTCGGGGAACTGGTGGGGTCCGTAGTTGTTCGTGCACCGCGTGACGACCACGTCCAGCCGGTGGGTGCGGTGGTAGGCGAGGACGAGGAGGTCGGCGGCGCTCTTGGAGGCGGAGTACGGGGAGTTGGGCGCGAGCGGTGACGTCTCGGTCCACGAGCCCTCGCCGATCGAGCCGTACACCTCGTCGGTGGAGACGTGCAGAAACCGTCCCACGCGGTGGCGCAGTGCCGCGTCCAGCAGGACCTGGGTGCCGACGACATTGGTCCTGACGAAGGGACCGGCTCCTTCGATCGACCGGTCCACGTGGGACTCGGCCGCGAAGTGCACCACCGCGTCGTGGTCCGCCATCACCTGGTCGACGACCTCGGGGTCGCAGATGTCGCCGTGTACGAACCGGTAGCCGGGATGCCGGGCCACCGATGCCAGATTCGCCTCGACGCCTGAGTAGGTGAGGCTGTCCAGGACCGTGATGCCCAGAGTGGGATCCGCTCGCAGCCGCTGCCGGACGTACTCAGAACCGATGAATCCGGCACCGCCGGTCACAAGGACGCGCATGATCCTCCGATGCTTGTGTCGCCCGGCAGCATCCGGGCACTGGTGGCCGTTCCGGCGGAACCCTCGGAACTCGACCAACTCTGCAGGGTTCCGGCGGACTCCGCGCACTCCGGCGAACGGGGTACCGGGCTGCGACGCCGCCCTCCGCGCGCACCGGCTCCTGCGGGCACGCCGACCCCGCGCCCGCGGTCGACGCACCCGGGTTCCTCCCGTGAGGACGGACCACATGGCGGACCGTGCAGGGCCTGCATCCGTTCGGGTCGTCCGGCTATGCCGTGGTCATGGCCGCGGCACCGACGTCCGCTCGCGTCCGCAGCCCCCGGCGGTACGCGACGCACTCCGCGTAGGAGGGCAGGATCCCGCACCGCCCCGCCTCCGCGAGCGAAGGGGCCGCGGCGTCCTTCTCGGAGAGCTCCGGGGTGAGGTCCCGGGGCCACTCGACGGCCAGGTCCGGGTCGAGGGGGTGGACCCCGTGCTCACGGTGCGGCGCATAGCCTTCGGAGCAGAGATACACCACGGTGGCACCGTCCTCCAGGGCCATGAACGCGTGACCCAGCCCTTCCGACAGATAGACGGCCCGGTGCTCCCGGTCGTCGAGCCGGACGGCCTCCCACTGCCCGAACGTGGGGGAACCGGTACGGATGTCCACCACCACGTCGAGCACCGCTCCGCTGACGCAGGTGACGTACTTCGCCTGTCCGGGCGGAACCGACGCGTAGTGGATGCCGCGCAGTGTGCCGGGTACGGAGCGGGAGCAGTTCGCCTGCTCCAGCCGGAGAGGGTGGCCGGTCACGGTACGGAACCGGTCGGCCCTGAACCACTCGTGGAAGCGGCCCCTTCTGTCGTCGAAGACCCGGGGGGTGTCGACCCAGGCTCCCTCGATGCCCAGTGGTCTCATGTGAGGTGTTCCTTCCGCACGTGCGCGTGTGCTGACCGCCGTTCCGTCGTCACACGGCCGGCACCGGTTCCGTCCGCAGCGGTTCCTGCCGCGGTGGCCCGCTGCCGCGCCGGGATGCGACGGTGCACCCGGCCTCGCTCAGCAGGCCCAGCAGATACTCGCCGTAACCGCTCCTGAGCAGTGGCCGGGCCAGGGCACGGAGCCTGTCGTCGTCGATCAGCCCGGCCCGCCAGACGGCTTCCTCGACACAGCCGATCTTGAAACCCTGGCGCTCCTCGATGACCCGGACGAACTCCGACGCCTGCACCAACGACGCGAAGGTGCCCGTGTCCAGCCAGGCGGTGCCCCGGTCGAGCCTGGTGACCTGGAGCTCACCGGCTTCGAGATAGGCGCGGTTGACGTCGGTGATCTCCAACTCACCGCGTGCGCTCGGGCGCAGGCCGCGGGCGATCTCCACGGCGCGGTTGTCGTAGAAGTACAGACCGGGCACGGCGTAACGGGACTTGGGCCGGACCGGTTTCTCCTCGATCGACAGGGCCCTTCCGTGCTCGTCGAACTCCACCACGCCGTAGGCCGAGGGGTTGGCGACCTGGTACGCGAACACCCGGCCGCCCGCCGTCCGCGCGCAGTGCGCCAGCCGGGTGTCGAGACCGCTGCCGTGGAAGATGTTGTCGCCCAGGATCAGCGCCACGGATTCGTCCCCGATGAAGTCCGCGCCCAGCAGGAGGGCCTGGGCGATGCCCTCCGGCCGTTCCTGCTCCGCGTAGGTGATACGCAGGCCCAGCCTGCTGCCGTCGTCCAACAGCCGGCGGAACTGGTCCTGCTGGTCCGGGGTCGTGATGACCAGGATCTCGCGGACGCCCGCCATCACCAACGTGGAAAGCGGGTAGTAGACCATCGGTTTGTCGAACACCGGCAGCAGTTGCTTGGACACCGAACGGGTCAGTGGCCACAGCCTCGACCCACTGCCACCGGCCAGCAGAATTCCACGCATGAGGAAACGTTAAGGGCCCGTACCTCACAAACTTGGACGCGGCGCGCGGCCGTTGCGGGAATCCGCGCGGCACCGTGCCGGTCCCACCGCGTCACCTCGCGCGGTGCGGTGTGGTCACCTCGCACCGTGCCGTGCGACCGCCCCACCGCGCCGTGCCGACGGAGCAAGGACACGGGCACGGCTTCCGGAGGCTGCCGCAGCGCGCGATCACGCGCCACTTCGCACGGCCCGCCCATGAGGGCGGTCCCCTCCGGCAGTTCGACCCGATGGCAGGGCACCTGCCCGTGCGAACGACTCAGGACCGGGACCGGCGCGGTCCGGCGACCGCCTCCGCGAGCAGGCGGCGTCCGACCGGAGTGGCGAGGACGCCACGCAGGACGGTGTCCCGTACGGCGCGGACGGGCGGCGAGCCCAGCGCCCGGGCACGGGTGGCGAGGTCCCTCCGGACGAGGACGCCCACCGCGTCGGCGCGGCGTGCCCGGCGTCGGCCCGTGAGCCCCTCGTCGGCCGGGCCCCCGCGGGCGGTCGCGTCGGGCGGAACGGCGGCGAGGGAGACCGCGTCCCGCAGACCCGGGGCGAGGCCCTGCCCGCCGACCGGGCCGCACCCATGGGCGGCGTCGCCGGTCAGCGGCACCCGCCGGCTGCCGTGGCGCGCGGCAAGGCGACGCTGCGTACGGAAGCAGGTCCGGGCCGGGCCGGCAGGAGCGGACGGCGGCGACCGGGCTGCTCGTGCCACGTCGGTGCCGGCTGCGCCCTCAGCCGAAGGCGGGAGGCCCGGTTCACGGTGTCCGTGCCAGACCTGCGGGCAGGGCTCGCGGCGCCCGTAGTCGGGCGCGCCGTCGCCCGCTCGGCCCTCCCTCCTCGTCGAACGGCGCCGGAACGGTCCGCGGCGGATGATGGGAGGAACGACGACATGGCCGCGGGGCCGTCTCGTGCCGCCGGCGGCAGTATGGCGAGGGAGGTGTGTCCGTCATGGGCGACCCGACGGGCGCGAGCGACGCCGACCGGGCGGTGAAGGCCAGGCATCGGGCGATGTGGGCCCTGGGCGACTACCCCGCGGTGGCGGACCAGCTGATCCCGGCACTCGGCAGGGTGCTGGTGGACGCATGCGGCATCCGCGCCGGGACGCGGGTACTGGACGTGGCGGCCGGCACCGGCAACGCCGCGATCCCGGCGGCCCTGGCCGGGGCCGACGTCGTCGCCTCGGACCTGACGCCGGAACTCCTCCACGCGGGCCGACTGGTCGCGGAGGGACTCGGCGCGGAGCTCGAATGGCGCGAGGCCGACGCGGAGGCGCTGCCCTTCGCGGACGGCACCTTCGACACCGTCATGTCCTGTGTGGGAGTCATGTTCGCACCGCACCACCAGGCCGGCGCCGACGAGATGCTGCGCGTCTGCCGGCCCGGCGGCACGATCGGGCTGCTCAACTGGACCCCCGAAGGCTTCATCGGCCGCATGTTCTCGACGATGAAGCCCTACGCTCCCCCACCGCCGCCCGGTGCGCAGCCCCCGCCGCTGTGGGGTGACGAGAGGCATGTGCGGGCACTGCTCGGAGAGCGAGTCACCTCGGTACAGGCCCGTCGGGAGACCGTTCGGGTGGACCGGTTCGCGACCCCCGGGGAAGTGGGCGACTACTTCAAGAAGAACTACGGCCCCACGATCACGGTCTACCGCAATATCGCCGACGCCCCCGAACGCGTCGAGGCCCTGGACCGGGAACTGGCCGCGCTGGTACGCGACCAGGCCTCCGCGACGGGCGGCACCGAGGACGGCGGCATGGCCATGGACTGGGAGTATCTGCTCGTGACGGCACACCGCAGCTGACGCGAGGACCCGGCGCCGGGAACGCCGGCGTGACGAACCCGGGTCTCGAAGGCTCCGAGGACGCGCGCACCCGGATACGGCGGGGCGCCGACACCTTCCAGGCGATCGACGCCCGCGATCACGAGGCCCTGTTCCGGTCGCAACGCCCGAGCCGCGCCGAGAGATGGTGCTGCAGCGGCCGGCCGACCGCCGCGAGGTCGTGGACGAAGTCGAACGTCGCGGCGTCCGTGAGGGTGTAGCGACGGCGGGTGGCGGTGACCTCCTTGGCCGTCGGGGCCAGGGCCATCTGATGGGTGGTGAGATCGACCGCGCCCCGGTCCGCACGGCCGACCAGGATCTCCGCGACACCGGTGGGCTGGGTGATGAGCGCCTCCACGCGCCCATCGGGCTGGACCCGCCACCAACCGCTCTCCCGGGCCGCCGGCCTCAGCGGGGTGTCGTCCGCGTCGAGGAGCCATGCGCGCGCCTCGTAGCGGAGGAAGGGCCGGCCGTCGTGGCTGAACGTGACCTCCTGCCCGTACGCGAAGTCGTCGGCGAGTGTCGGGTATCCGCCGTGCCCCCGCCCTAGCCAGGTCCCGAGGAATCCGACCAGCGGCGCCAGCAGCGCGTGCGGCTCGGGCGCTTCGTCCGGTCGGTGTGCGTCGGGGTACGGGGGCTGCTGGGCGGGCTCGAGGGCCATACGTGCTCCTGGGTCGGGGCGGGTGCCGGGGGCAGCCTAGGACCTCGCCCCGTCCGCCGGCGGACGACGTGCGCGGCGGGTGGGGCGGGGCGGCCGGCGCAGGCGTGGCCGGCCGGTCTGCGGCTTGCGGGCCGTTGGCGCGTCCGGGTCCCGCGGTCGCGGGCAGCGATCCTCGCCCGCAGGTCCTCGAGTCTCACGAAGGAGTCCTGGTCGCAGCTCCGTTCCGCGGCGGCGTGGTGGATCGCCGTCGCCGCGCCGGGCGCGGAGGCCGCGGTCGCCTCGGCCCCGAGACGCACCGCCATGTCCCGCGCACCCGGGATCGGCATGGCGGGCGTGTGGCCGCCGCCCCGGAGTGACTGGGGTCGGTCGTCATGGACGTCACGGCTGAGGTGAGTCCGTCCGGCACCGTCCGGCGGCAGGCACGAGACGCACGGGAGTGACGTCCGTGGGGCACGCGGGGATGCCCCGGCAGGTCAGCGGGTGCGTACCGCCGTCACGGTGAAGCGTTCCACGGCGGCGACATGCCCGCCGGTGGAGGCGACCACGGTGAGCACGGGGTCCCGGGCCCCGGAGAAGGGGACCGCGACGCTCCAGGGCTGGTTCTCGCCGCCCGCGGAGGTGCAGCACTTGGAGGTTCCCAGGGGCGCGTCGGACGAGGGCTGGCGCACCTGGACCTGGATGCTCTCGTCGACTCCGGTGATCCGGCCGCCGGTCGCCAGGGGGGAGCGTACGAGCGCCCCGTACGCCGGTGCGGTGAGGGAGAACGTCGTGTCGTCGGTACCGACGACCTCCCAGGGCGCGTCCGCGCCGGTGCCGAAGCGCACCATGTGGATCACCGCGGCGGTGCCGCCCTCCGTCCCCGAGGGCGCCACACCGACACGGGCGTGCCTGCCGCTCACCTTGCTCGATGTGACCCTGTCGATCTCCTCGAAGCCCAGGAAGTCGCGGCTGAACGCGAGCGCGGTCTGATCGGGGTCGAGGTGCCACGGCTGGTGACCGCCCGAGCGGTAGGAGCGTTCCCACGCCTGGGCCTGGGCGAGCGTGGTGAAGGGCCACACCGGCTGGAGGCTCCACGAGCCCAGCGGCGGTACGGCGTTGGGAGTCTGCGTCGGTACGGCGGGGGTCGGCGACGAGGTCGGGGAGGCCGCCGTAGGAGGCGAGCCCTCGGATGTGGTGGGCGACGGCGCGGGTGTCCCCGGTGCGGCGGAGGCCGACCCCGTTGCGCTCGGGGATCCGCCGGCGCCGCTGCAGCCGATCAGGGCCAGGGCGGCCGCTGTTGCCGCGGCGAAGTGCCGCAACGGAAGCCAGGTGTTCATAACGTGCGCCCCAGGAAAGATGGATCCGGTCGCGGACCGGTGCGTACCGCCATGGTGCCACCAGTTCCGCCGGCGTCACAGACGCTGCGCTGACGACGAGCCGGCGTGGATCGTCACCACCCGGCTCTCGGCGCCGCCGTGGTGGCCTGGCGGACATGTCCGGCGAGGTGCACCCACCCTGCCACCGTGTTCTGCTGGAATCATGCGCGGCCCGGCCTTGCGTGCGGCCGCAGAAAGGTGCCTGACATGGGAAAGGACCGGGACACCGAGGAGTTCGGGCGTTTCGGGGAGGAGGGGCGAGAGGCCCCGGACTGCCCCGGCCACAGGGATGTCAGCCGCCCTGCGCGCGAGGGGGACGCCGCCGGTCGGCGTGCAGCCGAGGAGACTCCGGCAGCCGAGGAAACCGGACGGGAAAGCGAGGGGTGATTCCGCTCCCGGCCCGCACCCGGGCTCCCGGCGCGCGGGGAGCCCGGGCGAGAAGGATGGCGTGCGCCGGGGCACGACCGGGAAGGCCATCTTCATGACCGTCTACGTCGTCACCATTCCCGGCACCTTCCTCAAGGAGCTCTCCGCGTCGGCCCGCACGGATCTCGTCCGGGCTCTCCGGCCGGCCGACCCCCGCACCACGGACTTCGGCGCGGCCGAGGACCTCGACATCCTCACGTTCTATCCGGACTCCCCCGCGTTCAGCCTCCGGCTCGAGGTCGAGGCCCACGACAACGCCTCCGCGGAGGCCAAGGCGCGCGAACTCGCCACGGACGCGCTCAGGTCGGTGGGGGTCTCCGAGGACGAAGTGCCCCTGGGGCAACCGGTGATCACCGGCATCGACACGGAGTAGGCGTCGGCACGCCGAGTCCTCCCGGCCCACCGACGGCCGGCGTGACGGCGTGTCACCGGCCCTGACGTACCTCTCCGAGAACGGGCGCGGGCCGCCGGTACCGCATAGGCCGAGCCGGGTCGGGCGTCGTCCCGAGTCGCCGAGCCCCGCGTCGCCTTGCTGTCGGACCGGCCCGGGACGCTCCTGCGCCCCGTGGACCGCGGGCGGTGCCCGGCGGCGGTGTGTTGCGGGCTCTTCCCCAGGGGTGGAAGGTGAAATGCGGGCGCCTCGGAGAGGACGCGGGCTGCGGACCGCCCCCCGCACGGTTCACAACGGCTCTGCGCGGACTTCGGTTCGGTCACCACGCATCCGCGACGCGCTCGGGGCCGGCTCGGAACGGCTCTGCGCGCACTTCCGACGGCACTGCGACCGGCCCCGCCCCCTGAAGGAGCGCTCATGCAGCAGGACAAGCATCCGGACTACCGCCCCGTGGTGTTCCGCGACCGCGCGGCCGGCTACGCCTTCCTCACCCGCTCGACCGCGACGAGCGACCAGGTGATCGAGTGGGACGACGGCCGGACCTACCCGGTCGTCGATGTGGAGATCTCCTCGGAGAGCCACCCCTTCTACACGGGCAAGGCCCGGACGGTGGATTCCGAGGGCCGCATCGCCCGGTTCGAACGCCGCTACGGCGACGGTGCCGGCGATACGCCCGGTGCCGCCGGGAACCCCGGCTGACCGGCACCCCGGGCGTCGCCCCGGGTCCGCCGCCGCGGGTGGTTCGGCACGGACGTTCAGCGCGGACCTTCAGCGCGGACCTTCAGCGCGGCACGAGTGTCGTTTCGGTCGCCTTCACGCTGGTCCACACCGTCGTTCCGTCGGCGAGGCCCAGTTCGGCCGCGGCCTGCGGGGTGATCTCGGCCACCAGGTCGGGGGCTGCCTCCGAGGTGATCAGGACCCGGAGCCGGCTCCCGCTGGCGATGATCTCGCGGACGGTGCCGCGCCACACGTTGCGAGGGCTGCCGGAGGGCCGCTCCTGGTGCACGGAGACGGCTTCGGGAGCGATGATCGCGAGGGCTTCGGTGCCCGGCGGCAGAGGGTCGGCGACGACGAGGGTGCCTCCGTCGGGGAGCAGTAGCCCCTGCGACGTGGTGGTGCCCGGCCAGGCGTTGCGGCCGAGCATGCGGGCGACCCACGGGGAACGGGGGTGGCGGGTGACCTCGGCGGGCGGCGCGTCCTGAAGGGCCCGGCCGTCGTCGAGCACGAGGACGCGGTCGGCGAGTGCGACCGCCTCGACGGGGTCGTGCGTGACGATCAGGCAGACGCCTCCGAAACCGTCGAGGTGATGGCGGAGCGTGTGCCGGACGTGGGCGCGGGTGGTCTGGTCCAGGGCGGCGAGGGGTTCGTCGAGCAGCAGGGCGCGGGGCCGTGCGGCGAGGGCGCGGGCGAGGGCGACGCGCTGGGCCTGGCCGCCGGACAGTTGGGCGGGTCTGCGGTGGGCGAGGTGCCCCACGCCGAGCCGGTCCAGCCATTGCCGGGCCTCGCGGCGCGCCTCGGCACGGGGGGTGCCGTGGGCACGGAGCCCGTAGGCGGTGTTGGCGAGGGCCGTGAGGTGCGGGAACAGCGCGCCGTCCTGGGGCACCCAGGCGACTCCCCTTCGATGGGGCGGCAGTCCGGTGACGTCCGTGCCGCCCAGCGTCAGCCGGGCGTGCGCGCGCGGGGTGAGACCGAGCAGCGCACGCAGCAGCGTGGTCTTGCCGGCCCCGTTGGGGCCGACCACGGCAATGGTCGTGCCGGGTCCCGCGTCGAGCGTCAGCCGGTTGAAGCCGGTGACGTCGGCGTGCAGGGACCAGGTCTCCCGGGTGTCCGCGGCGGACGGGGCGGCGGTCTCGGGGCCGTCCGTGGTTGCCGGCTCGGCCGCTTCCCCGGCGGCCTCCGCGGCGGGGTCGCGGTCGGTGGGTGTACCGCTCCAGCGTCCCCGGAGCGCGATGAGCACGAGCATCGCGATGGCGAGCAGGAGCAGGGAGACGGATGTGGCGGCCTCGGGCTCTTCCTGCAGGAGCAGGTACACCTGGAGCGGCAGGGTCTGCGTGGTGCCGGGGAGATTGCCCGCGAAGGTGATGGTGGCGCCGAACTCCCCGAGGGCCCGGGCCCAGGTCAGGGCGGCTCCCGCGATGAGTCCCGGCGCGACCATGGGCAGGGTCACGGTGAAGAACACCCGCACGGGCGAGGCGCCGAGCGAGGCCGCGGTCTCCTCGTAGCGCGGACGCAGCCCGCCGAGCGCCCCCTCCAGACTGATCACCAGGAAGGGCATCGCGACGAAGGTGGCCGCGAGCACCGCGCCCGAGGTGTGGAAGGGCAGCGTGATGCCGAACCAGTCCTCCAGGAGCGGCCCCAGCAGGCCCCGCCGGCCGAAGGCGAGCAGCAGCGCGACCCCGCCGACGGTGGGCGGCAGCACCATGGGCAGCAGTACCAGGGAGCGCACGAACGCCTTGCCGCGGAACGGGACGCGGGCCAGCAGCCAGGCCAGTGGCACCCCCAGCAGCAGGGACAGCCCCAGTGCCCAGAACGAGACGAGGAGCGAGAGGCGCAGCGCCTCCACGGTGCCCGGGGTCGTCAGATGGTCCGCGAGTTCGCCCCACTGCGTACGGGCGAGGATGCCGACGAGGGGCAGCAGCAGGAACGCCACGGCGAGCAGGGCCGGGACCGTCAGGGCGAGCGGCGGGCGGGAACGGTGGCCTGTGCGGCGAGGGAGCGGTGGCATCGGCGTGGTCCAGGGACGAGGAGACGGTCCAGGGGTGAGGAGACGGGGCCGGGGGCCGCCCGTGGGCCCGTCGGGCGGGCCCCTCACGACGGCTCCTGGTATCAGGGCCGCTGGAAACCGGCGTCCCCCAGGATCCTCTGCGCCTCGGGCGAGGAGAGCCACGCCACGAACGCCGTGGCCGCCTCGGCGTTCTTCGAGGTCCTCAGGGTGGCGGCCGGATACTCGGCGATGGCGTTCTGCTCGTCGGGGATCTCGACTGCGTCGACCTTGCCGGGTGCGGTGGCGACGTCGGTCTTGTAGACGAGCCCGGCGTCGGCCTCGCCGAGCTCGACCTTGCTCAGCACGGCGCGCACGTTGGGCTCCTGCGAGACCGGCTTCACGGTGATCTTCTGGGCGTCCAGGATCTTCCGGCTGTAGCGCCCGACGGGGACCTCGGGTGCCGCGAGCACGACCTTCAGCCCGGGATCGGCCAGGTCCTCGAGGCCGTCGATCTTCCCAGGGTTGCCCTCGGCCGTGGCGATCACGAGGCGGTTCCTGGCGATGACCTCCGGCGTACCGGTGTCGGCCCTGAGGCCGTCCATGGTCCTGGTGTCGGCGGTGACCAGGGCATCGGCCGGCGCCCCCTGCTCGACCTGCGCGGCGAGCTCCTGCGACCCGGCGAAGGAGAAGGTGATCCGCGTGCCGGGGTGCGACTTCTCGTAGGCCGCGCCGGCGGTCCTGAAGACATCGGTGAGGGAGGCGGCGGCCAGCACCGTGAGGTCGGCCTCGGCGACGCCGCGGGCGGACGCTGTGGCCTGGGCGCCGCTGTCGGGGTTCGCGGCCTCGTTGCCGCATGCGGCGAGCGGCACGAGGAGGGCTGCCGTCAGGACCGCGGCGGCCGCGCGGCGTCGGGCGAGGGTGAGGGACATGGGGCTGGGGCTCCTGGGGGACGGGGTCGGCGCGTCGGCCGTCGGTACGGGTCGCGTTGAGCCGGGACGGCGAAGTCGCCTTGGTGCGAGAGGCTCAGGTGCGGTCGATGTGCACGCTGGTCGACTTCACACGTGCGGTGGCCTGCATGCCGACCTCGAGTTCCAGTTCCTCGACGGCCTCCCTGGTCAGCAGCGACACCAGCCTGTGCGGTCCGGCCTGGATCTCCACCTGTGCGGCGACGTCGCCCAGTTTCACGGCGGTGACGATGCCGGGGAATGCGTTGCGGGCGGAGGTGTACGAGGTGTCCTCGTCCACTCCGCCGGACTGTGCGAGTTCGATGGAGAAGGCGGCCAGGTCCCGGCCGTCGATGAGGCGCCGCCCGCCCTCGTCGCGATGGGTCGCGATCCGGCCGGCGTCCGCCCAGCGGCGTGCGGTGTCGGGGCTGACGCCGAGCAGCCGCGCCGCCTGTCCGATGGTGTAGGACTGCATACGCGCCAGATTAGGGCTCTCAGCCTCTTATCTGCAAACCATTCATGCGATGCGCACGGCATGTGCGAGATGCATTGGAGGAACGGACGACGACAGGGCGGACCACCGCACTCGAACCCCGACCAGGATCTCCGGGCGCCCGGAACGGGCAGCCGGGCGCTGCCCGTTGGCACACCTTCGCGCGACACGGACAACCGGCGGCGCCGTGGCGTCGGCCGACGGCCGGCCGCGGCTGCCGCAGAGTCGCCGACCCAGGTCCGCCCGGGACTCACGCAGCGGGCGGCGCATGGCCGGCCGGTACCGCCTCCTCGGGCGCGACCGGTTCGGGCGGTGTGCCGTCACCGAAGGGGCTTCCGCCGAGGGCGGCACGGTCGTGCGGTTCGAGCCAGTTCGACAGGTCAGGGCCGGCAGGCACGATTCCGGTCGGATTGATGTCGCGGTGCACCACGTAGTAGTGCCGTTTGATGTGGTCGAAGTCGACCGTGTCACCGAAGCCCGGCGTCTGGAACAGGTCCCGTGCGTACGCCCACAGCACCGGCATCTCGGAGAGCTTCCGCCGGTTGCACTTGAAGTGGCCGTGGTAGACGGCGTCGAAGCGCACCAGAGTGGTGAACAGCCGTACGTCGGCTTCCGTGACCGTGTCGCCGACGAGGTAGCGCGACCGCTCCAGCCGGGCCGCGAGCCGGTCGAGGCGCATGAACAGGCGTTCGTACGCGGCGTCGTACGCCTTCTGCGAGCCGGCGAACCCGGCCCGGTAGACCCCGTTGTTCACGTCCTTGTGGACGACCTCGTTCACCGCGTCGATCTCCGGGCGTGACGCGGGTGGGTACAGCGCGGGAGCGCCCGGGCGGTGGTACGCCGTCCACTCGAGGGACATGTCGATCGTGATCTGCGCGAAGTCGTTGGTCACCACCTTGCCGGTCGTCACATCGACGATCGCCGGGACGGTGACGCCCCGGTCGTAGCCGGGATCCCGGGCCAGATACGCGTCCCGTAGCCGTTCGATGCCGAGGACCGGGTCACGTCCGCCCGGGTCGAGGTCGAAGGTCCAGCTGCGCTCGTCGTGCGTGGGTCCGGCGATGGCCATCGGCAGCGCCCGCTCCAGGCCGAGGAGCCTGCGCACGATCACCGCGCGGCCGGCCCAGGGGCAGGCGCGACTGACCACCAGGCGGTAGCGGCCCGCCTCCACCGGGAAGCCGTCGCGTCCGTCGGCGGTGATCCTCGTGGTGATGTACCGACTGTCCCGCGTGTATTCCCCGCCGGGGTTCACGTAGCTCATCTGATCGCACTACCCGCGAGCGGCCTTGACGAACGCATGCCCGGGAGCCGGACGGAGCCGGCAGGCGCTTTCGGACCCGCACCGGCCCTGCGCCGAGCCTGCGCACGGTCCCCCCGCGCCGCTCACCCCTGGGCGCGCACCACTCCCCCGCACAGCGGGTCGTGATGCGCCTACGGATCCCCTGTGACGCGCCTGTGACAGTCGGCGGACATCACGGTGAAAACGGACCCGCAATCTTTTTGGAAAGAGGGCAAAACGCACTCTTCGGGCATATGCCCACGCTGCTTCCGAGGGTGTGAGCAGTGAGGACCGATCCGATCTCGCCGGAGGAAATCCCATGAGCCTCACCCTCACCACCCCGGACGTCGAGACCCCCGCCCTGGCCCCGCGCGAGCGCGAGACCCTGCGACATATCGCCGCAGGACACACCTATGTACAGACCGCCCGCCACATGGGCCTCTCCAAGCACACCGTCGATGCCTATCTCCGGCGGATCCGGGCCAAGCTCAACATCAACACCACCGCGGAACTCACCCGGCTGGCCATCTCCCTCGGCCTGTGACGCCCCCCGGGGACGGCACCCGGCCACGACGAGGACGCCGACCCGCCGGCGGCCTGCGCCTGCGCGCCTCAGAGCCCTGCGGAACCCGTCGGGCTCTCCACCGCCAGAAGGTGCGGGCGCTTGGCGGTCCGCCCGTCCCCGGACGAGTGGCCGCGCAGGCGTCTGCCCAGCCAGGGGCCGAGATACCCGGCGGCCCAGCGGAACTCCGCGGCGGCCGCCCGCCATCCGGCAGGGAGGGGAGCGACCGGAGGGGGCAGGGCGAGCATCCAGGTGTCGTCACTGCCGGGCAGCGCGAGGGCGTGCGCCATGGCGGCGGCGATCCGCTGATGGCCGAGGGGACTGGCGTGGAGCCGGTCCGGGCTCCACAGCCGCGGGTCGGCGACGACGGGATGGTGTCCGGTCTCGGCGACCACCACGCCGTGGCGGCGGGCCGCGCGGCGAATGCCGTCGTTCAGGGCGGTCACACGGGAGCCGAGCGGCCGGGCCAGCGGGATGACACGTGCGATGTCGGGGAAGGTGAGGGTGGCGACGCGGGCACCCTCCGCGGTGAGCGCCGCGAACATCGCCTCGAGGTGACCGGTGACCTCGTCGGCGTCGAACCGCGGCCGCAGCAGGTCGTTGACTCCGGCGACGACGGTGACGAGATCGGGGCGCAGGGCGAGGGCCGGAGCGAGTTGCCCGGCACGGACCTCGCCGGCCAGGCGCCCCCGTACGGCCAGGTTCGCGTACCGCAGGCCGGGGTTGTGCCCTGCGAGCCGCTCGGCGAGCCGGTCGGCCCAGCCCCGGAGCCCGGACACGTCGTCGCCGTCCCCCAGGCCCTCGGTCTGGCTGTCACCCAGCGCCACGTAGCGGAGCAGGCGCGGTTCGGCACCGGACACGGGAATCCCCTCCTCGTTGTACCCGTGCCCCAGGGGGGCAGACGGGCGAACGGACTCAGCATAGTCATGAATATGACCAGGCACATTCATGAGTATCCAGAAGCCGCGGAGGGCCGCGGACGCGTCGCGGAGTTCCATGGCCGGGGGCCGCGTGGGCAGGTCGTGGACCGCTTCACGGACCGGAGCGCCGGGGCGGACCCTCGTCGCCTTCCTGCGACGCCGGACCGTGGTGGGGAGGTGTCCCGGCGCGACCACCGGCCTCGCGGGCGTCGGCCCGCTCGGTGACGCGCAGGACGGCCCAGCAGCCGAGGGTGACGGCGCCGAGCGTCCAGGCGTTATGCCAGACGAACGGCCACCAGGGCGCCGCCGGTTGAGCGATCGCCTCGACGGCGGTCAGGAGCACGGCCGTGGTGAGTACGCCGCACAGCACCCACTCGGCGACCCGGGCGCTGCGGGTGCGGCCGGGGACTCCGTCCGGCGGGCCGTCCGTCTGCATGCGGTGGTTCCTCTGGTTCGTGCCCGTGCGGGTCTCGCCGGCGGCCGCGCGGAACCCGTCGGCCACATGCGCGCGAGGTCCGCTCCGGGACCCCATGTGATGGGTTGCCCGACGGCAACGGAGCAAACGCGGGGGCCGTCGACGACCGTACCGCCGGCGGCACACGGCACCCGCGGACATGACCGACGGGCGGATCCGGCAGCTCGGCCACCTGGGAACGGGCGGGCACCGGTGCTCCGTCAGCGCCGTCCGGCCGCCGGTCCCGGACGCGCCGGGGCCCCTTCCGGCCCCGTACTGCGGACCGATGAACGTCCGGAACGCCGTTCCCGAGCCCATGGGCAGCGTCCTCCAGGACGCCGGGCCGCCAGGGCCGGGCCCGGGAACGGGCTCGCGCCGCTCAGGCGCGCGCGGCGTTCTCGGCGATGCCCGCGACGATCCGGTCGAGGAGCGGCGTGGGCAGTTCGTGGCCCATCGCGTCGAACGGCAGATACGTCGAGTCGGCGAGCGCGGCGTGGGTCGCCTCGCCGCCCGCGATCTTGATCAGCGGGTCCTCGGCCCCGTGGATCACCAGCGCCGGGAGCGTCAGTTCCTGGAGGCTCTTGCTGCGGTCAGGGGCGATCACGGCCGCGGTCACCTGGCGTGTTCCCCCGTCGGGGTTCTTCGCGCGGTCGTACGCCTGGGTCGCCAGCGCGAGGCGGCGCTCGCGCTCGCCGTCCGCGTACGTCTGCGAGCCGATGATCGCGTACAGCGCGGCGATCTGCTCGATCGCGGCCTCGCGGTCCGGCGGAAGCGGCCTGGTCAGCTCGTCCAGCACCTCGCCATCGGCCATACCGATGCTGATGTGCGGCGTGCTCATGATCGAGCACAGGCTGAGCACACGCGACGGGTACTCGATCGCGAGGAGTTGGGCGACCATTCCTCCCATCGAGGCGCCGACGACGTGCGCCTGCTCGATACCGAGATGGTCGAGCAGTTCGACCGTGTCACGCGCGATGGTGCGCAGGTAGTACTGGCTCGGCGCCTCTTTCCATTCGGTCAGGCCACTGTCGCGGTTGTCGGGGCGAATCACCCGGTAGCCCCGCTCGCCCAGCCCGTCGACGAGTTCCTGCGGCCAGTGGATCAGCTGCGAGCTGAGCCCCATGATCAACACCAGCGGCTCCCCCGACGGGTCTCCCTCGCCGCGGAAGCACATCCGCACCGTCGACAGCTCCGCGAACTGATCGCGCTCATCGCGCATGGCATCCTCCTTCGGCAGTCGACCCCTGCCAACCGGACAGCGCCTGGCCACGCGCGTGGAGGCTCCCCCACGCCGGACCCCGGCATCGCACCGCAAAGCAGGATCGAGCGGACCCCGCGGCCCGCTCCACAAGAACGAGTAATCGATCAAAAACACACGCCCTTCGGAGAGCCCCTGACGACCGCCTCCGACGTCGGCTTCCATGGGCCCGGGTCGGAGGTCGGCGGCACGCGGGTCGCCCAGCCCGCCGGCGCCCGGTGGGCACGGGGCGCCGGCCCCTCGCTCCGTGACCCTGCGACTCCGTGGTTCAGCTCGGCTCAGTGGCTCGCCGGCCTTCCGGCTCGGCAGCCCGGCGGATCGTCGGCGCGCCCGCGGCACGGTTGAGTCAGAGCGCCCGACGCGCCTCGTCGACGGCACGATCACGGAAGGGCCTGCGCAGATCACGCAGGTGGGCGAGATCGTCGGGCGGCGGGGTGTCGGGCCGGTGGAAGAGCGGCGCCTGGTCGACGGCCGCCGCCGGGGCGTCGGTCAGATGGAAGCGCTCACGCAGCCGGTGGTAGAACTCCAGGGGGGCGAGGCGCGCCAGACGCAGCCGGTACGGCGCACGGTAGGCGGCGACCCAGTCCCCGGGATCCAGCACGCCGCGGTGCTGTCCGTCGATGCTGACGGCCACCCGTCCCGAATGCGGCAGCACGCGCATCGCGATCGCTTCGTCGGCCGCGGCGATGACCGTCCTGCCGAAGGCCATGTGGGGAGCGACCGGCGTGAAGACGATGGCGTCGGTGGCCGGGTCCACCACCGGCCCCCCGGCTGCGAAGCTGTAGGCGGTGGAACCGGTCGGGGTGGCCACGATCACCGCGTCGGCCGAGTAGGAGGCGAGCAGCTGTCCGGCCAGATAGACGGCCACACTCGCCTGCCGGTCGCGGGCGAGCTTCTCCAGGACGACGTCGTTCACCGCGGTGACGTCCAGCGCGACCCCCCAGTCCACCGCTTCCACCGCGTCCGGGCGCACGGCCGGGGCCGGGAGCGCGGGACCGCGGCCGTAGCACAGCAGCGTGTCCAGGCCCACCGGCGTGCGGAGCGGGCGGGACGCACGCAGGGTCAGCACCATACGGTCCTCGATCACGGCCTCGTCGCCGTGCAGGACGTCCAGGGCCTGCTCGACCTGGTCGGTGGTGATCTCGGTGAGAAAGCCGACCCGGCCCACGTTCACCCCCAGGACGGACGCGCCGTCCTTGGCCGCGATACGGGCTCCCCGCAGGAACGTGCCGTCGCCCCCGAACGTGATGATCACCTCCGGGTGACCCGCCGCGTCGGCCTCCGCCTGGCCCCCGCGCCTCGGTTCGCCCTCCCGCCACACGTCGATGTCGGTACAGCTCACGCCGTGTGCGGCAGCCCATGCCCGGGCCGTCCGCGCCGCCGCGACGGCGGCGGGACGGCCTTGGTGGACGACCAGTCCCAGCCGGTTCAAGGGCATCGCCTTCCACGCTAGACCGCCGGGTGCGACCGCGCAGGAGCGGCGGCCGGAACGGGGTTCGCGGGCGCGGACGTGGAGGAGTGGCTCGCCACCGGGGACTGGTGAGCCGCGGGGCAGGCGGCGCCGGTCACACGGAGGTGCTGAGGCGGCCCGGTGACGCGGAGGCGGGTCAGGCTCCCAGGCCGAGAAGCGCCACCTCAAGGGGCAGAACGGGCCGTGCGGGGAGGGCCGGCGGTTCCTCGCCGCGGCCGGTGTGCGTGGGGCGGACCGCACGCAGGGCGTCGATGCCCTCGACCGCCCACTGCGCCTCGGTCGGCGGGAGCGACAGCGTCATCCGCCTGCCGTCGGCGAGCACGGTCTCCACCTTCGCCGGGTCCTTCTCCCCCATGAAAGATCTCCTCCGTCGGCATCGCACGCGCATCAAAGACCGTCGGTCTCCTCCTGGAAGACGTCCGCGTGACGGAGGAGGTTCCCGAAATCCGTTCCCCGCCCGGACGTGGTGCTCCGGCGCGGCGAGAAGGCCGACCGGGGAGAACCCGCCCGTTAGAGGCGGCGGGGACGGGGCAGAGAGGATCGGGACGATCTTGGAACGAGCCCATCCCGATTGAGGTGAGCGCTGCACATGACGATACCCGTCCGGCGTCCGCGGTCCGCCGATCGAGCCGTCTTCAGCATGAGGCAGACGATCCTGTGGTTCGCGCTGACCGCGGCCGTGCTCTGCGGGTGCGCACTGATGCTCAAGTCGCTGGTGAAGGCAGCCGGTGTGGGCGGCGCACTCGGCGGTGTCACGCTGATCGGCACGGCCTTCGTACTCATCGGGCTGCGAGGTGCCGGCAGCGGGCGGCGGGCGGTTCCGCGCCCGGAGCCCGTACCGGAGGAGCAGTGGGAGACCGAGCCGGTGACCGGCGTCGAGCAGGGCGGGACGACGGCAGGGGCCGGGAGCGGCCGGGACTTCGCCGCGATGGACGCCGAGGCGTTCGAGCTGGCGATCGCGGACCTGTGCGAACGCGACGGCTGCACGGACGTCGAAGTGGTCGGCGGCAGTGGGGATCTCGGCGCCGATGTGCTGGCCGTCGCGCCGGACGGGCGGCGTGTGGTCATCCAGTGCAAGCGGTACGGGCCCGTCAACAAGGTCGGTTCGCAGGACATGCAGCGCTTCGGCGGCACCTGCTTCGCCGTGCACGAGGCGGACGTCGCCGCCGTTGTGACCACGGGTGGGTTCACCGGTCCCGCGGAGGACTACGCGGAGCAGTGCGGCATCCTCTGTCTGGACCAGAGCGCTCTCACGGCATGGGCCGACGGCACGTCCCCCGCCCCGTGGCACGGCGGCAACCCCTGATGCATGCGGTGCCGCGGTCGCTGCGCGGGGCGGGGCGGCGGCAGGTCACCCGTCATCCCCTGCTGCGCGGTGGCGGTGGTGTGACACCGCGGTTTCCCGTGGGTCCGTTGTGGTGTCACGCCACGCCCCGTCCCGGCGTTGCACGAAGGCCTGTGCGCGCGGTCGCCGTACTCGGGCTCCGGCCCCGTGCCTCTCGGCCCTACCCGTGCATGCTCCAGGGGACACCCGCCCTCCCCGGCCGTGCGCCCCGAAGTCACCGCGTTCGTCCCGGTGTTTCGGGGGCAAGCGAGCGCCATGGATGCACGCGCATGGACATTCCGCAGCCGCACGGTGGCACAGCGCGCGGCGCGCAGCGACGCGGTGGAGACCGGAGCGCGCTGGGGGCTCGCGGCACGCGGGGCGATCTATCTGCTCATCGGTGTGCTCGCCCTGCAGGTGGCCCTCGGGTCGGACGGTGGGCGTGAGGCCGACCGCGGCGGCGCGCTGGAGGAGCTGTCCGCGCAGCCCTTCGGCGCGGTTCTGCTGTGGGCCGTGGGTGTCGGTCTGATCGGCATGGTGCTCTGGCGACTGTCGGAGGCGGCGTTCGGAGCGGCCGGCCCCGACGGGCGCAAGGCCCGCAAGCGCGCCCTGTCGGCGGCGCGTTGTGTCTTCTACGCCTTCGTCGCCTACTCGGTGCTGGCCTTCGCCGTCGGGGACCGGGGCTCGGGTTCGAGCGACCGGCAGTCCCGGGACATCACCGCCAGAGCCCTCGAACTTCCGGCCGGCCAGTGGATCGTGGCTCTCGGCGGTGTCGGAATCGCGTGCGCCGGTGTGTGGATCGGTGTGCGTGCCGCTCTGCGGAAGTACCGCAAGCACCTCAGGACGGGGGCCATGGGCCGGTGGTCCCGGAACGCCATGGATGTGGCGGGCGTGGCCGGTGGTGTCGCCCGGGGTCTGGTCTACGCGGTGGCGGGAGGCTTCGCCGCCCGCGCGGCGGTCACGTACGACCCGTCCGACGCGAAGGGGCTCGACGACACGCTCCGCACCTTCGCCACGACGGCCGCCGGCCCCTGGCTGCTGGTCGCGACGGCCACGGGGCTGGTCCTGTTCGGTGTCTTCTCGTTCCTGATGGCCCGGTGGCGCAGGGTCTGAGACCGGCCGGCCGAGCCCCGGTCCACGCCTGCGCCACCGGGACAGCGCGGTGGCGCGGCTTGCGGCGCCGTCACGGTACGGTCCACGGCGATCGCCGCTGGGGGATCCGTTCCCGCTGCGGGCGGACCCGGCTGCCGGGCCGGGGTGGCCCGCCCGTCCCGTCCCGCGGATGCGCATCCTTGTCCGGGCCCGCACCCTTCCGGACCAACCGCCCGCGCACACGGCCGCCTCCGTCGCAGGCCGCACGGCCCCGCCCTCGCCCCCGGCCGATACCCGGGGCGGGGCCGGGAGGTCAGTGCACGAGGTACAGGGTGAAGGAGCCGCCCTCCTCCGCGATGCGGCCGATGTGGGCGTGGCCGCGTGCGGTCCGGTAGACACCCGTACCGCCGGTGACGGCCACGTCGAAGTCGCTGGGCGGGGTGCCCGTGGGAGTGGTCTTGAGGTGCTGCCAGGTCACCTGGCCGAGAGGGAGGCTGAACGTGCCGGTGCAGTGCGTGGTCGCGGGTGCCACCCGGGTGCAGACGGCGGCTTCGGTGCCGTAGCTCCTTCCGTTGCGGAAGAGATCGGCGGTGATGACGATCTGGTCACCGACCCCCGGTCCGGGGGTTCCGTTGTCGACCATCGTCGTTCCCGTGCCGGTCGACGTCAGACTGATGACCTGGACGCGGGGCAGTGCCGCGGTGCGGTACGGGTCGGAGGGGTTGTCGGATGCGGAGACGGGGCTGACGAAGGCGGCCACGGACAATGCCGCAGCCGCCACCACACCCCATTTGGGAAGGGAAAGCATGTTCTCCTCGCCTGATGCCGTCGGCTCCTCGGGTGCGGCACAGAATCGCCTCCGGCCTGACGCGGATTCAATTCCGAAACACCGAGAACGTGCCCGTTCATCCGTCCGGCTGCCCCGGCTCGGGCCCTTTCCGCCCCGGCGCCCGGCGGGGCCCTCTCACGGTCCGGGTGCCGTGGGTCAGTGGCTGCCGGAGAGTTCGCCGGTGAGTTTGCCGTGGAGGGCGGCGCTGGAGTCGTTCAGGCCGGTGATCTCGACGGTCTTGCCTCGCTGGGCGTACTTCGTCTCGATGGCGTCGAGGGCGGCGACGGAGGAGGCGTCCCAGACGTGTGCTGCGCTGAGGTCGATGACGACCCTGTCCGGGTCGCCTGCGTAGTCGAACTGGCCGACGAGGTCGTTGGACGAGGCGAAGAACAGCTCTCCGGTGACCCGGTAGACCGCCGTGGTGCCGTCGGGGTCCGTCACGGCGGTGACCTCGGCGAGGTGGGCCACACGCTTGGCAAAGATGACCATGGCGGTGATGGAGCCGACGACCACGCCGACGGCGAGGTTGTGGGTGGACACCACACAGGCGACGGTGATCACCAGGACGGCGATCTCGCCGGCGGGCATCCGCTTGAGGGTTTTCGGCGCGATGGAGTGCCAGTCGAACGTCGCGAACGACACCATGATCATGACGGCGACCAGGGCGGCCATGGGGATGTCGGAGACGACCGGGCCGAAGACGATGCACAGCACCATCAGAAACGCGCCCGCGAGGAAGGTCGACAGGCGGGTGCGCGCCCCGGAGACCTTCACGTTGATCATGGTCTGGCCGATCATGGCGCAACCGCCCATGCCGCCGAAGAAGCCGGTGACGATGTTGGCGATGCCCTGGCCGATGGACTCGCGGGTCTTGCCGGAGCGGGTGTCGGTGATCTCGTCGACCAACTTGGCCGTCATCAGCGACTCCATCAGGCCGACCAGCGCCATGGCGAACGCGTAGGGGGCGATCGTCGTCAGCGTGTCCAGGGTGAACGGCACGTCGGGCAGGCCCGGTACCGGCAGCGAGGACGGCAGGGCGCCCTTGTCGCCCACGGTCGGCACCGCGACGGCCGCGCCCACGGTGATCACGGTCAGGATGACGATCGAGACGAGCGGTGCCGGGATCACGGTGGTGATCCTCGGGAAGAACACCATCATGGCGAGACCGCCGACGATCAGCGGGTACACCGCCCACGGCACGTCGGTCATCTCGGGGACCTGGGCCATGAAGATCAGGATGGCGAGCGCGTTGACGAACCCGACCATCACCGAGCGGGGGATGAACCGCATCAGCCGGGCGACCCCGAGCGCACCCAGGACGACCTGGAAGACGCCGGCGAGGATGACGGCGGCGACCAGGAAGCCCAGACCGTGCTCACGGTTGAGCGGGGCGATGACGAGGGCGACGGCGCCGGTCGCGGCGGAGATCATCGCCCGCCGGCCGCCCACGATCGAGATCACCACGGCCATGGTGAAGGAGGCGAAGAGGCCGATCGCCGGGTCGACACCGGCGATGATCGAGAACGAGATCGCCTCGGGGATCAGCGCGAGGGCGACGACCAGGCCGGCGAGGACCTCGGTGCGCCAGACCCTCGGGTCGGAGATCCAGTCGGGCTTCAGTCCGCGCAGACGCGCGGCCGGGGACACAGCAGTGGCGGCAGAAGACAAGGGAGAAGGAACCCGTCGTGCTCGGGCACACCCCCGGCGTCGGGGCCGGGGCGTGCGGGAGGATGCGGAGGGGCCGGGCCGGTACCCGGCGGGGCGGCTCCGCGCCATGCGGAACCGGAGGTCGGAGAAGGGTGGATCGGGCCTGCGCGGCCCCACCTCACACCCGGGGGCGAAGCGTCACGGCGGGCAGGCGGCGGCGCCGGGCATCAAGGGCTCGCGCACACTTCTCTCCTGCGGGACTCGGATGCTCGCCGGGGGCGCCATCGGCCCCGACACGGCAGCGGCGAGGACGCGGAAGGCCGCCCTCACCACCGGCAACTCTACCCTAACGTTAGGGTAGGGATCGGCGGCGCCCATCCGGGCCGAGACCGCCGACGGCGAGAAGGGCCGGAGGATCACGGGCGTGGACGGCAGGCACATGCAGATCGGCGAGGTCGCCGCGCGTACGGAGCTGTCCCTGCGCACGATCCGGCATTACGAGGAGACCGGCCTGGTCGTCCCCTCCGCCCGCTCCCAGGGCGGGTTCCGCCTCTACACCGAGGCCGACGTCGCCCGGCTCATGGTCATCCGCCGTATGAAGCCCCTCGGCTTCACCCTGGAGCAGATGCGCGACCTGCTGGAAGCCACCGACCGCCTCGACGCCGGCACCGCCCTCGGGGCCGACGAGCGCGAAGCCCTCCTGGACCGCGTACGGAGCTACCAGCAGGCCGCCACCGAGCAGGTGGAGAAGCTGCGGGTCCAGCTGGCCCGCGCCGAGGACTTCGCCGCCACCCTGGGCGCCCGCCTGGGGCAGAACGCTCCGGCCGGGTAGCGGGCGGAGGCCCTGGAGCGCGTGTGCCGGCGCGCTCGCGCGGGACGGCCATCGGCCCACGACCGGGTCGGGCGGGAACGTCCCGCGCCGCCGGCCCGCACCCGGCTCGCACGCGGACGGGGCCGCAGAGACGACACCTCGGGAGACCGGGCCGTGGCCCGGTCGGGGACCCGCCACCGAGAGCGGACGGGCGGTGGACGACTCGACCGGCCGCTGCGGCCCCGCGCGCCTCGACGGACGCGTGTGCGGGGGAATGAGGGGCATACGGAGTCCAGGACACTCGGGAGGGACAGCGATGGAAATCTCCGGCATCCTCAGCGCAATCGTGATCGGCATCGTCGTCGGTGTGCTCGGACGGCTCGTGCTGCCGGGGCGGCAGCGCATCGGCATCCTGTGGACGATCCTCGTCGGCATCGTCGCCGCACTGATCGGTACGGCGATCGCCGCGGCTCTCGGTGTCGCGGACACCGACGGCGTCGACTGGATCGAATGGCTCATCCAGATCGGCCTCGCCGCCGTCGGGGTCGCCGCCCTCGACCGGGCCAGGGCACTGCGCTGAGGTCGATCCCCGGCGCCCACGCGTGGGCCCCTGCGGTGGGGCTCGGGTTCCAGGGGTCTCTGCAGCACCGACTGGTTCCAGGGGGTGAGTGGATCACGCTGGACGCTCGGCCGGGATGTCCCGGCCGAGCGTCCAGCCTGGGCGGCCGTCGAGTTGCCGGGCGACGTTCGAGGTCCTCGCCCGGCCGGGAGGCTCACCGCCGGATCTCGTACACGGCGTTGAAGCCGGTCTGCGCGGCCTTCCGGAAGCGGGTGAAGCCCGCCTCCGTGGCGATCTCGCGGATCGCCCTCTCACCGGCCTGGGCGCCGAGGGCGTAGCCGCCCGGCTGCGACAGGCCGTTCGGCACGCACAGGAACGTGGAACCGCTGTAGAACAGCCGTCCGACGGGGTTGAGGTTGTCCTCGACGCGGTCGGAGGCCGCGGGCTCGACCAGCAGCCAGGTGCCGTCCGGGGCCAGGGCCTGGCGCACCCGGCGCGCGGCGCCGACCGGGTCGCCCATGTCGTGGAGGCAGTCGAACATCGCCACGAGGTCGTATCCGGTGCCGCTGAACGTCTGCGCCGTGGCCACCTCGAAGGACACCCGGTCCGAGACACCCGCCTCGGCGGCCTTCTTCCGGGCCAGCTCGACCGACTGCGTGTGGTAGTCGGAGCCGGAGACGGTGGTCCGCGGGTAGGCCTCCGCGATCAGCAGCGACGACGAGCCCAGGCCGCAGCCCAGGTCGGCGACCCGGCCGGCCGCGCTCAGCCTGGCGTCGACCCCGTCCAGCGCCGGAATCCACGTGCGGACGAGCTCGGCCGCGTATCCGGGCCGGTAGAACGCGTCGCACCCGATGAAGACGTCCTCGTCGTGCTCGTGCCAGCCGACCCCCTCACCGGTCCGGAACGCCTCGGTGATCCGCTGCTCGGCCCGCAGATAGCCCAGCACCACGCGGAACGCGGCAGCCAGATTGGGGCCCTCCGGGTCGGCGAGGCAGTACGCCTGCTCCTCGGTCAGCGAGAACGTCCCCGTTCCGGGGTCGTACTCGACGTAGCCGCCCGCCGCCTGGCCGCACAGCCATTCGGTCAGGTACCGCTGGTGGCATCCGGTGCGCTCGGCGAACTGCTCCGGGGTCGCCGGGCCGTCCGCGAGGGCCTGGTAGAGGCCGAGTCGGTGGCCGATCACCACGGAACCCGCGGCACCGGTGGCACCGAGGTCGCTCACGAACCGCTCCAGGAACGCCGTCACCTTGTCCTGATCCATCACTGGCTCCTCTCCTCCCGTGACCGGCCCGTACCGGCCACGGGAGAAAGCCTCGGCGCGTCGCCTGTCACGGCCCTCGCACGGACTATCGTCGTGCTAACAGGCACGACCCGTTCCCGGGCCTCGTCCTGGTGAACGGGGTTCGCCCCTGACCGGGCCGTCCCGGTGACCGGGGTTCGACGGCGGCCCGCTCGTCCTGACCGTCCACCGGCGCTCCGCTCGTGCCCGCTGCCCGGTCGTGTTCCCCGTCCCTTCGCCTCCCCTCAGCGTCCTCGTCCGTCCTTCCGCTTCTCGTCCTCGTACCGGGGGTCCCATGGCAGTCGAGTGTCAGCCGCCGTCGGTCCGGGTGGAGGTACTCGGGCCCCTGCGGCTCCTCGTCGACGGCGCCGGTGTGGACGTGCCCGGGCCGAAACGCCGGGCCGTGCTCGCACTGCTCGCCCTCGCCGAGAGCCGGATCGTCACCGTCGACCGTCTCGTGGACGCGCTGTGGCCGGCGCAGGTACCCGATTCCGGCCGCCAGGCCCTGCACAACCACGTCTCCCGGCTGCGCGGCCACCTCGGCGCCGCCTCGGACCGGCTCGAGACCCGGCACGACGGCTACCGTCTCGTCCTCGGGGAAGGCGAACTCGACCTGGCCCAGGCGCGTGCGCTCTTCGCGGCGGCACAGCACGATCGGGCCGGTGGTTACGCACGGCTCCGCCAGGCGCACGAACTGTGGCGGGGGCCCGTCCTCCCCGACCTCACCGG
Organism: Streptomyces sp. NPDC049887; assembly: GCF_040656535.1. Lineage (NCBI taxonomy): Bacteria > Bacillati > Actinomycetota > Actinomycetes > Kitasatosporales > Streptomycetaceae > Streptomyces > Streptomyces sp. NPDC049887. Next base: position 10,211 of record NZ_JBFAMM010000018.1, on the reverse strand, counting down.
CGTCGGGCCGATCGCGGCCGCGGTCGAGGACTGCGCCCGGCTGCGGCAGGAGGTGACCGACGCCCTGATCGCACAGGCCGTCGCCGCGGGCCGGGCCGAACAGGTCGTCGGCCTGGCGGCCGCGTCCTCGGCCGCCGATCCCCTGCGCGAGCCCGCCGTCCTGCTCCTCATGCGGGCCCTCGCGGCGACCGGACAGGCGCCCCGGGCACTGCGCACGGCCCGGGAGTACCGGCGCCGGCTGATCGAGGAGACCGGGCTCGACCCCTCCCCCGCGTTGGACGCGACCGAGCACGACATCCTCACGGGCGCCGTGCCCGTCGCCGGCCCCGTCCCCCTCACGGAGACGGCGCACCTCGCGGAGACGGCGTCCGCACCGGAGACGGCGTCCGCACCGGAGACGGCGTCCGCACCGGAGACGCCCGCGCATCCTCCGCCGCCGAGCACCGCGCCCCCGGCAACCGCCGAGCCGACGCCGTCCGGGCCCGCACGGCAGACCGGGGAACCGGCCGCAGCAGCGGAGCGACCGCCCTCCCCGCAGCGACCCGAGACGACGGGGCCACCGGGCCCGCCGGCGGCACCCGACTCGCCGGACCGGGCGGCCACCGCCCTGATCGGCCGCGAACCGCAACTCAGGGCCCTGCGGGAACTGCTCGCGGCCGAGCGACTCGTCACACTCGTCGGGCCCGGCGGTGTCGGGAAGACCCGGCTCGCGCTGGAGGTCGCGCGGCAGAACGGCGCGACGGCGGTGCTGAGGCTCGCCCCGGTCACGGACTCCGCCGCCCTCGCGCACGCTCTGGCCACGGCACTCAATCTGAAGGTCGACCGGGGCGACGTGCTCGCCGCCTGCCTCGCCGTACTGGCCGACCACCCCGGCCTCCTGGTGGTCGACAACTGCGAGCACCTGCTCGACGGTGTCCGCGACGCCGTCGACACCATCCTCACCGCCTGCCCCGGGACCACCCTGCTGGCGACCAGCCGCGAGCCCCTCGGCCTGCCCGTGGAACACCTCCACCGGCTGGCACCCCTCGCCCTCCCCCGGCCCGGTGACGACCCCGCCCGGGTCCCGTCCTCCGCCCTGTTCCTGGAGCGGGCCCGCCGTGTCCGGCCCGGTCCGCCGCCCACCGAGGAGGATCTGCGGACGGTCGCGGGGATCGTGCGCAGGCTCGACGGGATGCCGCTGGCCATCGAACTGGCGGCGGGCCGGTTGTCGACGTTCTCCCTGAAAGACCTGCAGCGCCGGCTCGAACGCTCGCTCGACCTGCTCGCGGGTGGCACATCGAGCGCCGACCGCAGGCACCGCACGCTGCGGGCCACGCTCGAGTGGTCGTACGAACTCCTGACAGCGGACGAGCAGCGGCTCTTCAGACATCTGGCGGTCTTCCCCGACGGTGTCGATCCCGACACCGCCGAGCGGATCGCCGACGACCTGCGCCTCGGCGGTGACCCGGGAGCCGCACTGGCCCGGCTCGTCGACGCCTCCATGATCGAAGCCTCCTTCGAACGCGCCACCCGCTACCGGATGCTGCAGACACTGCGGGCGTTCGCCCTGGACCGGCTCGCGGCAGCCGGGGAGGAGGACGCCGCGGCCGGCCGGCTGCTGGCCTGGGCCCGCGGGCTGACGGCGTGGATCGGACGGACCCTGGACTCCGGGAGGGAGGGCGAGGCCGACAGCGCGCTGCGCCGGGAACTCCCCAACCTCCGGGCGGCCTGGCGACTGGCCCGGGCCCGGGGGGCCGTGGACGACGCCGCCGCCGTCGTCACGGCCCTCTATGACGCCGTCACCTACCGCGACCTGGTCGAAATCCGGGACTGGGCGGTGGAACTGGCCGCGGACGACGCACTCGACGGCCACCCCCTGGCCGGCGAGGTACTCGGGACGGCGGCCGAAGCCACCTACCACCGCGGGGAGTACCGCCGGGCCGACCTGCTCGCCCGCACCGGGCTGGAACGGACGACCGGAACCACGGGCGCGTGGCGCTGCCTGTCGGTCCTGTCCGTGGCCGACCTGGCCCGTGGCGCGTACGAGGACGTGGTCGAGCACTCCCTCGCAGCCGTCGCGCTCGTCGGCCCGCAACGGGAGAACCTGGGCATCGCGGCCCTGGCCATGGCCTACGCGGGCGATACGGACCAGGCACGCCGACTGAACGAGCGGGGGTTGGCCGGTGCGGTCTCACCCTCGATGCAGGCGTGGGGTGCCTATGTCGCCGGGGAGATCGACAGTCTGTCGGGGCACAACGACGCGGCGGAGGAGCGGTATGTACGAGCCGTCGAACTGGCCCGCGCCTCGGGGGCGACGTTCCTCGTCGGGGTCGCGACGGTGGGGCTGCTGTCGCTGCGTGCCCGCACCGGCCGGGTGCACGAGGCCCTGGGCGGTTACCGGGAGGTCATCGACTACTTCGCCCGCAACGGCAACTGGACCCACCTCTGGGTCACTCTGCGCAACCTCGCCGGACTTCTCCGCCGGCTCGGCGACGAGGAGACCGCGGCGCTGATCGAGACGGCCGCCGACGCGGCTCCCGACGCGCCCGCCGTGGAAGGTGCCGGGAAGGACGCCGCGGAGGACGCCTTGGAGGGCCCCGAAAGGCACGCCGCGCACCGGGAAGACGGCGGACCGCATGACCGGCCCGTCACGTCCGGCATGCCGCTCCGCGGCGCTCCCGCCGTCGGCCGGGCGGCGGTGCTGGACGCTGCCCGTGGGGCGATCGAGCGGAACCTGTCCGGGGCCGCGCGGCCGTGAGGCGACGGCACCGGCCTTCCCGAGGGGCCGGCCGCGCGGAGGCGGGTGGTACTCGTCGGCGCTCCCCGGCGGCCCTACGCGATCCCGGCAGGCGGGTCAGCAGCCGCTCCCGCCCAGGCGCGCTGCCCCCGCCGCGCGCGCCGCACCTCCCGCGTCCGCCGCATCCAGCACGTCTCCCGCCTCCCACGCCTCCATGGCGTCCTCGGCGTCCTCGGCTTCGACGAACGACTCGTCACCGACCCAGGCCGTGAAACGCTCCCGCCCCAGGAGCGCCATGAGTTCTGCCGTCTGGGTCCGCTGCGCCGCCAGCGCGCGCACCTTGCGGTCCGCCGTGCCGGCGTCCAGCACCACGTCGACCGCCAGCTCATGGTCGGGGGTGAGCACCGGAAGGCCCGGCGGAAAGATCCCCAGGCGCTCGTTCAGCGTTGCCCAGCGCGGGCCCCGCCGGGCGGCGAACGTGGCGTACAGCAGCCTCGCCCCGGCCGGGGCGGCCTGCCCGAACGCGGCCGTGGTCCAGGCCGAGACCGCCCGGTGGTCCGGATGGCCGGTGATGCCGTCCGGGCCGAAGGTGAGCACGGTGTCGGGCCGTACGCGTTCGATGAGGTTCCGCAGCCGCGCCACCGCGCGCGGGCGGGGCACCGCCGAGCACCGCCCGTCCGGATGACCGAGCCAATGGTGCTCGTGCACGCCGAGGATCGCGAGGCAGTGCCCCAGCTCGCGCGTACGGGCCGCGCCCAGCCGGTCGGGCGGCCACACCTCCGGGTGCTCCGTACCTCGCTCTCCGCGGGTCGCGGTCACGCACACCACGCGCGATCCGCCGTCGCGGGCCAGCGCCATCAGCCCACCGGAGAGGTACGCCTCGTCGTCCGGGTGCGCCCAGACTCCGAGTACCGTTCCCAGCCCGGCGACCTCCGTCGCGGTCTCGATCGTGGTCATGATCCTTTCTCCTTTCCGACGAGGACCGTCCTGACGAGGACCGTGTGCACGGCCCAGGCGGCTCCGCAGCAGACGACCGCGACCGTCCAGAGCCGTGCCGCTCCCGCCGTGTCGACGACGAGCCCGCCCAGCAGCGAGCCGGCCGCGGACCCGAGGTGAACGGCGCCGCTGTGCAGCGCCAGCAGCAGCGGCGGCGCTGCCGTGCCCAGGCCGATGAGCCGGTGCTGCTGCGCGGGGACGAACCCCCACACCGCCACTCCCCAGGCCGCCACGGTGACCACCGCGACCACCGCCGTCGCGTGCGGAAGCACCGCGAAGGCGACGGCGGAGACGACCAGTGCCGGCCCCACCACGCGGCCCGGGCCGCGCCGGTCGGCCGCCGAGCCTCCCCACCAGGTCCCCGCCGTACCCGCGAGGCCGAACACCGCGATGAACAGCCCGCTCCCCAGCGGGACCGCCGCGGCCGCCGGCAACTGGGGGAGATAGGTGTACGTGCTGTACGAGGCGGTCATCAGCAGGAACGTCACGACAAGCGTCGCGGCGACCGCCGGGGACCCCATCGGCCGGAGCCGTGCCCGTACCGCCGCACGGCGACGGGCGCCCAGCTCCGGGTCGGCATGCGGGAGGGGCGGCCGGTGACGGAGGGACGGCCGTGGCCGGGGCTGCCGTTGGCGGGGTGACACCCGTTGCCGGCCGCGGCGCCCGGCGCCCCCGGGACCCGGGACCTCGCCGCCGGACGCGGAAGGCTCCCCGCATTCGGGCGGTTCCCGGCGCGCGGGCGGGCGCGACACGTCGCCGGTGAGCAGCAGGCCGGTGACGGCGGCCAGGACGGCGGGCAGGGCGAACGCGGCCCGCCAGGACAGCATCGACGCCAGCAGGACTCCGGCAGGAGCCCCGAGTACCGTCGCGGCCGACATGCAACCCACGATCGTGCCGAGCGCGCGCCCTCGATGGCTCGCCGGCATGACGGCGGCGGCGGCCGCGGACGCCGCGGGCACATAGGCCGACGCGGCAAGCGCTCCCAGCGCCCGTGCCGCGAGAAGCGCGGGAAGTGCGGGCGCCAGGGCCGCCGATACGTTCAGCACCGCGAAAGCCGCCGAGGACACGACGAGTACACGGCGGGGCGGCCGCACGGAGAGCGACGGAGCGAGCAGGACCGCACCCACCGCGTACGCCAGTGCGAACACCGTCACGGCCAGTCCCGCGCTGCCGACGCTGACGCCGAGGTCCGTCGCGATGCCGCCGAGCACTCCGGCCACGACGAACATGTCGGTACCCATCGCGAAGACACCGGTTCCCAGGACCGCGACGGTGCGCCGCGCGGCTCGGGGCCGGCGCGGTCCGCGCACTGCCGGCTCCCGCGCCGCGGTTCCGGTCACACCCTCGCCCATGCCGTCCTCCAGGTCCGTCTCCCGCATCGTCCGGGCACGGGCCGGCAGCTCCCTACCGCGGCGCTGTCACCGGGCCGTCCCCGGCCGGCAGGCGGTGGGAACCGGAGGCGGGCCCGCACGCGTCGCCGATCACGACCGGCCGCGAGGGGACGACGGCCGAGGGGGACGATCCCGGGCGAAGAGCGGGGAGCGGGCTGTGGCGGGCGAGAGCGACCCGGTGGTGACGAGGAACCGGGCGGGTGCGCCGGTGAACGTCCCCGCGACTCGGCGAGGCACGGCGAACACCCCTGCCCCGGGGCCGGGCGCGGCGCCGGAGCGGAGTGCGCTCCCTGGGCGCGATGCCGGTTCTGGTCTCCGTGCTCCTCGCCTGCTGCTGGCGTTCCACTCGGCGGTGCCCGACGTGGCCGGCCACCCGGGCAGTCTCCTCGAGACGTTCCTCCCCTGGCTCGCGTCGGCCTTCCCGGCTCTGCGCGACTGGGTCCGCCGCGTACGGGCATGGCGTTCAGCCGGCCGGAGTTCTTTCCGATGGCGCGGATCGACCAGGTCATGGCGCGCAACGCCACGGTGGCGGAGGTCTGGTCGCTGCCCGTGACGGGCAGCGACCGCCTGCCCGTCGCCGCCCGTATCGGCTTCTGAGCACCGCGGCCGTCCCCCGGCGCGGTGACACGACGGTCGTCCCCGTCGCCGCACACTGCCGCAGGGCGCCAGGGGCAGGTAGCTGTTGGGGCGCCTTCCCGGCGAAGGCCAACTCAGCGCGACGCAACGGCAGGACGTGTTCGCAGCGAGGGTCCGCACCGGTGCAGGGACGGGTGCCCAACGGGCGGGAATCCGGCACAACACCCCGGTGCCCGCGGTGGATGACGGTCCCACCGCACTCGATCGTGTTCTCGAACTCAGGGACGGTGTCACCGCCACATGCCCCGAACTCCGGGCGAACGGCGTACCCTGCATCACAACATTCCCACCACCGGCAGCAGGCACAGCCGCGTCAGGAGAGCACCATGACATCGACGCCCACCGCAACACACAGCATCGAAGCGACAACCGCACTGCTGCAGGCGGAGCTTCCCCAGCTGGAGGAGCAGCAGATCACACTGCAGAAGGAACTCGCCGCGGTCTCCGAGCGGTTGGAGACGGTGCGTGCGGCTCTGGCGGCGCTCAACGCGCTGTCGGCGACGGTGGTCCCCGCGCCGCGCGGCGCCGAGCCGGTCGTGGCGGCCCCCGTCGCCGAGGAGGAGCCGGCCGGGCCCGTCACGGACGTCGCCCCCGCGGCCGGGGAACCCGTCACCGAGTCGGCCGTCCCGGATGACACGGGTGAACTTCCCTCCGCGGTCGAGGACGGGACCGCGGCGAAGTCCGGCCGTCCTCGTGTCTCCCGCAAGAGCGCCGCGGCCTCGAAGCCGTCCAAGGCCAAGCCGCCGGCCGCCTCCGACTCCCGGCGACGTCCGGCGAAGAAGGCGTCCACCACATCGGCCAAGTCCGCGAAGTCGAAGGCGAAGGCCGAGGGCACGGCGAAGAAGTCGGTGGCGAACACGGCAGCGGGCGAGGCGGCCCAGGAGTCCGGAGGTCTGACCGAGCAGGTCGTCGCCGTGCTGACCCGTCACGCGGACACCGCCCTGCGGGCCCGGGACGTGGCCCGGGCGCTCGGCCGTGACGACAGCGCCGGGAACATCAACACCGTGCGCAGCACCCTCGACCGGCTCGTCGCCACCTCACGCGCCCACCGAGCAGGCCGCGGTCTCTACCAGGCGCCCACCGGCTGAACCCTTCGCCGCGCCGGACGCGTTCTCCCCGTCGCCCCGCCCCGCCTCGCCCCGCCCCGAGTGCGGCCGTGCGGTGCGGGGCCGTCCGGAGACGGTTCGGGGGTGACGCAGTGACCGCGCCTCCTTCGACGGACGGCCGGTCGTCGACCCGGGGTGGTGCCTCCTGGTCACGGCCGGGGACTGCTCGGGCCGCGGGCGCACACCGCGGAAGCCCGCACCTCCGGGGACGGCCCCATGGCGCCCCGCGCAGCGGCACGCGCGCAGTGGGAACTCGCGCGGAGTGGGACCGCTACGGCCCCGCTCCGGAGGCCGGAGTGCGGAGAGCGAGGAGGGCGATGTCGTCATGGCCGTCGCTCGGGTGGTTGTCGGCCAGCGCCGTGACGTACTCCTCCAGGGGGAGCGCTGCGTGGGTGACGGCGAGTTCGGCGAGGTCCCGGAGACTGCGGTCGATGGGGTGGGCGGGGTGTTCCACCAGCCCGTCGGTGAAGAAGACCACGGTGGCGCCCGGGGGCACGGGGTGGGTGTGGTCGGGGCGGGGCAGTGAGGTGTCGACGCCGAGGGGCACTCCGGGGTCGGCGTACAGGTACCGCGCCTGCCCGTCGGGGGTGACCAGCAGCGGCGGGAGATGACCCGCCGAACTCCAGTGCAGCCGCCACGCCGATCCCTCGGGCTCGATGCGGGCCAGGCTGGTGGTGGTGACGGGGTTGTCGGTGATGGCCTGCAGGGTTCGGTCCAGTTGGGCGAGTACGGCGCTGGGTGGGGTGCGCCGGTCGAAAAGCAGGGCCCGCAGCATGTTGCGGGTCTGGGCCATGGCGGCCGCTGCGTGCAGGTCGTGGCCGACCACGTCACCGATGACGACCGCGACGGCGGCGTCCGGCAGCATGATGGCGTCGTACCAGTCCCCGCCGACGGAGTTGGGTTCGGTGGCGGGCCGGTAGACGGCCGCGGCCTCGAACGGGCTCAGGTCGGACAGTCGCGGCAGCAGGAGCCGCTGGAACTGCTCGGCCCGGGCGCGGACCTGCTCGAACAGCCGGGCGCTCTCGATCGCGATGCCGGCGGCGCTCGCCAGGGCGATGACGATGTTCTCGTCGTGGGCGTCGAAGGGCCGGCCGTCGCGCCGCTCGGACAGGTAGAGGTCGCCGTAGATCTCGCCGCGGACGCTGATGGCGACGCCGAGCAGGGTGCGCAGGTGCGGGTGGCCCGGTGGGAAGCCGACCGAGGAGGGGTGGGCGGCGATGTCGTCGGCGCGCAGCGGCTGGGGGTGGTGGATGAGGTGGCCGAGGACGCCCCTGCCACGGGGGAAGTCGACGCCCGCCAGGTCGGCGCGCTCCTGTTCGGACAGGCCGGCGGTGATGAACTGCTCCAGATGCCCGCCCGACTCGTGCAGCACACCGAGTGCGCCGTAGCGGGCACCCACGAGGTCCATGGCGGTGGTGACGATGCGGCGGAGCACCGCGGGCAGCTCCACCTCCCGGCTGATGGCCATCACCGCGTCGAGCAGGCCCTCGAGCCGGTCCTTGGACCGGACCAGTTCCTGGAACTGCCTCGCGATCCGGCCGAGTTCGGGGACGGTGTAGCCGTCGTCGCCGGGAGGCGGCGGGTGTGCGTCGCCGGGCTGCGGCGGCTCCTTCCCGTCCATCACGACGGCCCGGCGGCCGGGACCCTGCCGGGACGGCCGACCGGAGGTCCGGATCCCGGTCCCGGGCCCGACTCCCGTCTCGGCTCCGGCGCGAGGAACGGCTCGGGCACAGGCGGACGCCCCCGAGGCACCGGATGCCTGCGCACCGCGTCGGCGGTGGTCGGTGCGGAGCTCATGCGAGGTGGTGTCCTTCGTCGTGCCGCGGGCATCCTGGTCCTGCGGGTGACCGGCTGCGGAATCCTCCCAGCGTGACACGGTCGATGGGTGCGGACTGCCCATTACTCCTTACGCGGCATGCCCGCCCGGCCGTACCGGCGCCCGGGGCACGCGCCCGCGACCTCACCCGTTCGGCTTCCGCTGCCCGGCGCGGCCCCGCAGGCACGGAGCCGGCGGGCCGCGCGGGTCGGAACCTCAGCCGTAACGGCGCAGTTCGTGGAAGAAGTCGTCGACGACGTGCAGTCGACCGGCGCGTTCCGTCTCGTCGTACACGTACTTGCCGACGGCGAGGTCCAGCACTCCGAGGCCGAAGGGCGAGAAGACCACCGGCCGGTCGTCGGGCACCTGCGCCTTGCCGGCCATGGCGTCGGCGAGGGTGCCGGTGAGGAAGTCCCGGTTGCCGGTGAGTTGCTCGGCCAGGTGCGGGGAGGTGTCGGCCTTGAGGCAGTGCTCGACGTCGTCGACGAAGTTGGCCGAGGCGAGCAGGATCTCCGGGGCGAGGTCGCGCAGGGACACGTGCAGCACCAGCGGGTTGTGGCCGAACCAGGACGGGTCGGTGACGTGCGGCTTGGCTGCGATGGTGGCGAAGACGACCATGTCACTGGAGCGGATGAGCTCCTCGGGGTCCTGGTGGACGGTGACCCGCCCGGGGGTGCCGGTCTGCCGGAGGTATCCGGCGAACCCGGCGGCGCTGTCGGCCGACAGGTCGTGCACGCCGATCTCGTCGAAGGACCAGCCGGTGCCGGCGAGGAAGGTGTGGATGTAGCGGGCGATCAGTCCGGTGCCGAAGAACCCCACCCGCGCCGGCCGTTGGGGCAGGGCGCGGCCGAGCCGGTCGGCGGCGAGCGCGGCCATCGCGGCGGTCCTGGTGGCGCTGATGATGGAGCTCTCCAGGCAGGCGAAGGGGTAGCCGGTGTCGTGGTCGTTGAGGATCAGCACGGCCGAGGCCCGGGGGATACCGGCCGCCACGTTGTCGGGGAAGCTGGAGATCCACTTGAGGCCGTCGACACGGACGTGACCGCCGATCGAGGCCGGCAGCGCGATGATCCTGGAATTGGGACGGTCGGGGAACCGGAGGAAGTACGAGGGCGGGTTCACCGAGTCACCCGCGGCATGCAGTCGGTACGTGGCCTCGACGAGATCGGTGATCTGCTTCTCGCGATTCTGCAGGGCACTTTGGACCTGGGCGCCGGAGATCACGGCGAACGGCGGCACGGCGGTCGGCTGGGACATGGAGGACTCCCGGGAGACGGAACTGCTGCTGGGTACGGTCGCGGTGGCGGAGGGATTCGATCGGGTCGCGGTGGCGGACGCGGCCCCGTGGCCCGAACCGGTCCGGCCCGAGGGGGAACCGGAGGTCGCAGAGGTCATCGCGCGTCCCGTCCGCCCGCCGACGAGTCGTCGGCGAGCTTCTGCGGGGCCGCCATGCCGACCAGGATCTCGCGGGGGCCGTCGTAGGGCTCGCGGCTGTGGGCGGTGCGGATGTTGTCGACGAGCATGAGGTCGCCGGGCTGCCAGGGTTCGCGGGC
>NZ_JBFAMM010000017.1:0-166833 GCF_040656535.1 Streptomyces sp. NPDC049887 | reverse complement strand
AGCGTTAGGGAAACGCCCGGTTACATTCCGAACCCGGAAGCTAAGCCTTTCAGCGCCGATGGTACTGCAGGGGGGACCCTGTGGGAGAGTAGGACACCGCCGAACAATTCTTCTGGGAAAGCCCCGGACCGACACGGTCCGGGGCTTTTTCGCGTTCCCCCGTTCCATGCGCGTGGTCCCGGTTTCCTAGGCTGTCGGGCATGCGCTATGACCTCGTGATCTTCGACAACGACGGTGTTCTCGTGGACAGCGAACCCCTGTCGAACACGATCCTCGCCGCCTACCTCACGGAGTTGGGACACACCACCTCCTACGCGGAATCAGTTCGCGACTACATGGGTGCCGCGGTGCACCGGGTACATGACCTCGTCCTGCAGCGGACCGGGCAGCGGCTTCCCGAGGACTTCGACGAGACGCTGCACGCCCGCGTGTTCGCCGCTTTCGAGCGAGAGTTGACACCCGTCGCAGGGGCTGCCGACGTACTGGGCAAGCTCTCGGCCGACGGAGTGCCGTACTGCGTCGCGTCCTCCGGGAGCCATGAGCGCATCCGGGTCGGGCACCGCAGGACCGGCCTGGACAGCTGGTTCCGTGCGGGGAACGTCTTCAGTGCCGAGGACGTGGGCCGCGGAAAGCCGGCCCCGGATCTGTTCCTCCATGCCGCCGAGCGGATGGGCGTCGCGCCCGCACGCTGCGTCGTGGTCGAGGACAGCCCCCTCGGTGTCACCGCGGCCGTGACGGCGGGGATGGACGTGTACGGCTTCACCGCGATGACGCCGGCGGCGAAGCTCGCAGGGGCGAATGGATTCTTCGCCGACATGACGGAGCTCCACGCATTGCTCGCCTGATCCGTCTACCCATGGGTAGTTGAGCGCCCTACGCTGTGCGGCCATGACGGACGCGCGGTTGCGGCACGGTCGGGCCTCGTTGGCGCTGAGCTTCTTCGTCCAGGGCGTGGCCTTCGCCCTCCTGGTGACGCGGATTCCCGCCATCCAGGACCGCTACGGCATATCCGACGGACTGCTGCCGGCTTTCCTGGCAGCCGTGCCGATCCTCGCCGGGGTCGGCAGCGTGGCGACCGAGAAGATCGTCGCACGCCGTCCGCCGGGAGCGGTACTGCGGTGGTCGCAGCCGATCGTGCTGCTCTCCCTGCTGGCTGTGGGCGCCGGCAGCAGCGTGTGGCAGGTTGCCGTGGCGCTGGGGGTGTTCGGGCTCGCCGTCGGCGCACTGGACGCCTCGATGAACATGCTCGGCGTCAGCCTGCAGCATGCGTACGGCCGCAGCATCATGCTCGGCTTCCACGCCACATACAGCTTCGGGGGGATTCTCGGTGCCTCCCTCGCCTGGGCGGGTGCCCACTGGGACCTGCCGCTCGTGGTGTCGTACCTGCCGGTTGTCCTGGTGCTGCTGCCCGCGGCGCTGCTCGGGAGCCGGTGGTACGTGGACGCCGCCGGTCCGGCGTCCGGGAACGGCTCGGCGGACGTGGCGGGCGGTGGCGCCGCCTTGCCGTTCGGGCTGCTCCTGCCGCTGTGCATGGTGATGGCCTTCGCCTACATCGGGGACTCCACCGTGTCGAATTGGAGCGCGAAGTACCTCCAGGACGTGCTGGGGAGTTCGGAGGAGCTGGCTACGGTCCCGTACAACGCCTACATGGTGACCACGTTGCTCGGGCGGACCGTGGGAGATCACGGGGTCCGGCGGTTCGGGGCGGCGGCGGTCGTGCGGTGCGGGACGGTCCTGGCGGCGGGCGGTTTCGCCGTGGTGGCGATGGCTCCCGGACCATGGGTGGGTCTCGCCGGATTCACGCTGCTCGGTCTGGGCCTGTGCGTGATCGTGCCGCAGACGTTCGCCGCGGCGGGGCGGCGCGCTGTCGCCCGCGGCGGCCCCGGGGCGAGCAACGCGGCTGTCGCACGGCTCAACGTCTTCAACTACGTGGGGTTCCTGATCGGGGCGCCGTTGGTCGGAGGACTGGGGGACGCGTGGAGCTACCGGGGAGCGATGCTCGTCCCGATGGTGTTGGTGCTCGTGACGTTGCTGTACGCCAGGTCGTTCGGGCCGGAGCCCGACCGATACGGTGTCGACCATGAGCGGCCGCGCACTGTTGATGTGGGACGAGGCGGTAACGAAGTATGACTTCGGGGCCAGTCATCCGATGGATCCGGTACGGCTCACGCTGACCATGCAGTTGGTGCGGGCCTACGGGCTGGACCGCGAAGTGGACGTGGTGGCGGGCAAGCCCGCCGGCGACTCCACGCTTCGGCTCGTCCACCGCGAGGACTATGTCGCGGCCGTGCGGTCCGCGTCCGGCGATCCGCGTGCCGCCGACCGGTCGTACGGGCTCGGCACGGTGGACGACCCGGCCTTCGCGGGGATGCACGAGGTGTCCGCGACGATCGCGGGCCAGTCGGTGGGTGCGGCCGAGGCGGTGTGGCGCGGCGAGGCCCCGCACGCCGTGAACTTCGCCGGCGGGCTGCACCACGCCATGCCGGGGGCGGCCTCGGGCTTCTGCATCTACAACGACGCCTCGCTGGCTGTCGCGCGGCTGCTGGAACTGGGGGCCGAGCGGGTCGCCTACGTCGATGTCGACGTGCACCACGGCGACGGTGTGCAGGCGGCCTTCTGGGACGATCCGAGGGTGCTGACGATCTCCCTGCACGAGCATCCCGGGATGCTCTTCCCGGGCACGGGATGGCCGGAGGAGACGGGCGGGACGGGCGCGGCCGAGGGCTCCGCGGCGAACGTGGCGCTGCCCGCGGGGACCGGGGACGAGGGATGGCTGCGCGCGTTCCACGCCGTCGTACCCGAACTCCTGGCGGACTTCCGGCCGCAGGTCCTCGTGACGCAGCACGGGGCGGACACGCACTTCGAGGACCCGCTGGCGCATCTCGCGGTGTCACTGGACGCCCAGCGACTGGTCCAGGAGGCCTGTCATGCGCTCGCCCACGAGTACGTGGAGGACGGGCGCTGGGTGGCCCTCGGCGGAGGCGGCTACGCCGTCGTGGACGTCGTGCCGAGGTCCTGGACCCATCTCGTCGGGATCGCGGCCCATGCGCCCGTGGACCCGGAGTCGGTGATCCCGTCCTCGTGGCGTGACGAGGCGTACGCGCTGACACGGCAGTCGGGGCCCGGGCGGATGACGGACGGGCGCACTCCGACGTGGCGCTCCTGGGAGGACGGCTACGACCCGGCGGACCGGCTGGACCAGGCGGTGCTCGCGACCCGGAGGGCGGTCTTCCCGCTGCGGGGCCTGCTTGCTTGATGAAGGTTGCGCCGCCGCGGCGGGCGATCCGCGGCCGTTACCCCGACTGTGGGGATCTGACCGGTTTCCGGGGTGCGGTGCCGGGCGCTGAGGCACCATCGTCGCTGTGTTGAGCAGAGGGGCGCTGCGGGCGCATCTGTTGGCGGCGGGGCTCGCCGGCCCGGTGGCGACGTCCCGGGAGCGGAGCCTGCGGAGTTACCGGCTGTTCGCGGCGCGGGATCCGAGGGTCACCCTCGGGCTCGATCCCGAACGGGTCTGGAGCGAGCGGGATCTCATCATGTTGATGGCGGACAGGTGCGGGGTCTCCGGGGACCCGGCGCATGTTTCCGGTCAGGACGTCATCGACCCGGAGCGCACGTTGGCCGGGCTCGAAGCGTTCGCCGGGCGGTTGGCGGCGGTCGCGGAACGGCGCGGGAGCGTGCTGTTCGGGACCGGGCACCCGCACAGGCTGCTTGGGTTCTACGCCGCGCTGGCAGACGCCCTGTCGGCGGCGGGCTGTCTCGTTCTCACACCCGCGCAGGGGCGATGTGTCGACATAACGACCCGGTTCGGCGTACGCACGCACACCATCGACTACGTACGGGGAGTCGCGGTGGTGCGGGAACCCGGAGCGCGTGAGCCGGGGAGTGCGACCGGCGTGCACACCCACTCACCCCTGCCGGTACGGGCCGCGCTGGAGGGCGTCGCGGAGTCCGGGGACCCTCTGCCGGAGTTGGTCGTCGGCGACCACGGCTGGGTCTGCGGTGCAGGTCAGCTCGGTTTCGAGGCCATCGGCCTGGCGGACACGGACGACCCGGCGCTGTTCGTCGGCGAGGCCGAGGGGCGTGTCTCCGTCGCCGTGCCCCTCGATGACGCTGTGCGGTCCGATTACTACCAGCCGCTTACTCGCTATGTACTCAATCGAGCGTGTCTGTCACAGTAAACGGCCGATGGCTGCTCCTCTTCCCCACTCGCACCACCCGCCCCTACTCTGGGAGTGAGCGCACCGCGACGAAGAGTCACCGGAGGGGAAGCCGGTGGGCGTCGTGTGCGGAAGGTACAGGTGGGTCATGGCTGCTGGCGAAAGGCCTCTCAACGAGGTCAAGTTCCTGACCGTGGCGGAAGTCGCCTCGGTGATGCGAGTGTCGAAGATGACCGTGTACCGCTTGGTGCACAGCGGTCATCTGCCGGCGATCCGGGTGGGCAGGTCCTTCCGGGTCCCGGAGCAAGCGGTTCACGAGTACCTCCGGGAATCCTTTGTGGGGGTCGAATCGGCCTGAGGCACCCCTCGGATTACAGGCTCGGAGCTCGGGCCGGTAGGCTAGGCCGACGTAGGTCGTGTGGGCCCAGACGCCCCGCACCGAGTGAAGAGAAGTGAGCGAGGGTAGTCGTGGGCTCTGTTATCAAGAAGCGGCGCAAGCGGATGGCCAAGAAGAAGCACCGCAAGCTGCTCAAGCGCACGCGCGTTCAGCGTCGCAACAAGAAGTAAGCGGCAGCTGTCCGCATACGTCGTGGCCCCTTTCACCTGCGCGGTGGAGGGGCCACGGTGCTTTTCGGGCCGGTCGTGTCGTGCGTTGGGATCAAAGAGCCGGGAAGAAGGCCCTGCGGTCGTCACAGCGGAACGTCAACCCGCTACGGTGACGCATAGCCAGGACCGAACGGAAGGCGCTGATCTTGGGCAAGGTCGTGCTTGTCACCGGTGTGGCCCGGCAACTCGGGGGCCGCTTCGTACGCCGCATCCAGCGGGACCCCGAAGTGGCACGGGTGGTGGGCGTCGACGCGGTGACGCCCGAGCACCGGCTCGGCGGAGCCGATTTCGTACGGGCCGACATCCGGCAGCCCGCCATAGCGCGCGTCCTCGCCGAGCACGACGTGGACACCGTGGTCCATCTCGACGTCTCGGGCACACCGCTCGGGTCCGGAGGCCGCACGGCGGTCAAGGAGACCAACGTCATCGGCACCATGCAGCTGCTCGGTGCCTGCCAGAAGTCGCCGACCGTCCGGCGCCTGGTCGTCAAGTCCAGTACGAGCGTGTACGGCTCCGCCTCGCGCGACCCGGCCGTCTTCACCGAGACCACGCCCCCCAAGTCCCTGCCGAGCGGCGGCTTCGCCAAGGACGCGGTCGAGGTCGAGGGGTACGTACGCGGGTTCGCGCGCCGCAGGCCGGACGTGGCGGTGTGCGTGCTGCGCTTCGCCAACATCCTCGGACCGCGCGCCGACTCGCCGCTGGCGGACTACTTCTCGCTGCCCGTCATGCCGACCGTCCTGGGCTATGACCCCCGGCTGCAGTTCGTCCACGAGGACGACGTCGTCGATGTGCTGCGGATCGCCTCCCACGAGCCCCGCCGCGGCACGCTGAACAGCGGCACGTTCAATATCGCGGGCGACGGTGTGCTGCTGCTGTCGCAGTGCTCGCGGAGACTCGGCCGCCCCACGGTGCCGGTGCTGCTACCGGCCGTGACCTGGGTCGGTTCGGCGCTGCGGACGGTCGGTATCACCGACTTCTCGCCGGAACAGATCCGGCTCCTCACGCACGGCAGGGTGGTCAGCACCGTGCAGATGCGCGAGACACTGGGCTTCAACCCTGCCTACACGACCGCGGAGACGTTCGCGGACTTCGCGCGCAGCCATGGGCCGGGCCTGCTGCCGCCGGAGACCCTGGCAAGGGCGGTCGACAAGGTCGCCGCGCTCTCGCCGGCCGGTGGCGCCACCCCTCAGAGCGCCGGATAAGGAGCGCGAGCAACGATGGCGGACGCCAAGGTCATTCCGTTCGACGACGACCGGTCGCGCAACGGCTCACCGCAGCGGTCGGTGCGACGCCGCGCCGGATCGGGCCGACGGCAATCCGTGGCCGAGTCGGCGCGTGAGATCCCGGTCGGCTCCGTCCCCGGGCAACTGGGCGGGGAGCGGGCCGTGCCGAAGAACGCCTCGGCCGGAGGCGGCAAGGACGCCCACGGGTCGTCCGCGCGGGCGCCGCGCGGTTCCGGGGCTCCCGGTGCGGACACCGGCTGGGACCAGCGCATCGCGGGCGGACTGGCGTTTCTGCGCCGTCGGCTCACCGGTGACTACGAGGTCGACGAATTCGGCTACGACGAGGAACTCACCGACCAGGTGCTGATGTCGCTGCTGCGGCCGCTGTACGCGAAGTACTTCCGGGTCGAGGTCAAGGGCATCGAGAACATTCCGTCGGAGGGCGGCGCGCTGGTCGTGGCCAACCACTCGGGGACGCTGCCGCTGGACGGGCTGATGATGCAGGTCGCCGTCCACGACAACCACCCGGCCGGGCGGCACCTGCGGCTGCTCGCCGCGGACCTCGTCTTCGTGCTGCCGGTCATAAACGAACTGGCGCGCAAGGCCGGGCACACGCTGGCGTGCACGGAGGACGCGGAACGGCTGCTGCGGCGCGGCGAGGTCGTCGGGGTGATGCCGGAGGGCTTCAAGGGCATCGGCAAACCCTTCAGTGAGCGCTACAAGCTCCAGCGCTTCGGGCGGGGCGGTTTCGTCTCGACGGCGCTGAGGGCGGGTGTGCCGATCGTGCCCTGCTCGATCGTCGGGGCAGAGGAGATCTATCCGATGATCGGCAACGCGAAAACACTCGCGCGGCTGCTGGGGTTCCCCTACTTTCCGATCACTCCGACGTTCCCATGGCTCGGGCCGCTGGGTGCGATGCCGCTGCCGACGAAGTGGACGATTCAGTTCGGGGAACCGATTCCGACGGACGGCTATCCGCCGGAGGCGGCGGAGGACCCGATGCTGATGTTCAACCTCACCGACCAGGTGCGGGAGCAGATTCAGCACACGCTGTACAAACTGCTGGTTCAGCGGCGGTCCGTCTTCTTCTGATCGGGCTCCCACGCCCGGCCGCCGGTCGCCCCGCCGACCTCCGATGGAAGGGCGGGGGCGGGATACGCATGGAGCGTATCCCGCCCCCGCCCTTCGCCGTTCACCGGCCTCCGGGCCGACGGGCTACGGACTGTCCTCGCTGTCGAGGCCCAGGCCGGGCAGCAGCCCCGGCAGCAACGGCGGGATCGTCACGTCCGGCACGGGCGCAGCCGGGTCCGGGAGCCCACCGGACGGTGACGGGGAAGCGCTGTTCTGCGGGGGGTTGAGCAGCCCGCCCGTATTGCCCCCGATCAGCTGGTCGTCCTCCACGGCGCCCGTGCCGGACGGCTGGGGCAGGTGGTCCGCGGCCGAGCTGCCGACGGACGGCAAGGAGGGCGCCGACGGGTACGTCTCCGAGGAGTTCGAGGAGTCCTGCGGGGACGATCCGGGCCGGCTGGACCCTTGCCGCTCGCCCTCGGGAGCACGGGGCAGAAGCGACCGGAGCGGGCCGACCTCCTGGTCTATGGCGTCGAAGACCGAACTCACCTCGTCCCCGACGTCCGTGAGCTGGGCGGGCAGCCTGTCCCGCAGCCCGTTCCACACGTCGCGGTGGCTGGTCGCGAAGGAGGACAGGGTGGCGATGGGGCCCAGCGAGCCGTCCCGCTCGTACGCCTGGTGCAGCAGCCGGTGACCTTCGGAGACGTCGTGACGCATGCCGTTGAGGGTGCGCCTGACCTCGCTCATCGATTCCGTGTCCAGCTCGCCCGCCCGCCCGCGCTCCATGAGGCGGCGGGCCTCGTTCAGCCGGGTGGAGGCCTGGTCGAGGTAGAGCCCGCCGCGATCCGTGTCGTCGTCGGCCATACCGAGTTTCAGATCCTCCATGCCGCGCTTCAGCCCGTAGAGGGAGTCACCGGGGAGGGCGTCCGAGCTGGCGGCCGCCACACCTCCGAAGGCGCCGGCGGCCACCCCCACGGTCAGCCCGCCGGCCGCGAGGCCCTTGGACCACCGGGAGCGCGGACGGAGTTTCCGGAGCGGGGAGGCCCGATGGGCACCGCGGCGGGAGCTCCGCTGGTCCGGAACGGTAGGGCTCCTGGACGCGGAGCCCTCCGCGAACATGGCTTCCATGGCGGCCACGAGCTGGGCTCGCTGCACCACCTTGACTTCGGGATCCAACTCCGGCCTCGGCAGCTCGCCGAGGCCGTTCGCCAAGGCCAACAGCCGCCCCTGCTCGGCCCGATCGGCCGAACTCTCGGGCTGCTCGGCCGCCGTGCCCCGGAGCGTCTGGTTCTCCAGGTCCTGGGCGAAGGCGTTCGCCCGCCGGTGCGCCGAAACGTTAGCGATCACTGGCGGCACCTCCTCTCGTCATGACGGTCGACTCCCCGGGGGGTCCGGAAGGTTGCACGACTTGAGCACATCCACACGAAAGAGTGAGTGGTTGCACGCACGACGTGACCGCAGGGAGCCTGCATTGCGCACAACGAGCGGCTCGGCAGTTGGGTTACGCGCGGAGGATGATCGGACCAGTGCGTCATCGAGTGCTCACGGATGGTGAGTTGAGGGTGGACGGGCCGGGGACGGGCGCGTGGGGGAGAGGTGGTGCCGGTGGGGTGTGGGGGTGTGTGCGGACGGGCTCACCGCGCTTCGGGCGCGGCGTCAGCGGGCGTCGTCGGGCAGGAGCCGTGCCAGGGTGCGCACGGCCCGGTACTGAAGGGTCTTGATCGCGCCCTCGTTCTTGCCCATCACGCGGGCGGTCTCGGCGACGGAGAGGCCCTGGAGGAAGCGGAGGGTGACGCACTCCTGCTGCTGCGGATTGAGCTTGCGGACGGCTTCGAGCAGCGCGGCGTTGGACAGCGACTCCAGTACCGACTCCTCGGGGCTGCGCTCCACCTCGTTGGCGTCGAGCATCTCGCCGGTGGTCACTTCCAGTCGGAACCGGCTCGACTTGAAGTGGTCGGCGACCAGGTTGCGGGCGATCGTGACCAGCCAGGCGCCGAAGTCGCGACCCTGCCAGGTGAACGTGGAGATGCGGCGGAGGGCCCGAAGGAAGGTCTCACTGGTGAGGTCCTCGGCCGTCGCCTTGCCGCCCACCCGGTAGTAGATGTAGCGGTAGACGGTGTCGCTGTACTGGTCGTAGAGCCGGCCGAAGGCCTCGGCCTCGCCCGCCTGGGCGCGTTCGACCAGTTCCATCATCCGCGCGCTGTCGCTGTCGGCACTCGGCCGGCGGGCGGTGGTCGAGGTGGCGGCGTGCCGGCCGCCTCGTCTGCCGGCCTCGCGCTCGCCGGATCGCGCGTCGACCGCGCCGCTGCGGGCCGGCACCTTCTCGATGCGGTCGGCCAGGGCGTAGCAGGGACCGGCAGGGCCGAGGGCGGCAGCGCTCGCGGCGAAGGCGGGGACGGCGTACGCGGTGGGGACGAAGCCGCGCAGGTGGTCGAGGACCACCGCGCGGAGCGTAGCCAGGCCCGAGGCGTCAACCCCGACGTGTGGGTACACGGGACTCCCAGAGGCAGAGCTTCCATCACGTGCTGTGCGGGACCGTTCACCCGTCGTGGCGACGCGTGGGGGTCCATGTGCGTCTGAGGAGAATAACGCTTCGTACAGGCAGTGCTACACCCAGTTGCTCAAATCATCGAATCCGTCGCTTCTGTTACGGCAAAGCGGCATAACTGCTCGCAGATTGTGATCGCTTGCTGATCGGATTACTTCGCCTTCTGCAGTGAGGCGTGATGGGTTGTGTTCGTCCGGAGACATCGCGACTGGCGGGCGGCGTGGAGGGGTACGGCTCTCGGAATGCCGGGTACCGCCTGCTGCGCGTCCTCGCAGGACATACGGGTGCCGAGTGTTCCGGGGCGCCGCGGAGGGTCTGGACACGGGCGGTCGGATCCGTAACGCGGGCACTGATACGCAGAGTGGCGATGGGGGAGCCCGGACCTCCGCGCGCCCGGGTCAGCGCCGGCGGCGGTGCAGGGCCACGGCCGCGGCCGTACCGCCCGCGAGGGCACCGACGCCCGCGGCGGCCGGGATGCCGACCTTCGCCGCCTTGCGGCCCGTGCGGTAGTCGCGCAGCCGCCAGTCGCGCTCACGAGCGTACTTGCGCAGTTTGGTGTCCGGGTTGATGGCGTACGGGTGTCCCACGAGGGAGAGCATGGGGATGTCGTTGTGCGAGTCGCTGTAGGCCGCACAGCGGGCGAGGTCGAGGTTCTCGGCGCTCGCCAGGGCCCGAACCGCCTCGGCCTTGGCCGGGCCGTGCAGCGGCTCGCCGACGAGCTTGCCCGTGTAGACCCCGTCGACGGACTCGGCTACCGTGCCGAGCGCACCGGTCAGTCCCAGCCGGCGGGCGATGATCGTCGCGGTCTCCACCGGCGCGGCGGTGACCAGCCACACCTTCTGACCCGCGTCGAGGTGGGCCTGGGCGAGCGCGCGGGTGCCCGGCCAGATGCGGTCGGCCATGTACTCGTCGTAGATCTCCTCGCCGATCGACATCAGTTCGGAGACCCGGTGGCCCTTGACGATGGACAGCGCGGACTCACGCACGTCCTGCATGTGCTCGGGGTCCTCGACACCCGCGATCCGGAACCACGTCTGCTGCCAGGCGAACCTCGCCAGCTCCCGGCGCTGGAAGAACTTCCGCTTGTACAGCCCGCGGCCGAAGTGGAAGATCGCGGCGCCCTGCATGACGGTGTTGTCCAGGTCGAAGAACGCGGCGGCGCCGACGTCCCCGGCCACGGGGAAGTCGGGCTCGGACGGTGCGGTGTCCGCGTCGGTCCGGGCCCGGGCGTCCGCCTCGAACTGCTGTGAGGTCTTGCGTGCTGCCTCGGCAGCGGCCTCGCCGGCGAGAACGCTCCGGGCGGTCGAGGAGCGCCTGCGGGGGGTGAGCCATCCCAGTGCGGCCATGTCGTGAGCATAGCCAGTCCGTTCGGCAGTTCCCGACTCGCCGGGATGCCGCGGCGTGAACTCTCCGCGGCCGGATTGTTAAAGGGGCCGTCCGGGCGTGTCGCGCACGGGCGGAGAATGGGGGGCATGAGTCCTCTGGTGCGGCGCAGCAAGAAGAAGGCCGGTGACCGTGTGGTGACCCTGATCGGGAAGCCCGGGTGTCATCTCTGTGACGACGCGCGGTCGGTGATCCAGCAGGTGTGCGCCGAGACGGGTGCGTCCTGGGAGGAGAAGGACATCAGTCAGGACGAGGAGCTGCACCGTGCCTACTGGGAGCAGATCCCCGTGGTGCTCGTGGACGGTGAGCAGCACACGTTCTGGCGCGTGGACGCCGGCCGGCTCCGCCGCGAACTGGGGGCGTGACCGGAAAGGCGGCTACCATCGTGGGCGATTTGTTGTGGTCTCGGGGGCGTGGCCGTAAGGAGAGTGTGCCGCTTTGCCCCCTTCGGATTCCCAACGGGTGCCGGTCGTTCCCGGTTCCGGAATGGCGCGATCGGCTCGCGTGACCCCGGTCACTTTGCACGGACAAAGCGGACACCATCTTTGTGCACGCGTTCACAAAGACATAGCCTGCTCTCGACGGGGCGGTCCTGGGACGCATGGCCGCCAGCCTCGCTCATCCCGCAGGAGCACCGTGGCAACTGGCCGAACCCACCGACCGGCGACTCGCAGCCGAGGAATCCCCGAGGCCACCGTCGCCCGGCTTCCGCTCTATCTGCGCGCACTGACCGCGCTGTCGGAGCGCTCCGTGCCGACCGTCTCCTCGGAGGAGCTCGCGGCCGCCGCGGGAGTCAATTCCGCGAAGCTGCGCAAGGACTTCTCGTACCTCGGCTCCTACGGGACCCGCGGAGTCGGGTACGACGTCGAGTACCTCGTCTACCAGATCTCCCGCGAGCTCGGTCTGACCCAGGACTGGCCGGTTGTGATCGTCGGTATCGGCAACCTCGGCGCCGCGCTCGCCAACTACGGCGGCTTCGCCTCCCGCGGTTTCCGCGTGGCCGCGCTGATCGACGCCGACCCGGCGATGGCCGGCAAGCCGGTCGCCGGCATCCCCGTCCAGCACACGGACGAGCTGGAGAAGATCATCTCGGACAACGGGGTGTCCATCGGTGTCATCGCGACCCCCGCGGGCGCCGCCCAGCAGGTGTGCGAGCGGCTCGTCGCCGCCGGTGTGACGTCCATTCTCAACTTCGCCCCCACCGTGCTCTCGGTGCCGGACGGCGTGGACGTGCGCAAGGTCGACCTCTCGATCGAGCTGCAGATCCTCGCCTTCCACGAGCAGCGCAAGGCCGGCGAGGAGACCGAGGGCGAGGCCGCCGTGCCGCCCGTCTCCCCGGCCGGCACCTCCGCCACGGCCGACGGCCGGAAGGGACCCGACGGGGACGTGCCCGCCGTGATGCCGGCATGAGTCTCCTGGTCGTCGGCCTCAGCCACCGCAGCGCCCCCGTCAGCGTCCTGGAGCGGGCCTCCCTCTCCGCGGACACCCAGGGCAAGCTGCTGCAGGACGCCCTGGCCGCGGAACCGGCGGCGGAGGCGGCCGTCCTCGCCACCTGCAACCGCATCGAGCTCTACGCCGACGTGGACAAGTTCCACGCCGGGGTCGCAGAGCTGTCGACCCTGCTCTCCCAGCACAGCGGCGTCGGCCTGGAGGAGCTCACCCCCTATCTGTACGTGCACTACGAGGACCGGGCCGTCCACCACCTTTTCTCGGTGGCCTGCGGGCTGGACTCCATGGTCGTCGGCGAGGGCCAGATCCTCGGCCAGATCAAGGACTCCCTGGCGCTCGGCCAGGAACTGCACAGTGCCGGCCGGCTGCTGAACGACCTGTTCCAGCAGTCCCTGCGGGTCGGCAAGCGCGCCCACAGCGAGACCGGGATCGACCGGGCCGGGCAGTCGCTCGTGACCTTCGGCCTGGAACAGCTGGCCGACGGCACTCCCACCGAGGAGTGGGCCGCGGGCAGGACCGCGCTCGTCATCGGTGCGGGCTCGATGTCCTCCCTCGCGGCGGCCACGCTGGCGCGCGCCGGGGTCGCCGAGATCGTCGTCGCGAACCGCACCCGTGAACGTGCCGAACGGCTGGTCCAGATCCTGACCGAACCCGGTGGGACGGGCGTCCGCGCCCGGGCCGCCGACATGGTCTCGGTCGGCGACGAACTGGCACGTGCCGACGTCGTCGTCTCCTGCACCGGCGCCACCGGGCTGGTGCTGAGGACCGAGGACGTCGAGGCCGCGCTCGAGGGCCGTAAGGGACGGCTGGCGCTGCTCGACCTCGCCATGCCCCGGGACATCGACGCCGCGGTCCACCGGCTCGACGGAGTCCGCCTCGTCGACATCGAATCGCTCGCCGAGGCCTCCGCGGACGCCCCCATGGCCGCCGACGTCGACCGGGTGCGGACCATCGTGGCCGCCGAGGTCGCCGCGTTCGGCGCCGCCCAGCGCGCCGCGCACATCACGCCGACCGTGGTCGCCCTGCGCGCCATGGCCGCCGATGTCGTGGCGAGTGAGATCGCCCGGCTGGAGGGCCGACTGCCCGACCTCGACGAGCGCCAGCGCGCCGAGGTCTCCCAGACGGTCCGCAGGGTCGTCGACAAGCTCCTGCACGCGCCCACCGTGCGGATCAAGCAGCTCGCGGCCGAACCCGGCGGCGCCGGGTACGCGGACGCGCTGCGCACACTCTTCGACCTCGACCCGGAGACGGTCGCCTCCGTCAGCCGGGCCGACGTCACCGACGCCGACATCAAGAACCGAGGGCGAGTATGACCGAGAGGGCATCGGGGACCGAGCGGCCCCTGCGGCTCGGAACCAGGCGCAGCAAGCTCGCCATGGCCCAGTCCGGGCATGTGGCGGAGGCGGTGCGGCGGCTGACCGGCCGCCCCGTCGAGCTGGTGGAGATCACCACGTACGGCGACACCTCGCGCGAGCAGCTGGCGCAGATCGGCGGCACCGGTGTGTTCGTCACCGCGCTGCGCGACGCGCTGCTCGCGGGAGAGGTCGACTTCGCGGTGCACTCCCTGAAGGACCTGCCGACCACGCAGCCGGACGACCTCGCGCTGGCCGCGATCCCGCGGCGGGAGGACCCGCGTGACGTCCTGGTCGCCCGGGACGGGCTGACACTGGACCGGTTGCCGCAGGGCGCCCGGATCGGCACCGGCTCGCCGCGCCGGATGGCGCAGCTCAACGCGTACGCCCGCTCGCACGGGCTGCAGATCGAGACCGTGCCGATCCGCGGGAACGTCGACACCCGCATCGGTTTCGTGCGGAACGGGGAACTGGACGCGGTGGTTCTCGCCGCGGCCGGCCTGAACCGTATCGGCCGGATCGAGGAGGCGACCGACTTCCTGCCGGTCGACGCGATCCTGCCCGCCCCCGGTCAGGGGGCCCTGGCGGTGGAGTGCCCGGCGGCCGACACCGCCCTCGCCGCCACGCTCGCCGAGCTCGACGACCCGTACACCCGGGCCGCCGTGACCGCCGAGCGATCCCTGCTCGCGGCCCTGGAGGCCGGCTGCAGCGCGCCCGTGGGGGCGCTGGCCGACCTGCCTGCCGACGAACAGGCTGTTCATGAAATGCGCCTGCGGGGTGTCGTCGGTACCACCGACGGTTCCACGCTGGTGCAGCTGTCCATCACCGGTCCCGTGCCCACGTCGCACGACGAAGCCGTGGCACTCGGGCGCGAACTCGCCTCCGAGATGCTCGCCAAGGGCGCGGCCGGTCTTATGGGGGAGCGAGCACTTTGAGCCCCACCACCTCGAACGTCCCGGCTGGTCCCGTACACGGGCAGGTCACCTTCCTCGGCGCCGGTCCCGGCGATCCGGGCCTGCTGACGCTGCGCGCCGTCGAGGCGCTGGCGGGCGCGGACGTATTGATCGCCGAGCCGGAAGTCCTCGACGTCGTTCGCGGCCACGCGCGCGCCGGAGTGAGCACGCCTGAGCTGACGGTTGTTGACGATGCCTCAACAACCGCCGGTGTCCCGGTGTTGAGGGACGCGGCCAATCTTGTCATGGAGGCCGTGCGGGGCGGCAAGCGGGTGGTCCGTGCCGTGAGCGGGGACCCCGGGCTCGACGGCGACGCCGGCGCCGAGATGCTCGCCTGCGCCGCCGAGGGCATCCCCTTCGAGGTCGTGCCGGGAGTGGCGACCGCCGTGGGCGTGCCCGCCTACGCCGGTGTGCCGCTGCGTGACGCCCAGGGCACGGACGTGCGGTTCATCGACGCCCGGACGGCGGACGCCCGCTGCTGGACCGAGGTCGGCGCCTCCGACGGCACCGTCGTCGTGTCCACGACGCTGGACGCCGTGGCGTCGGCGTCCGGAGAGCTGGTGACGGCCGGGCGCAAGCCCGACACGCCGCTGACGGTGACGGTGGCCGGTACGACGACGCGGCAGCGGACGTGGACCGCGACGCTCGGCACGATCGCCCAGGTCTTCAAGCAGGGCAAGGTGCTGCCGTCGCCCGAGGGCCACCGGCCGGTGATAGCCGTGGTCGGTGAGCGCAGCGCCGCGGCGCAGCGCGACCAGCTCGCCTGGTTCGAGTCCAAGCCGCTGTTCGGCTGGAAGGTGCTCGTGCCGCGCACGAAGGAGCAGGCCGCGTCGCTCTCCGACCAGCTCAGGTCCTACGGGGCCGTGCCGCACGAAGTCCCGACGATCGCCGTCGAGCCGCCGCGCACGCCGCAGCAGATGGAGCGCGCGGTCAAGGGACTGGTGACCGGCCGCTACGAGTGGATCGCCTTCACCTCGGTCAACGCCGTGAAGGCGGTGCGGGAGAAGTTCGAGGAGTACGGGCTGGACGCCCGTGCCTTCGCCGGGATCAAGGTCGCGGCGGTGGGCGAGCAGACGGCACGGGCGCTGATCGAGTTCGGCGTCAAGCCGGATCTGGTGCCGAGCGGTGAGCAGTCGGCGGCGGGGCTGCTGGAGGACTGGCCGCCGTACGACCCGGTGTTCGACCCGATCGACCGGGTGTTCCTGCCGCGGGCCGACATCGCCACCGAGACCCTGGTGGCAGGGTTGATCGAACTTGGCTGGGAGGTCGACGACGTCACGGCCTACCGGACCGTGCGGGCCTCCCCGCCGCCGGCGGAGACCCGGGAGGCGATCAAGGGCGGCGGTTTCGACGCCGTGCTCTTCACCTCGTCGTCCACCGTGCGGAACCTGGTCGGTATCGCCGGCAAGCCGCACAACGTGACGGTGATCGCCTGCATCGGACCCGCGACGGCCAAGACGGCGGAGGAGCACGGACTGCGGGTCGACGTGCTGTCGCCCGAGCCGTCGGTGCACAAGCTGGCCGAGGCGCTCGCCGAATTCGGTGCGAGGCGCCGGGAGGCGGCACGGGAGGCCGGCGACCCGGTGACGCGGCCGAGCGAGCGCCGTCCGGGCGCACGCAGGCGCCGTACGACGTGACGTCGTAGGACGTGATCGGAAGGGGTCGCGGGGCTGCCCCGCGGCCCCTTTGCGTTCGCTCCGGACCGGGTCGCGCCGGGGGCGGTTCGCCCGCTGCCGGGGACAACATGTCGGCAAAAGCGGTCCCCGCACGGGCGTAGCGTGGTGGGCATGACTGTGTACGGATCCTTCCCCGGATCGCGGCCGCGACGGCTGCGGACCACCCCCGCGATGCGGCGCATGGTCGCCGAGACGAGGCTGAACCCCGCCGATCTGATCCTTCCCGCGTTCGTGCGGGAGGGCGTGAGCGAACCCGTGCCGATCGCCGCGATGCCCGGGGTCGTGCAGCACTCACTGGACACGCTGAGGAAGGCCGCGGTCGAGGCCCGGGAGGCCGGAGTCTCCGGGATCATGCTCTTCGGCGTGCCGGAGGACGCGAAGAAGGACGCCGTCGGTAGCGCGGGCACGGATCCGGACGGCATCCTCCAGGTCGCCGTCCGAGCGGTGAAGGAGGAGGTCGGCGACGAACTGGTCGTCATGTCCGACCTCTGCCTGGACGAGTACACCGACCACGGCCACTGCGGGGTGCTCGACGCGGACGGCCGGGTCGACAACGACGCCACGCTGGAGCGCTACGCCGAGATGGCGCAGGTCCAGGCGGACGCGGGCGTCCATGTCGTGGGCCCCAGCGGGATGATGGACGGCCAGGTCGGGGTGGTCCGGGACGCGCTCGACACCATCGGCAAGGAGGACGTGTCGATCCTCGCGTACACGGCGAAGTACTCCTCCGCTTTCTACGGGCCGTTCCGCGAGGCGGTCGCCTCCTCCCTGACGGGCGACCGCAAGACGTACCAGCAGGACCCGGCGAACCTGCGGGAGTCCCTGCGGGAGCTCGCGCTCGACCTGGAGGAGGGCGCGGACATGGTCATGGTCAAGCCGGCCGGCCCCTACCTCGACGTGTTGGCGAAGGTGGCGGGCTCCGTGGACGTGCCCGTCGCCGCGTACCAGATCAGCGGGGAGTACGCGATGGTCGAGGCCGCTGCCGAGAAGGGCTGGATCGAGCGCGACAAAGCCATCCTGGAGACCCTGACCGGCATCCGGCGCGCGGGCGCGCAGATGATCCTGACGTACTGGGCGACGGAGGCCGCACAGAAGCTCGGCCGGGCGTAGCGGCCCGGGACCGCGCGGGGATCCTACGGCCGCCGCACGGTCACGCGGGCCGCGCGGCCGGGTGGGTGTCCTCAGTCCCACGAGAACGTCCAGACGGGGGCACCGAGGAGACGCCGGGCACAAGGCCCGAGGCCCGGGCGCGGACTCCGCAGGACGCTGTCCGGGCAGAAGGCGAGGTGCTCGGCCGCGAGCACCTCGGCGTCCGCGGTCCTGGTGGGCGGCGCGGCCACGGAGAGGACCAGCCGGCCGAGGGACAGCCCGACGACCCGTATGCCGAAGCGGTCCTCCCACGACCGCAGGACGGAGCAGAGGCGGGCCACGTCCCCTTCGTGGCCGAGCGGGCCGGACCAGCCGATGACCGCCGGTATGTCGGCGCTGCGGCGGGCGCGGACCAGAGCTGGGCGGGCGCCCTTCAGTACGTCGCCGCCCGCGCCGGCGGACAGCGCGTCCGCGGCCTCGGCGGCGAGCCGGTCCGGATCCTCCACGAGCGCGCTGCCGGGGGCCAGGCCGGGCCAGTCGCCGTCGGCGTCCGCCCCGTCCGCCGCAGCGGAGTCCCAGAGTTCCGCGAGCACTTCCTCGGCGTCGTGGTCCCCCGGATACGACACCCGCTGAGGCCACAGCTCCCACTCGTGCGGGCCGCTGGGGCCGCCGATCAGCAGGGGATGCAGTCCGCCCGCCCGGCGGGCGGGGAGGAGCCGGTCCCAGGTACCGGGAGCGGCCGGTTCGTCGCCGCACCAGAGGAGGGGCTCGTGCCACGGGCCGTCGACCGTGGCGTCCACCAGGCGGCCGGGCGGCAGATCGAGGCCCAGGGCCCGGCCCGTGGGGTCGGTGGCCAGAGCCGGCAGAGGGTTGGGAAGCATCGCCATGGACCGAAGGTAGAGGCCGACACTGACAACGGAGGCCGCCGTTGCCACAGGCGGCGTCCGTTGTCGGTGACGGCCTGGATGACCGGCGGTCGGGCGGGGCGGCCGGTGAGGGAGCGCGTCCGGCGTGCGGCTCCGCCGGTGTGTCACGGCCGCTTCGCCGTCCTTGTACGTTCCGCGGGGAGCGCGGGTTCGGCGGGGCTCCGGTCGAGCCGCCGCCGTCGCGCGTGGCGACGGGCGCCAGGTGCCGTTGCGCGGTGAGGCGGGCGTCTCCGACCCGGACCCGGGGCCCGCGAACGACGGTGAGCCCGGGGCCACCTGCGCGAGGGGGGAAGGGGTGGTGATCAGCCTGCGGTCGGCGCACCCTGGGAGAGGTACCGCTGTGGAGGTGATCCGTCATGCAGACTCTCGTCGGCTGGCACGTCGAGATGGAGTTCCTCGAGGAGGGCGACAAGACCAGGGCGGCCGCGATGCTCCGGCTCGCCGACGGCACGGAGGTGCGCGGTCACGGGCACGCCAGCCGCCATCCGTCCGACCCCGCCCAGCTGCGGGTCGGCGAGGAGATCGCCGGAGCACGGGCGCTCATGGACATCGCGCAGACACTGCTCAAGAAGGCGCACGACGAGATCGAGGAGACCACGGGTAGGCCGGCGCACCCGCTGAACCGCTGACGAGGAGAAGCGAGGAGGGCGGAGGACGGCCCCCGGCGGTTCGATCGCCGAGGGCCGTCCGAGCCGGGTGCGCCCGGACGCGCCGGGTCCGGGCGCCGTGCCTCAGAGGCGTGCGGGGGTGCGGATGCCCAGCAGCGCCATGCCCTGGTGGAGCGTGCGGGCGGTCAGGTCGCACAGGAAGAGACGGTTCTCCACCTGCGCCGGGGTGTCCGCCTTGAGGACCGGGCACTCCGAGTAGAACGTCGTGTACAGCGACGCCAGCTGGTAGAGGTACGCCGCCAGCTTGTGCGGCTCGTACGAGGACGCGGCCTCCTCGACCGTCTCGCCGAACCGGTCGATGTGCAGACCCAGCGCACGCTCGGACGGGGTCAGCCCGATCTCCGCGTGGGCCTGCGGCTTCGCGTCCCCGGCCTTGCGCAGGATCGACTGGATGCGGGCGTATGCGTACTGCAGGTACACCGACGTGTCGCCGTTGAGGGACACCATTTGGTCCAGGTCGAACTTGTAGTCCCGGGCCGCCGAGGTGGACAGGTCCGCGTACTTGACCGCGCCGATGCCGACCTGGGCGCCCCGCTCGGCGATCTCCTCCTCCGACAGGTCCTGGGCCTTCTCCCTGACCACGGTCGAGGCCCGCTCGATCGCCTCGTCCAGCAGGTCGACCAGCCGCACCGTCTCACCCTCACGCGTCTTGAAGGGCTTGCCGTCCTTGCCGAGGACCGTGCCGAACGCCAACTGGACGGCCTTGACCTCGTCGTTCAGCCACCCGGCCCGGCGGGCGGTCTCGAAGACCATCCTGAAGTGCAGGGACTGCCGGGCGTCGACGACGTAGATCAGGCTGTCGGCGCCGAGGTTCCGCACCCGGTCCCGGATCGCGGAGAGGTCGGTGGCCGCGTAGCCGTAGCCGCCGTTGGACTTGCGGACGATCAGGGGGACGGGCTTGCCGTCCGGGCCCTTGACGTCGTCGAAGAACACGCACAGCGCGCCCTCGGAGCGCACGGCGACGCCGGACTCCTCGAGAATGCGGCAGGTCTCGTCGAGCATGTGGTTGTAGCCCGACTCGCCCACGACGTCCGCGTCGTGGATCTCCATGTCGAGCTTGCTGAAGACGGAGTAGAAGTAGATCTTCGACTCGTCGACGAACCTCTGCCAGAGGGCGAGGGTCTCCTCGTCGCCCGACTGGAGGTCCACCACCCGGCGCCGCGCGCGCTCCTTGAACTCCTCGTCGGAGTCGAAGACGGCGCGCGAGGCCTTGTACAGCCGGTTCAGGTTGGACATGGCCTCCTCGCCGGAGACCGCGGCCTCGTCCTCGTGGTCCAGCTCGTGCGGATGCTCGATCAGGAACTGGATGAGCATGCCGAACTGGGTGCCCCAGTCGCCGATGTGGTGGCGCCGGACCACCTTCTCGCCGGTGAACTCCAGGATGCGCACCATGGCGTCGCCGATCACGGCCGAGCGGAGGTGGCCGACGTGCATCTCCTTGGCCACGTTCGGCTGCGCGTAGTCGATCACGGTGGTGCCCGCCGCGTCGGCGAACGGCACGCCGAGGCGGTCGTCCGCCGCGCGGGCGGCGAGCGTCTCGGTGATCGCCCCGTCGGAGACCGTGATGTTCAGGAACCCGGGGCCCGATACCTCGATCTCCCGCAGCAGGTCGTCGGCCGGGACGGACTCGACGACCCGGGCCGCGAGCTCACGCGGATTGCCCTTGAGCCTCTTGGCGAGCGCCAGGATGCCGTTGGCCTGGAAGTCGGCCCGGTCGCTGCGTCGCAACAGCGGATCCGCGGAGCCGACCTCCGGCAGGGCTGCCGAGAGGGCGTCCGCGAGGCGCTGCTGCACGGTCGAAGCGAGGGAAGGGACCGAGGCCATGAGCTTCCGTT
Organism: Streptomyces sp. NPDC049887; assembly: GCF_040656535.1. NCBI lineage: Bacteria > Bacillati > Actinomycetota > Actinomycetes > Kitasatosporales > Streptomycetaceae > Streptomyces > Streptomyces sp. NPDC049887. Next base: position 145,900 of record NZ_JBFAMM010000017.1, on the reverse strand, counting down.
TCCTGTGAGTGGGGCGTCGTGGGTCGAGTGGGGCGTCGTGGGTCGCCGGGGTGTGATCAGCGCTGCTGTTTCAGTAGTCAAGTGTCCCACGGGGGAGCAACCCGTTTCTCCCACGGCCCCGGACCTGTGGACGAAGCCGCACCCGTGGACGACGGGGGCGGACCTCGTGCCGAACCGCGTCGCCCTGTGGACAACCGACGGGCGCCGTGTTCCGTCTGGGAGAATGGCAGACGCCGGCTTCGACAGACTCAAGCAATCAAGGACGTGCCGATCGTGGCTCAGAGCAGCACCGAGACCGACTGGGTCTCCCGTTTCGCGGACGATGTCATCGCCGAGTCGGAACGGCGTGCGCCCGGGAAACCGGTCGTGGTTGCGTCCGGCCTGTCGCCGTCCGGTCCCATCCACCTGGGCAATCTCCGTGAGGTCATGACCCCCCACCTGGTCGCGGACGAGATCCGCCGCCGTGGCCACGAGGTGCGGCACGTGATCTCCTGGGACGACTACGACCGCTACCGCAAGGTGCCGGCCGGCGTGGACGGCGTCGACGACACCTGGGCCGAGCACATCGGCAAGCCGCTGACCTCGGTGCCCGCTCCCGTCGGCTCGCCGCACCCGAACTGGGCGGAGCACTTCAAGGCCGCGATGGTCGAGTCGCTCGCCGAGCTCCGTGTCGAGTTCGACCCGGTCAGCCAGACCGAGCAGTACACCTCGGGTGCCTACCGCGAGCAGATCCTGCACGCCATGAAGCACCGCGCCAGGATCGACGGCATCCTCGACCAGTACCGGACGAAGGCCAAGGTCCAGGCCAAGAAGCAGCAGAAGCCGGTCGACGAGGCCGAGCTGGAGGCCGCCGAGGGCTCGGGCGCGGCGTCCGAGGACGACGGCAGCGGCGGCTCCGCGGGCTACTTCCCGTACAAGCCCTACTGCGGCAACTGCGAGAAGGACCTGACGACCGTCACGGAGTACATCGACGCAACCACGGAGCTGACGTACTCCTGCACGGCGTGCGGCTTCTCGGAGACGGTCCGGCTGAGCGAGTTCAACCGCGGCAAGCTGGTCTGGAAGGTCGACTGGCCGATGCGCTGGGCCTACGAGGGCGTGATCTTCGAACCGAGCGGTGTCGACCACTCGTCTCCCGGGTCGTCGTTCGTCGTCGGCGGTCAGATCGTCCGCGAGGTCTTCGACGGCGTCCAGCCGATCGGCCCGATGTACGCGTTCGTGGGCATCTCCGGCATGGCCAAGATGTCGTCGTCGCGCGGTGGTGTGCCGACGCCGGCGGACGCGCTGAAGATCATGGAGGCGCCCCTGCTGCGCTGGCTGTACGCCCGCCGCAAGCCCAACCAGTCCTTCAAGATCGCCTTCGACCAGGAGATCCAGCGGCTCTACGACGAGTGGGACAAGCTGGAGTCCAAGGTCGCGGAGGGTTCCGCGCTCCCGGCCGACGCCGCCGCGCACGCCCGCGCGGCCCGCACCGCCGCAGGTGAGCTGCCGCGCACGCCCCGCCCGCTGCCGTACCGCACACTCGCCTCGGTCGCCGACATCACCGCCGGCCACGACGAGCAGACGCTGCGCATCCTCAGCGAGCTGGACCCGTCGAACCCGCTGTCCTCGCTCGACGAGGCCCGTCCCCGGCTGGACCGCGCGGAGAACTGGATCACGACCCAGGTCCCGGCCGACGCCCGCACCGTCGTGCGCGCCGAGCCGGACGCGGAACTGCTCGGCTCGCTCGACGACGAGGCGCGGGAGTCGCTGCGCCTGCTGCTCGAGGGGCTGGACACCCACTGGTCACTGGACGGTCTGACGACCCTCGTCTACGGAGTGCCGAAGGTGATGGCGGGCCTGGAGCCGGACGCCAAGCCGACGCCGGAGCTGAAGACCGCCCAGCGTTCCTTCTTCGCCCTGCTCTACCGGCTGCTGGTGAGCCGTGAGACCGGCCCGCGCCTTCCGACGCTGCTCCTGGCCGTCGGGGCCGACCGGGTGCGCAAGCTGCTCGCGGCCTGACCGGCCGGGGCCTCGGGGCCCCGGGGCCCGTGGGCCCCGGCGGCCGGACGGAAGAAGAGCTCCCGCCCCCGGCCCGGGCGGGAGCCCTTCGGGGCGTCACCGCGTCGTGCGCGGCCTCGACCTACCATCGCCCGGGACCGCCGGTCCACAGTGCCGCCTCGGCGCGCCGGCTCCACACGGCCTCCACGGCCGTCCGGTGGCGCGTCGGCGTCCTACGCGATGTGGTCTTCCATCAGCTCGTTGTTGAAGCGGGTCGTGAACCGTTCCATGTACTGGTTCAGCTCACGAGGCTGGAGGCGCAGCCCGTACGCGGCCTCGACGTTCGACGCGAAGGCTCCGGGCGTCGGCATGCCCTCGCCTTCTATCGAGCGCCGGAACACCTGGTACAGGTTCTCGTCCGAAGGCAGGGCGTCCTGGACGCCCTCACCCAACGGCCTTATGCCACCCGCCCCGTTCGGCACCGGGAACGTCGGCTCCGGCGCCTGAGCCGGCACGGGTACCGGTTCGGACTCCTCCGACACCTGGGGGCGGGCCACCGGCTCGGGCTCCGCCGGCCGTGTCTGCGGGACGGGTCCGGGCTCGGCCACCCGCGGCTGCGGGACCGGGATGCGCTGCGGCTGTTCGTCGTACCAGGCCCGGTGGTCCGGCGCCGGAGCGTAGGCGGCCGGCTCGTAGTCCGGGTCGTAGTCGCCCCGGTACTGCACATGCTCCGGCGTGGCGAACCATTGGCTCGTCTCCTCCTCGGCGGCCGCCACCGGCTCCTGCGCCCGGGCGGACCCGGTGGGCTCCAGCTCCGGTGCCGCGGGCTGCGGCGGCAGCAGCATCGGCTCGATGCCGGCCGCGGCCAGCCCCGCCGGCGCGGTCTCCGCCAGCGGCACCCCGTACTTCGCCAGCCGCAGCGGCATCAGCGCCTCGACCGGGGCCTTGCGGCGCCAGGCCCGCCCGAAGCGGGCCTGCAGCCGGGCCTGGTAGATCAGCCGGTCCTGCTCCAGCTTGATGACCTGCTCGTAGCTGCGGAGCTCCCACAGCTTCATCCGCCGCCACAGCCGGAACGTCGGCACCGGGGAGAGCAGCCAGCGGGTGAGGCGCACGCCCTCCATGTGCTTGTCCGCGGTGATGTCCGCGATCCTGCCCACCGCATGGCGCGCGGCCTCGACGGACACCACGAACAGGACCGGGATGACGGCGTGCATGCCGACGCCGAGGGGGTCGGGCCAGGCGGCCGCGCCGTTGAAGGCGATCGTCGCCGCGGTGAGCAGCCAGGCCGTCTGGCGCAACAGGGGGAAGGGGATGCGGATCCAGGTCAGCAGGAGGTCGAGCGCGAGCAGTACGCAGATGCCCGCGTCGATGCCGATGGGGAAGACCAGGGAGAACCGGCCGAAGCCCTTCTTCTCGGCGAGCTCGCGCACGGCCGCGTACGACCCGGCGAAACCGATCGCGGCGATGATCACCGCACCGGCGACCACCACGCCGATGAGTATGCGGTGCGTGCGTGTCAGCTGCATCGCGGCCACCCGCGATCCCCTCCCTTTTCTGTTCATGGCGCCCGTGGCGCGGCCCAAGCCTGGCACATGAATCCGGAGTCCGGCTTTCCGGGGAGGGCCGGACTCCGGGCGGACACCGGGACGCCCGGGCCGATCAGCAGAGCGCGCGGGGTGCGTTCACAGTGCCGGGTGGGGGAGCACCGCGGCCGGGGCGGCGGGTCCGCCGGACCTCCTCACGACGCCTGGTTGGCCTTGGCGACGGAGGAGACGGCCTCCTTGGCCGCGGTCACCGCGCCCTTCATGAGCTGCGACGGGTCCGGGTTCTTGGCACCGGCGAAGCCCGTACCGTTGTAGCCGACGGTCACCACGACATTGCCCGTGCGGGCCACGATCGTTGCGTATTTGAAGTCCTCGCCGGACTTGGTGAGGCCGTAGCTGATCGCGGTGGCCTCCTCGCCGACACCCGACGCGGTCGAGGGGTTGACGCTCTTGGCCTTCTCCGTGGCCTTGACCGCTGCGACTTCCTTCTTGTAGGCGTCGCCGGCGCGGTCCTCGCCGCTGCCGATGCCCGGCTCCGACTCGAAGCGCTGGAACGACACGTCGAGCCAGCGGTAGTTCGATCCCTTGACACCCTTGTCCTCCAGGCCGTTCCAGGAACAGCTGCCGCGGGCGCCCGTGTCGTTGGAGGTGCCGGCCGTGCCGGACTTGTTCTTCACCTTCGGCACCAGCTCCTCGACCGTCTTGGAGGTCAGTGCCTTGCAGGGCTGGGGAAGCTCGGCGTACTTCGCCGGCTCCACTGCCGGCGGCGACTGCTCGCCACCGGGGGAGGAGGTCTCGGACGAGGCGGACGAGCCGCCGTCCGACCCCGAGCCCTTGCTGTCGGCGTCCGACGAGCAGCCGGCGACGACGAGCATCACCGGGACGGTGGCGCAGGCGAGTATGCGGGTGAGTCGCGGGGCTGATCGGTGCATGGTTCCTTCAGTCGGTTGTCGTACGGTCCTCCGGAGTGCCGGACGCGGGGTCCGGGCCTCTGGGCGGACGGTCCGGTTTTCCCGGGCGGCCACGGTACGCCGACACGGTACGACGGCGGGTCGCCCGACGGGACCGGGCGGCGGGATTGGCGGGCGGCGCCGGCGACGTGTCGGCCGCGCTACTCGTTGAACCGCTCGGCCAGCTTCCGGGCCAGTCCCCGGGCCTTTTCCTGCAGTTCCTTGCTGTCGGGGACCTCCGTGACCCGGGCGGGCTGCTGGCCGTACTCGACGGTCACGATCACGTTGGATGTGCGGAACACCACGCTCACCGTGCGGTGCCGGGCGGTGGAACCGGCCCGGGTGAGGACGTCGTCGAGGAACGCGGCGTCGCCGAGTCCGTCGAGTACGCGCGGTTCCAGGCCCTCAGGCGGGGACGGGGAACCGGAGGCGGTTCCTCCGGACGGTGTGGGGGTGCCCGGGAGGGACTCGTCGCCGGCCGCGGGGGAGCCCGTCACGGGGGCACCGGTGCCGCCCTGGCCGCCTGCGGCGGGCGCCGGCAGCTGAGCCGCGTCCTGCTTCCTCGTGTACACCTCGGCGGCCCGTTGGTCGTCGCTGACGTCCTGGGCGTAGGACACCACCCGCTCCACGTCCACCCGGAGGTTGTGCGAGGCGTCCGGGGAGTCGGCCTTCCAGCTGCAGCCGACGCGGCGGTCCGTGTCGTACGTGACGGCGGCCGTACCGCGGAAGACCTTCTCCTGCTGCTCCTCGGGCAGCTCGGCCGCGCCGGGCAGCAGGTCCCTGAGCATCGAGCGCTCGACGGCGCCGCAGGGCTCGTAGAGCGTGCGGTACTTGCCGGGAGCGGCGACGGGGCCGGCGGTCTCGCCGGCCTTGGCCTCGGCGGTGGCGCCGCCGTCGGTGGTTCCGCCGGTACAGCCGGTGACGAGCGCCGCGAGAAGCACCGCAACGCCGGGTACGAACCCCTTCTGCCGCACGTTCCCAGGCTCCCTTCTCTGCCTCTGCCGTCCTGCGTTTCCGGCCGGTCGGGCCGCCCGCTGGCTTCCGGCCGCGGCCGCCCGCGGCGAAAACGTGTTGCCGCCCGACGCGTGCCGGTGGACACAATGTGTATCGCACGCGCAGCTGTGGACGCCGGTTCGATATCCCTTTTCTTGAGCTTGGCGCTGGTTTTGCGTTATCAGGTATTTCGGGGGAATCGAGGAAGTATGTCGTATGTGGAGGTGCCCGGCGCCAAGGTCCCGATCCGGATGTGGACGGACCCGGCCACGGTCGAGGACGGCGCGATGCAGCAACTGCGGAACGTCGCCACGCTGCCCTGGATCAAGGGGCTCGCCGTGATGCCGGACGTGCACTACGGCAAGGGCGCGACGGTCGGCTCGGTCATCGCGATGCACGGAGCGGTCTGCCCGGCGGCTGTCGGCGTCGACATCGGCTGCGGGATGTCGGCCGTGAAGACCTCGCTCACCGCGAACGACCTGCCCGGCGATCTGTCCCGGCTCCGGTCCAGGATCGAGAGCGCGATCCCGGTCGGGCGCGGTATGCACGACGATCCGGTCGACCCCGGGCGGGTGTACGGATTCCCGTCGACGGGATTCGACGACTTCTGGTCCCGGTTCGACGATGTCGCCGACCCGGTGAAGTTCCGCAGGGAGCGTGCCGCCAAGCAGATGGGGACGCTCGGCTCCGGGAACCACTTCATCGAGTTCTGCCTGGACGAGGGCGGTTCCGTCTGGCTGATGCTGCACTCCGGCTCGCGGAACATCGGCAAGGAACTCGCCGATCACCACATCGGCGAGGCCCGGAAACTGCCGCACAACCACGGCCTGGTCGACCGTGATCTCGCCGTGTTCGTCTCGGACACCCCGCAGATGGCGGCCTACCGGAACGACCTCTTCTGGGCGCAGGAGTACGCCAAGTACAACCGCGCGATCATGATGGGGCTGTTCCAGGAGGTCGTCCGCAGGGAGTTCAGGAAGGCGAGGGTCACGTTCGAGCCGGTCATCTCCTGCCAGCAGGAAGATGCCGAAGGTCGGATGAGGACCGTCGAGTACCGCCCCGGCGTGATCAGCTGCCACCACAACTATGTCAGCGAAGAGCGGTACGAGGGGATGGATCTGCTGGTCACCCGCAAGGGAGCGATCAGTGCGGGCTCGGGGGAGTGGGGGATCATCCCGGGTTCCATGGGCACGGAGTCGTACATCGTCCGTGGGCTGGGCAACCCTAAGTCGTTCAACTCGGCGTCGCATGGTGCCGGCCGGCGGATGAGCCGGAACGCGGCGAAGCGGAAGTTCTCCACGAAGGACCTGGAGGATCAGACGCGGGGTGTGGAGTGCCGTAAGGACTCCGGTGTTGTGGACGAGATCCCGGGCGCGTACAAGCCGATCGGGCGCGTGATCGAGCAGCAGAAGGACCTCGTGCAGGTTGTCGCCAAGCTCAAGCAGGTCATCTGCGTGAAGGGCTGACTTCCAGCACACCACGTGATCGACAGGCTCCGGACTCTGCGTCCGGGGCTCCGTTGTCCAGCACGTCGTCACGACTGGCTCTGATGCGCTCGCGTCGCCTGGTTACGCGACTACGAGAGGCTGCCCGCCATACACGAAGCCATGGTGCTGTGGTCGATGACCATGCTCATGAGCGGCCGCCTCGCCGGACGCCGCCGCCCAGCCGGTCTCAGTTGGCCGACACCGCGAGCGCGGTGAACACCCCCGGCCGCATCTCCAGGGCCCAGCCCCGCTCCACCAGGCGTTTCGCCTTCGACCGCACTCCCTCGATCTTCGCCGGGCGCGCATCCCCTCCCGGCCCGCCGACTCCAGCACCGACACGATCCGCTGGTAGTCCTCCGCGAGCACCGACCCCGACATGCCTTCACCCCGGTGCGGGGCAGCGTCAGCGTCGCTTGAGCCACTTGGTCGCGGCAACCGCGAGGGCGATCGCCGCTACGGTGACGGCCACTGCCACGATCTTCATCCAGGTGTCCATCATTGCGATCATCGGTGACTCCTTATTGGTACATGGATACGTTGGGGGTTTTTCATGATGATTCGAAGCTGCCGTCGTCGGCTTCGCGGTAGCTGAGAAGGTCTCCCGGCTGGCAGTCCAGCGCGTGGCAGATGCTGGTGAGGGTGGTGAAGCGAATCGCTTTTGCGCGGCCGTTCTTGAGGATCGACAGGTTGACGTTGGTGACACCGACCGCGGCCGCGAGTTCTGTCAGCGTCATGCCTCGTTCTGCGAGGAGACGGTCGAGATGCACATGGATGGCGCGGTTCTCGTTCGCCTCTGCCGGCATCAGACAGTCCCTTCGAGGTCCTCACGCATGGCCGCGCCGACGTTCATGATCCGCGCGAAGGTCAGCAGCCCGAGGCCCGTCAGCATCGCCAGGTAGGGGGCTGTCATCGTGTTCACCACCGTGTCGGGGGAGAACGCGACGTCCTTGGTGAGTGTCGCCAGCAGAGCCGCCTGGGCGACCGCCTGGGCGAGTTCGGCAACCAGGCTGCCGATCAGCAGCAGCCACCCGAGCAGTCGCAGCCTGGCAGCGGTCTGCTGGGTGTAGACGCCGTCTTGCGCGGCCGATCGCAGGAGCCGGTTGAGTACCAGGAGCCCGCAGATCAGGAGGATCAGTGACGGGACGTCGGTGAGGAGTCCGAGGAACCGCTGGTAGCCGCTGGGGTTCTCGGCGCAGTATTGCGGGATCGCGGTGACCTGAGATCCCGGACGGGTGCCGAAGAGGGCGTCGGCGGCACTCGAACCGCCTGCCATCCAGTGGGCGGTGACGCAGTTCTCCGCAGCGCTCCAGAACGGGACGCCCTGGTTGAACAGGCTGAAGGCGAAGGCGATCAGAAGCAGGCCGACAAGCAGCCGTAGAAGGCCCGAGACCGTTTTGGAGAAGGGTTCGAGGAGCTTGCGGTCCTCAGTCATCACGACCCCCGTGTATCGTTTTTCGATGTTATCGAGAAACGATACACGACGACCGGGGGTGAGGGGAGCCCCGCCGGCGGCCGCGCACCGCTCTCCTGGCTCACCCGCGGGGCCGGCGCGTCGCACACACTGGTGCGCACTCCGGCGGCCGTGGCCCTCGCTGTCTCCGCGCCGGCACTCATGCCGTGCGAGAGAACGCAGAGGGACCACAGTCGCCGGAGTTGCCGGCATCAGCCGGCGGGCTATTGACAGGCGATCAGGCAGGTACGCCCCACGTCATGCCGGAGCGGGTCACACGCGCTTGAGGTATCCGCCCTTGAAGCCGTCCTGGTCGGCCCAGACACGGTGACGGCACGACCAGACGCCGTACACGGCGAACTCACCCTTCCAGACGGTCTCCGAGTGCGCGTTGTTGCCCGGGTCGGCGGAGATCCAGTTCTTGATCGGCTGGTGCTCGAACTTCAGAGCCGGCACCCAGTTCGTGTGGCTCGCCCACCCTCCGTAGACCTTCGTGGTCCTCGTGGCGGTGGTGCGATAGTTGACACCGAGCTTCACGGTCGTGACCTTGACCCCGAAGATCGTGTCGGAAACGCTGTGCCAGACGTTCTTGTCGCCCGCAGTCCCCCGCGCGGACACCTCCCCGCTCTGCTCTTCCTTGGCAATGACGATGTCGCCGTCGGCAAGCACACTTCGCTTGGCGGTCGGGCTCTCCACCGCGTCCATGAACGCCTTGAAGTGATCCGGCGCGTTCAGATAGCCGATGAACTTCTTCTGCTTCTCCTCGGGCAGCGCCTTGAACTGCGCGATCGTCTCAGCAGCGCCCGGCTCCGACTTGGCCTCGAGCCACGCGACGTACGCCTGCGGCGTGGAGGGAATCTGACTCTCCGCCGCTACGGCCTGACCAGGCAGCCCTGCCAGGGTCATGGCCCCCATCGTCGCGGCAAGAATCCCGACAAATCCTCTGCGAGTGGTATTACGCATTCCACTTCCCCCAATGCATTCAAGCAATCAGTGAAACGCAAGGACGAGGAGCACAGAGCTCCTCCGCGCATGGCAAAAATCCCCCGACGCCCCCGCGTAGGCCGCGGTTGGTCTCCCGCAGCCGTGAAAGAACCTTCACACTGCCCCCACCAGCACGGCAACAGGTGATCAAGAATTCTGAGGTTAACTTGAGCATCCGTAGAAGGCTGTAACCGGCTGGCACGCACCCAACCCCCGGACACAGCAACAAATGAAGCGGACATTGAGCTCTTTCGGAGTGGCCACTGATCGAGTGACCCAGGCCGAGTCAGGATGAGGACCGCAACGTACAAGGCTCCCGCGCCGTTGAGGGAGGTGTTCGAAGTCTCAACCCATCGGCACAGGAGCCCTGCGCCTCGCGCTGCCCCGCCTGCTCCCGCGTCTACGCCGCCGACATCTTCCACCTGATCAAAGCCGGACTCTCCGGCGGCAAGTACGTCGCCGAAACCGTCCGTGACCACCCCCGCGCCTTCGTCACCCTCACCGCCCCCTCCTTCGGCCCCGTCCACAACCAACCCACCACCCCCGCGGGCAAGCCCCGCCCCTGCGCCTGCGGCGACACCCACGCCGAAGACGCTCCCGAACTCGGCACCCCGCTCAACCCCGCCACCTACGACTACTCCGGAGCTGTGCTCTGGAACGCCCACGCCGGACAGCTCTGGGCCCGCTTCACCACCTACATGCGCCGCGCCCTGGCCTGCCATCTCGGTATGACGCAAAGGCGCTGAACGCCGCCCTGCGGGTCTCCTTCGCCAAGGTCGCCGAGTACCGGCCTGGTCCACTTCCACGCCGTGATCCGCTCCGACGGGCCAGACGGCCACACCACCCAACCGCCGGCCTGGGCCACCCTCGACGCCCTGAGCGCCGCTGTGGGCCTGGCCGTCGAACGTGCCCGGCTCACCCTCGAGTCGGACGCCGTCGGCGAACGTGTCATCGCCTGGGGCCGCCGGTTCAAGGTCGACCCCATCACCGCCGTGGGTGACGGCGAACTCACCGACGCCCGGGTCGCCGAGTACACAGACGCCAAGGTCCCCGGATACGTCGCCAAGTACGCCACCAAGAACGCCGAAGGCGCGGGCACCGTGGACCGCACCCTGATGTGCCGCCCCTGCTCCGGACGCGGCTACACACTCGGGTTCGGAAACATCCGTGACCTGTGTGCCGACTGCGACGGCACCGGACAGGCCGAACCCATCAAAGCCCTGCCCGTCCAACAGCACATACGCCAGATGATCCGTACCGCCTGGGCCCTCGGCCACCTGCCAGAGTTCGCCCACCTTAAGCTCTGGAAGTGGGCCCACATGCTCGGCTTCCGCGGCCACTCTCCAGCAAATCCCGCGCCTACTCCACCACCCTCGGCGCTCTCCGCGACGTACGCCGAGCCTGGCGCACCGCCCGAGCCGACCTTGCTCACGCCCGTGCCGGCCTGCCTGCCCACGAAGAAGACACCACGCTCGTCACCGAATCGTCGTGGACCTACCTCAGCAGCGGCTATCGCCCTGGCGAGGAATTTCTCGCCGCCCAGACTCGCCACGAGATCGCCCAGGCGCGAGAACAAGCGGACCGAGTCAAGGCAGAAAGGGAGGTGTGGCGATGACCGACGTCGCAGAGCCCGTCCCTTCTGTGTCCGATCCAGACTTCCTCACCGCCGAGACGACTGGTGCCCCGGACGAAACCGAGGCACCAGACGACGAAATGAGTGAGGCGGAGCGCGCCTGGATCGCCAAGTGGCTGAGCAGGTCTCCTGAGTGGAGCGCCGAGAAGTGGAATGCGATGGGCCACGTTCTCGGGGTCAAGTTCAGCTAGCGTCCTCCTCCTTCCACAACGGAACGATGGTGTCGGGGTCGAAAGTGTGAGAACCCTTCACCCCTGGGAGGACGATCACCGCTTCCAAAGCACCGAAGATCACTGTGCGCTTCTGCTGCAGGTCCATGTCCTTCCACTGAGCCCGGACATCCGTGACCGCGTGCCTCCGGGTCTCCTGCCGCGCCGCCCAAGCCTTCCGCTCGTTGGTAAGGCGCTTGACCTCCGCCTCCTCCTTCTTCAGGAGAGAGAAGAACGTCGAGTCGCTGATCTCCTCCGCGTGCCACTGCTCCTCCAACGCTGTCTTCCTGCGCTGGGCAGCCTCCAGCTTCGGCTCCTCGGTCCACGCCTCTTCAACCGGCTCGCGTTCCGCGTTGCGCTTCTCCAGCTTGGCAAGCACCAGTTGAGCTATCAGCTTGTCGATGGCCGGCCCCTGACGGCTCAGCTTGTCGCAGCCCCCGTCCAGCACCGACCGGCATCGGTACTTGTGCGTCTTCCGAGCTGGGGCGCCATGCATCTTCGCGTTGCACGTCCGTCCGTCCTCCAGCTTCTTGCCACACCGCAGTAGGCCGGTCAGCAAGTACTTGCGCGGAGTCCGCTTGCCGTCGCCCGACCCGTCCCAGCCACCCGCACTCCGGTTCTTCTCCAGAATGGCCGTGACGGCGTACCACTCCTTGGGTGTGGCGATCGGCTTCCACTTGCCGACCACGGGGTTGCCCTCGGCGTCGGCCACCAGCTCGCCGTTCAGCTTCCGGTAACCGCAGATGCGCGGGTTGCGCAGGATCTGCTTGACGGTCTGCAGCTGCCAGCCGTTGCCCATCGTGGTCGTGAGCCCCGACTCGACGAAGTTCCACGTCACGGTGGTGATGCTCTTGCCGGCGAGCAGGTCTGTGACACCTTGGCGGACGACCTTGGACTCTTCGGGATGCAAGGTCAGCTTGTCGTCGTTCCAGCCGAACGGACGACGCCCCGCCACCGGCTCGCCTCGCTCCGCGCGGGCCAGGTGATTGAGCCGTGCACGCCGCTTCTTCTTCTTGGTCTCCGAGCGGGCCGCGGCGACGCCAAGGAGACCGCGGTACTCGGCTCCGTCGCCGTAGAGATCGTGTCGGCCGGTGTCGTCTGCGTAGACACGGTTCGGGTGAGACGTGAACGAGTCAACGAAACGCTCGTAGGCGTGCGCGCCTCGGTACAGCCTGTCATCTGCGACACACACGACGCCATCAACCGGGTAGCCGCTCTCTGTAGCGCCCCGCTCCAGCGCCTCGACCATCTTGTCGAAGTCGTCCCGGGTGACGTCCGCCTTGGACGCAGATTTGTCGTTGTCGATGTAGTGGTGAACTACCACCCCACGAACGTGCCTGGCGATGCGCCCGCAATGCCGCGTCTGGTCCTCCACACCGTGACCGTCGCGCTTGTGTGCGTCGTCAGACATCCGGCAGTAGGCCAAGAGCAGATGCCATCCCTCTGCGCGCAAAGCCAATGCCTCTTCGAGGCTCGGGGCGCCGGCCGGCACCCCGCGCAGCCGCCCCACCAACCGCTCGACCTCGGCGGCTGTCAGCTTCTTCCTCGGCGGCTGGTCTAACTGCGTCAAGGTTCCCCTCACTTTCCCAACAGGCTGAAGTTCATATGAAGTTAGCAGCTCTCCTGCCACCACAACTACGTGGCGGAGGAGCGGTACGAGGGCATGGACCTGCTCGTCACCCGGAAGGGCGCGATCCGCGCCGCTTCGGGCGACTTCGGGATCATCCCCGGCTCGATGGGCACGGGCTCCTACATCGTGAAGGGCCTCGGGAACGAGAAGTCGTTCAACTCGGCCTCGCACGGCGCCGGTCGCCGGATGAGCCGCAACGCGGCCAAGCGGCGCTTCTCCACCAGGGACCTGGAGGAACAGACGCGGGGTGTGGAGTGCCGTAAGGACTCCGGGGTCGTGGACGAGATCCCGGGCGCGTACAAGCCCATCGAGAAGGTGATCGACCAGCAGCGGGACCTCGTGGAGGTCGTCGCCAAGCTGAAGCAGGTCATCTGCGTGAAGGGCTGACCGCCCTCACACCGCCGTCGGCTCAGGGCCCGGACTCCGCGGCGGTTTCCGGAGGTCCGGGAGCCGCCGCGAGAGCGGGGACCAGCGTGCCCGAAACCGTTTCGGCACACGGATGGGCGCGAGTCCCGGTGACAGGACCCTTCCCGCTCGTGGTGGGGAACGGTCAGAGCTGCCGGTGGACCTTCGTGTTCGACGCCTGGGCCCTGGGACGGACGATCAGCAGATCGACGTTGACGTGGGGCGGGCGGGTCACCGCCCAGGTCACGGTGTCGGCGACGTCCTCGGCGGTGAGCGGTTCGGCCACGCCCTCGTAGACCTTGGCGGCCTTCTCGGTGTCGCCCCGGAAGCGGGTGGTCGCGAAACCCTCCGTCCTGACCATGCCGGGAGCGATCTCGACGACGCGGACCGGCGTGCCGACGATCTCCAGGCGGAGGGTCTCGGCGAGGACGTGCTCGGCGTGCTTCGCGGCGACGTAACCCGCGCCGCCCTCGTACGTGGCGTGGCCGGCGGTGGACGAGAGCACGACGACCGTGCCGTCGCCGCTGGTGGTGAGCGCGGGGAGCAGCGCCTGTGTGAGGTTCAGCGTGCCGATGACGTTGACCTCGTACATCTGGCGCCAGTCGGCCGGGTCACCGGTCGCGACCGGGTCGGCGCCGAGGGCTCCACCCGCATTGTTGACCAGGACCTTCACCGGGCCGGTGCCGTCGAGGGAGGCTGCGAAGGCGTCGACGGCGGCACGGTCGGTGACGTCGAGGGGGCGGGCGGTGGCCCGGTGCCCGGCGTTCGTCAGCTCGGCGGCGAGGGCTTCGACCCGGTCCTTGCGCCGGGCGGTGACGACCACGTGGTAGCCGGCCGCGGCGAGACTCCGTGCGGTGGCGGCGCCGATGCCGCTGCTCGCTCCGGTGACGACGGCGATGGGCGTGGCGGTCATGGCGGCTCCTCGGGCAACTGATCGACATCCAGAGTCAGGATAGGCAGAGGGTCACCGGCCGCGCGGCGCGTACATGATCACTGCCATGCCCGCCAGGCAGACCAGGGCGCCCAGGACGTCCCAGCGGTCGGGACGGTAGCCGTCGGCCACCATGCCCCAGGCGATCGAGCCCGCGACGAACACGCCGCCGTATGCCGCGAGGACCCGTCCGAAGTCGCCCTGCGGCTGGAACGTGGCCACGAACCCGTACGCGCCGAGCGCGACGACGCCGGCGCCGATCCAGATCCAGCCCCGGTGCTCCCGCACGCCCTGCCAGACCAGCCAGGCACCGCCGATCTCGAAGACGGCGGCGACGGCGAACAGGAGGACGGAGCGGGCGACGAGCATGGAGCCAGCCTGGCACGTCGGGCCGCGGTGACCGGGGCACGGGGGTGCGTCCGCGCCGGGGCGCCGCCGTGCCGCACGCTCAGTCCGTGGCCCATGCGATGTATCCGTCCGGTCGGACGAGCAGGGCCGTGCGGTCCGCGCCGCGCCAGTGGGCCCTGGAGACGGGGCCGGGTACCGCCGGTGGGGCCGTGTCCGCGCCGTCCGGCGTCACCAGGACGAACTCGCCCCTGCGCAGCAGCTCGTAGAGCCGGCCCTCCCTGAGGGAGAGGTCGGGGGCGCGCCTGCCGGTCAGCCGGTGGGCGCCGCGCGGGGCCCGGTAGGAGAGGCCAGTGCCCGAGATCATGCCCATCGCCCTGTCCGCCGCGGGCCGGACCGTGTTGAGGAAGCTCGTCGCCAGGGCACGGGTGAGGCGCTGGAGGGGTGAGTGTGCCATGGCGAGGCGCACGATCGCCCCGCTGCTGCGCACCACTTGGGCACCGACCGGGTGCCGCTCGGAGTGGTAGGTGTCGAGGAGTTCCTCGGGGTCCGGGGCGTCGCCGCGGAGGACGGCGATGAGTTTCCAGGACAGGTTCGCCGCGTCCTGAAGGCCGGTGTTCATGCCCTGGCCGCCCGCGGGGGAGTGCACATGCGCCGCGTCCCCGGCGAGGAAGACCCTGCCCCGGCGGTACTCGGGGACCTGGCGCTCGTCGCTGTGGAAGCGGGAGAGCCAGCGGGCGTCCCGCATGCCGTAGTCGGTGCCGAGGGCCTGGCGGGCGACATCGCGCACCTCGTCGAGTTCGACCGGCCGGCCGTCGGGGGGCTGGGAGCCCTCGCGCCGCCAGCCCATCACGCGGTACCACCCGTCGCCGAACGGGGCGATGAAGGCGAAGGCCCGGCCCGTGCCGTTGACCGTGAGCAGGTTCTCCGGCTCTTCGGAGAGCCGTACGTCCGCGAGCAGGATCGAGCGGATGGCCGAGACCCCGGGGAAGGGCAGACCGAGCGACTGCCTCACCGAGCTGCGCATTCCGTCCGTGCCGACGAGGTAGCGGGAGCTCAGCGTGGTGTCTCCGCCGTCCTCCTCGCGGAGCTCGGCGGTGACCGATCCGGCGTCCTGGCGCAGACCGCGCAGTTGCGTGCCGTACCGGAAGGCGACCCCGGCGTCGCGCGCACGGCGCTCGAGCAGCCGCTCCACCTCGTACTGCGGGGCTATCAGCAGGTACGGGAAGCGGGAGTGCAGCCGGGAGAGGTCGAGGGAGAGCCGGCGGAACAGCCGCAGGCCCGTGATCGGCGTGCCCTTCGACACCAGCTCGTCGGCGAGGTCCCGTGCGTCGAGGAGTTCGAGGGTGCGTGCGTGCACCCCGAACGCCCGGGTCAGATTGCTCCTCGTCGGCGGCCGGCGCTCGACGACGGTGACGCGGACACCGGCTGCCGCGAGGTCTCCCGCGAGCAGCAGCCCGGTGGGCCCGGCCCCCACGACCGTCACGTCCGTCTCCGTGGCGGCGGGGGTGGCGTTGCTCCGGTCTGCGGTCCGGCCCGTGCGTGTCCGGTCCGTGCGGGTTCGGTCGGTCATGGGGGTGCCTCCTGTCGGCATTCGGCGCCGGAGAGCCGATGCCCGATCTCGGCCCAGGGGCCGGCGCAATGTCGGTCAACGAATGTTGGCCAACGTTTGTAGGCAACGTTAGGCGTGAGCCTGTTGGCGTGTCAACGCCCGTTGGCCTACATTTGTTGGCATGACCCTGGAACCGCCTTCCGCCCCCCGCCGCTCCGACGCCACCCGCGCCGCGATCCTCGAAGCCGCCCGTGAACGCTTCGCCGCGGACGGGTACGAGCGCGCCACCATCCGTGCCATCGCCAGGGACGCGGGGATCGATCCGTCGATGGTCATGCGGTACTACGGCAACAAGGAGGGGCTGTTCGCCGCGGCCTCCGAGATCGACCTGCGGCTTCCCGAACTGGGGGCGATGCCCGGACGGCACATCGGCGCCGTGCTCGTCTCCCACTTCCTCGACCGGTGGGAGCACGACGAGGTGCTGACGGCGATGCTGCGCGTCGGTGTCACCAACACCGCCGGTGCAGAGCGCATGGCGGAGGTCTTCCGGGGACAGTTGCTGCCCATCGCCGACGGGGTGTGCCCCGTGCGGGAAGAGGTTCCGCGCCGGGCCGCGCTCGTCGCCTCGCAGATCCTGGGCATGGCCCTCGCCCGCTACGTGCTGCGGATCCCACCGGCGGTCGACATGACCCGGGACGAAGTGATCGCGTGGCTCGCCCCGACGATCCAGCGGTATCTCACCGCCGAGAGCCCCTGACTTGGCCAAAGGGCCGTCCCGTGATCCCCGGCGAGCGCGCAACGACAGCCGCGGCACCTAGCTGCCCCAGCCGCCCGGCACCGCCCGTCGGCGCGTCCGCGACGTCGGGCGCCTGCGGCTCCGTGGCCTGCCGGCGCGGGCGACCGCGACATGGCGGTCACGACCGGGTGATCGGGCCGCCGAACTCGCGCAGCGCGCCCTCGACGATGGCCTCCAGCCGGGCGTGGTGGGCGCCGCGCCAGTAGACCCGCTCACAGGCCGTGCACTGCGCGAAAACGTCGTACGAACGCTGCGTGCCCTGCTCCAACTGGTGCTCCACCGCGGCCTTGTCCGTGTCCGCGAGACGGCCGTTGCAGGCCGTGCAGCGGGTCCACGGCTCGAGAGCGGGTGCGAATCGTTGCAGTACGTCGCGAAGCTGGTCGTCGGGGCGGTCGCTGTAGACGTACGCCCCGGCCCAGAGTTCGCGGCGGCGCAGCAGCCCCCGGTCCCGGGACAGCATCACGCGCCGCTCGTGCGCCGAGAGGTCGGCCAGCGCGGCGTCACCGATGTCCTCGCTCTCGTACGCGGCGTCGACGCCCAGGAGCCGTAGCCGCCGGGCGAGGGTCCCCAGGTGGACGTCCAGCAGGAACCGGAGGGGGGCGCCGGGGACCCGCTGCGGGCGTTCGACGCCCAGGACCCGGACGTGCTCGCCCTCGGCGGGGACGTACGAGGTCTCCACACTGCTTCCGTCCACCAGCAGCCGCCCGGCCTCGGTGAGCGGGACCCCGAGCGACTCGACCACGTGCCCCAGACTCGACGAGCCGTCCGTGACGAGGGGGGTCCGCCCGTCCCGGCGCTTCGCCGGGACGAAGAGCCGCAGCTCCGGGGCGAAGCTGATGTGGATCTCCGGTCCGTTCACGCCGCCAGCATGCCATCGGGCGGACGGCCCCAGCCAGCGGTTTCCACCGGCTCGGCGGCTTCCGGCGCCGCCGCACCGGAGTCTTCCCCGGATGCCTGGCCCGACTTGGTGCCCGGCCGCCGCGCCGCCCGGCCGCGCGAAGCCCCGCGTCGGACCGAACCTCTTCCCACCCACCCCCGAGGTCCGGCCCGTGCCCTGACCGCACACCGGCTCGGGACGCGTCGCCGCTCGTGGAACGGTCGCCGCCTGCCCCGGACCCGACCCGCCCCGCCCGGATTCCGCGCCCGCCCCGCTACGACCCGCCGAGGTCGAGACACCAGTCGTTGCAGCGCAGCGGTGTGCCCGGCGGGTACTCGAAGTCGCACTCCCCGATCAGGGAGAAGCCCGCCTTGCGGCACACCGCGTTCGACGGAGCGTTGTCGACGGACGGGAAGGCGTGCAGACGGCGGTGCCTGTGCGCCGCGCGGGCCTCCGCCGCGACGGCCGGCGTCGCCGCCGTCGCGATCCCCCGCCCCTGGAAGCCGGGAAGGACGCTCCAGCCCGTCTCGTAGACCTCGCCGCCGCGCCAGGTCCTCTCCCAGAACCCGATCGATCCGACGGGCTCTCCGCCGGCCGTCAGCACCACGCGGTACATCCGCCCCGCCCCGGACCGGCCCGCGCTCAGGGCCACATAGCGCCGGTGCCGCTCAGCCAGCCTGCCCTCCGGCTCGGGTCCCCCGAGGTGCTCCGTCAACTCCGGCGCGTTCAGGGCCCGGAGCAGCTCGAAGTCGCCCTCCGACCAGGGCTCGATCCGCACAACCGATGTCGTGTCGTCCATGCCCCGCACGGTAGGCCCACGGACCGACAGCGCCCGGAACGCGCCCCACCCGGCCGGCGACGCCCGGAGCCGGTTCAGCGAGGAGTTCTCGTCGCCGCGTACGCCGTGGGCGGGACACCGACCGTCGCGGTGAAGTCGCGTACCAGGTGGGCCTGGTCGCTGTAGCCGAGCTCGGCCGCGAGGGCGGACCAGTCCGGCTCGGTGCCCCGGGAACGCGCGCCGGCCGCACCCGCACCCCCGCCCGGCACGACGGTGTGTCCTGGACCCGCCTCGGCCGGGCCGTCCGCCTCGGCCCGCTCGAGCGCCTCGTGGATGCGGTAGCGCAGGATGACCCACTTGGGCCCGACACCGACGCAGGCCGCGAACAGCCGTTGCAGGGTACGCGCCGTCACCCCTTCCGCCGCGGCGAGTTGGCCGACCCGGCGGATCGTGCGGTCGGTGCGCACCCGCTCGACCAGGGCCATCGCGTGGTCAGCCTGCGGATCCGCCGCCGGCCGCAGGGCGAGGAGGAAGGCGTCGAGGGCGGCCACCCTCGCGTCCTCCTCCTCCGGGAGGACGACGGCCGCGGGGTCCACCGACGGCGCCGCCCCAGCGGGCCCGCCGGCGGTCGGGTTGAAGACGTCCACCGCGGGGACCCGGCGGCCCGTCCACGCCGACACCGGTCTCCCGGGCGCGAAGGGACGGAACCCGCCGGGCCGGAACTGCACACCGCAGACCCGTCCGCGACCCCGCAGCTCCTGGGTGAAGAGTCCGAGACCGATGCCGGCGACCTCGGCCCACGGTTCCTCGCCGCCGTGCCGCTGGAAGACGGCGTTCACCGACGGATGGGGCACGACGTGCGTGACGTAGGGCTCGGGCAGGTCCCAGTCGACGAGCCAGTAGTGCTCCAGGTACCGGCGCAGGGGAGGGGCCGGTTCACGGCGCCGGAACCGTACGCGTGCGAACAGCTCCCGGGCGTCCACGATCCCCCGGGTGTCGTGCCGCGGTCCCGGTCCACCGGCCTCGCGCGCCCCGCCCTTCCCCGCGGGCCCGCTCCTGCTCGCCAAGGCGCGATCCTATGTCGCGTTCGTTCAAGACGCCCGGGGTCCGGTGCCGCCACCGTTGCGGCATGAAGACCATCAGCGAACTGCTCGCCGCGACCGCCGAACGCGCGCTTCCCGTGGTGCGTGGGGTGACCGGGGACGCACTCACCGCTCCGACCCCCTGTCCCGAGTACGACGTGCGCGCCCTGATCAACCACCTGCTCCAGGTCGTGGTCAACTTCCAGGCGCTGGCGGCCGGACAGGACGCCGATTTCTCCGCGACACCGGACCGCACGGCGGAGGGGGACTGGCGCGAGACCTTCGCCGACGAGTGCGCGCGCCTGGTCGAGGCGTGGGCCGAGCCCGGTGCGGAGGAGGGCACCACGGGTGCGCTCGGCCTTCCCGCGAGGAGTGTGGGGCACATGGTGCTGGCCGACCTGACCGTGCACGCGTGGGACCTGGCGCGTGCGACCGGACAGGAGTACGCACCGGATCCCGAGGTGGTCGCGGAACTCGGTCCGGCCGTCCAGGAGATGGCGCCGCGGGCGCGCCGGTACGGCGCGTTCGGGGAGGCGGTCAGTGCTCCGGCGGACGCGTCACCGTTCGAGCGGGTGCTGGCCGTGACGGGCCGTGATCCGCGGTGGGGTCCGCGCTGACCCGGCCGGTGCCGGCGCCGCTGCTCGGGTCGGCGCCGGTGCCGCCTTCCGCTCCGGTGCACGTGCCGTCGTACAGCCAGGCCAGCCTCGTGTAGGCGTCGTCGACGATCTCCTCGGCGGCGGCGAGCATCTCCCGCTCCGCCAGACGCGCTCCGGCGTGTGCGCGCGGGTGCTCGTAGGCGTAGACGTACGAGCACACGCCCGGATACAGGTGACGCGGCGTCACCGCGCGCCTGCGGCGCCGCCACCAGCTGTCGCACACCGCGTAGACACCGCTCGCGCAGAGCGTCAGCGGGATGCACAGGGCCAGCAGGACGTCACCCACGCCGGACCTCCTCGGGCTCGGGGGACTCGTGTCATGTCTCAGGACCGCCACGGCACGTCGCAGCGACGCGCGGCGGTCGCAGTCCGGACATCGGCAGCCGGGGCGCCCGGCTGGAGTTGGTTCACCGCCCAAAAGGATGTCCGGTAACGACACGTGCACGCCACGAAGGACGCCGGGAACGCAGGCTCGCCGCAGGGCCGCACCGGACTTTCGAAGTCTGCTTCCGCTGCCGGCCCGACGACGGCCTCCCGGCCTCCAGCTGTCCCGCACCGGGCCGGGGAAATCCGGGCCGGTGCTCGTGCGGCTGGGGGACACGGGCGCCCGGCCGTCGAGCCCTCGCACATCCGCCGTCGTTCACATGCGACTTCCCGTTCGAGAGGCCGGCCGGGGAAGGTCCATCCCCTGCCCGCCCGGGAGCCCGCGTTGTCCATGATCCGCACCCTCGGCCGCGCGGTGCGCCGCGCCTACCGCCGCGGGGTCGACCTCAGCCGTCCGGCCCGATCACCCCTCGGCAGTGCCGTCGTCGACTGCGTGGGCTACGCGTACGGGGTGCGGCAGGCCGGGAGCTGTCCGGCCGCGGAGGCGTTGCGCCGGGTCCGCAAGGAGAACGGCGCCGACTCCGCCGCCAACGGTTTCGTCTGGATCGGTCTGCACGAGCCCTCCCGCGAGGAGTTCGAGGAACTCGCCGGACTGTTCGAGCTCACCCGCTCACGGTCGAGGACGCCGTCGACGCGCACAGCAGGGCGAAGGTCGTGCCGTACGACGGCACCGTGCTCGTGGTCTTCAGGACGGCCGGATACGCCGAGTCGACCTCCGCCACCCTGGTGGTGGAGACGGGCGGGATCACGGTGATCACCGGACGGACTTCGTGGTCACCGTCCGGTACGGCCGCGACGGCTCACGTGATCCACCGGGGCTTCCGCCGCAACGGCTGGCTCCTGAGCCGCGACGGGGTCCACCACTGTGCGGACGGGGCCAGGCGAGGTGCGCCCGCCGGCCGCGTTCGGCCCTGGACGGCGCCCCGCCTCGGGAGCCCTCGCGATCCCCGCCCGACCCCTGCGAAACCCCAGGTCAGGGCCACACCAGGCAGTACGGCTGATGCCCCGCCTCGTGCAGCCGGTGCGAGAAGTCCTGCCACTCGTGCAGCAGCTGGTAGACGTTGAACGCGTCCCGCGGGCCGCCGCGGTCGGGGACGGTGGACCAGATGAACGCGGCCGCGCCCACCGACTCCTCGCCGATGTCACGCAGCGGGTCGACGACCGTCATGGGGAGTTTCACCACGGCGTAATCGGGGTGGAGGACCACCAGCTCGAGCGGAGGGACCTTGTGCAGGGGCATGCCCTGGATGCCCGTGAGGACCATCGCGGCTATCGTCTCGGGCTTGATCTTGGTGAACATCCCGCCCATGCCGAGCTCGTCACCGCCCAGCTCCTCCGGGCGCATCGAGATCGGCACTCGGGCGGCCGTCGCGCCGTCGGGCGCGCCGAAGTACTTGTAGGTCACCCCCATACCGCGGCCACCCCTGTTCTCCACGGGCTCGGGCGCGCCCGCCTCGTGCCTCCGGTGCCTCCCACGCCGGGCAGGCTCGGGACCCAGGTCGTCAGTCCCCTCGCCCAGTCCGCCACCGCGATGCATATCTCCACCCGACTGCTTTTAGGACGCACGGCCCCCGCCGCGCAACCCGATCATCGTGACAGTGACCTCCCCCACGGACGTGTGGTGAAACACCTGTCCGCAAGAACGTCGCGTGCCTCTGACACCATGGATTCCGTGAGCTTTCCCTATGACGCCCCAGTTTCGCAGACGCTTTTCGACCGCGCGTCCCTCGTGACGCCCGGCGGCGTGAACTCTCCCGTCCGGGCCTTCCGCGCCGTGGGCGGTACACCCCGGTTCATGGTGTCCGGCACCGGCCCGTACCTGACGGACGCGGACGGCCGTGAGTACGTGGACCTCGTGTGCTCCTGGGGCCCGATGATCCTCGGCCACGCCCACCCAGAGGTCACCGCGGCCGTGCAGCAGGCCGTCGCGCGCGGTACCTCGTTCGGCACGCCCGGTGAGGGCGAGGTCGCGCTCGCCGAGGAGATCGTGGCCCGGGTGGGCCCGGTCGAGCAGGTGAGACTGGTCTCGTCCGGCACCGAGGCCACCATGTCGGCGATCCGGCTGGCGCGCGGGTTCACCGGGCGCGCCAAGGTGATCAAGTTCGCCGGGTGCTACCACGGGCACGTGGACGCGCTGCTGGCGGCGGCCGGCTCGGGGGTCGCGACCTTCGGGCTGCCGGACACCCCGGGTGTCACGGGAGCGCAGGCCGGCGACACGATCGTGCTGCCGTACAACGATCCGGACGCGGTCCGCGCCGCCTTCCGGGCGCACCCGGGCGAGATCGCCTGTGTGATCACGGAGGCGTCGCCGGGCAACATGGGCGTCGT
This sequence comes from Streptomyces sp. NPDC049887, assembly GCF_040656535.1. Lineage (NCBI taxonomy): Bacteria > Bacillati > Actinomycetota > Actinomycetes > Kitasatosporales > Streptomycetaceae > Streptomyces > Streptomyces sp. NPDC049887. Next base: position 122,906 of record NZ_JBFAMM010000017.1, on the reverse strand, counting down.
CCCGCCGCTGCCCGGCTTCAACCAGGGCCTCAAGGACGCCTGTGCCGAGAACGGGGCGCTGTTCATCTCCGACGAGGTCATGACCGGCTTCCGCACGTCGAAGGCCGGCTGGTACGGCGTCGACGGTGTCGCGCCGGACCTGATGACCTTCGGCAAGGTCATGGGCGGTGGCTTCCCGGCGGCGGCGTTCGGCGGCCGCGCCGACGTCATGGGGCACCTCGCCCCGGCCGGGCCGGTCTACCAGGCGGGCACCCTCTCCGGGAACCCGGTCGCGACCGCCGCCGGTCTCGCCCAGCTGCGACTGCTGGACGACGCCGCGTACGAGAGGGTCGACGCGGTCTCCGCCGCCGTCCGGGGCCTGGTCACGGACGCGCTGGCCAAGGAGGGCGTCGCCCACCGGCTCCAGACGGCGAGCAACATGTTCTCGGTGTTCTTCAGCGACGGCGAGGTACGGGACTACGAGGACGCGAAGCGCCAGGAAGCATTCCGCTTCAACGCCTTCTTCCACTCGATGCTCTCCCAAGGGGTCTACCTTCCGCCGTCCGCCTTCGAGTCCTGGTTCGTGTCGGCCGCCCACGACGACGCCGCCGTCGAGCGCATCGCCGCCGCGCTGCCCGCCGCCGCCCGTGCCGCCGCGGAGGCCACGGCATGACCGGCACGGGGATGAATACGGAAAGGACCGTCGTCCATCTCATCCGGCACGGCGAAGTGGACAACCCGGACGGCGTTCTCTACGGGCGCCGCCCCGGCTACCACCTCTCCGAGCTGGGCCGGCGCATGGCGGACCGCGTCGCCGAGCACCTCGCCGACCGTGACGTCACCCATGTGGCGGCCTCTCCGCTGGAGCGGGCGCAGGAGACGGCGGCGCCGGTGGCCAAGTCGCACGGGCTGACCCTGGACACCGACGAGCGGCTGATCGAGGCGGCGAACGTCTTCGAGGGCAAGACCTTCGGGGTCGGCGACGGCGCGCTGCGCAAGCCGGGCAACTGGCGGCACCTGACCAATCCGTTCCGGCCGTCCTGGGGCGAGCCGTACGTGGACCAGGTGGTGCGGATGATGGGCGCGCTCGGTTCCGCCCGGGACGCCGCACGCGGCCACGAGGCGGTCCTGGTGAGCCACCAGCTGCCGATCTGGATCGTCCGAAGCTATGTGGAGCAGCGCCGGCTCTGGCACGACCCGCGCCGGCGGCAGTGCACCCTGGCGTCGCTGACGACCTTCACGTTCCAGGGCGACGGGATCGTCTCGGTCGCGTATTCGGAACCCGCGCGGGATCTCGTTCCGGCGCATCTTCTCGCAGGTGCCAAACCGGTCAAGGGAAAATCGAAAGCGTTTGGCGCATAGCTGTCTGGCCGTTCTGCACACTCCGTGCTAAATCCCGGGAACCTTCGCGTTCCGCACGCCATCTCTCTCCATGCGAGTACGTGCGGGGACGCGACAGGGAAGCGGGGACGGTCGGCATGCGCAACATCACCCGAAGGAGCCTGCTGGGAGCGGGACTTGGTGCCGCCGCGGCTCTCGGTGCCGCGGGCTGCGGCGGTGGTCCGGGCGGCGGGGGAAAGCGGCGGGACGGCGGTGACGCGGGCGGGGGCGGCGGCAGCGCGCCCGGTCCCGGAAACGAGCCGGTGCGTCTCATAGGCGACGGCTCGACAGCCGACACGGGAAAGCAGCCGAAGCAGCCCGAGGCCCCGGTTCCGCTCGAACCGGGGCAGACCCCGCCGCAATTCGTGATCTTCTCCTGGGACGGCGCGGGGGAGGTCGGCAACGGGCTCTTCCCGCGTTTCCTGGAACTCGCCAGGAACCACGACGCGGCGATGACGTTCTTCCTCTCCGGGATCTATCTGCTCCCCGAGTCCAGGAAATCGCTCTACCGTCCGCCGAACAATCCGGTCGGCGCCTCCGACATCGGTTATCTCACCGAAGCGCACATCAAGGACACCCTGAAGTACGTGCGGCAGGCGTGGCTCGAGGGCCACGAGTTGGGCACCCACTTCAACGGGCACTTCTGCGGTGGATCGGGTTCCGTGGGCAATTGGACACCGGCCCAGTGGGAGAACGAGATCGACCAGGCCGTGTCCTTCGTCACCGAGTGGAAGAGCAACAGCGGCTGGAAGGACCTCGAGCCGCTCCCCTTCGACTACCGCAAGGAACTCGTGGGCGGCCGCACCCCCTGCCTGCTCGGCCAGGACAATCTCCTGCCGACCGCGAAGAAGCTGGGCTGGCGCTACGACGCGAGCTCCCCCGGCGGGCGCCAGACGTGGCCCGGGAAGCGAGGCGGGGTCTGGGACCTGCCGCTGCAGGCCGTGCCGTTCCCCGGCCACTCCTTCGAGGTGCTCTCGATGGACTACAACATCCTCGCCAACCAGTCGAGGAATTCGACCAACGGCATGCCGTCCCGTTACGCGGGCTGGCGCAGGCAGGCCACCGACGCCTACCTCAGCGGATTCCGGCGGGCCCACGAGTCCAATCGCGCCCCGTTCTTCATCGGCAACCACTTCGAGCAGTGGAACGGCGGCATATACATGGACGCCGTCGAGGAGGCCCTGAAGTCCATGGCCGGAAAGAAGGACGTGCGGCTCGTGTCGTTCCGGCAGTTCTGCGACTGGCTGGACGTGCAGGACCCGAAGATCCTCACGAAACTCCGCTCCCTCGAGGTCGGACAGTCCCCTGCGGGCGGCTGGAACGCCTTCCTCAAGGGCGCCGCGTAGCCGGCACGTCGGAAAGCGGCGGAGAGTTCCCGGTGCGCCGTACGCCTTTAACCACCATTGACAAGGGGCGTTACGGGCAGCCAGGGGGGCGGCCAAGATCCCCGGAACCCTCATGCGAAACTTTTCACATGACGTCTGCCCGTGCCCCTCGACGCACTCTGCTCGCCGTCGGCGCGCTCGCCGCCGCGCTCACGCTGTCGGCCTGCACCGGCGATGCCAACGGCAGGTCCGGAGGCGGCGGTGACACCAACTTCGTCACCGACACGGGCGGGATCTCCACCGCCCCCAAGGGCAAGCGCGTGGCGGCCCCCCGGCTGTCCGGCAAGGACCTCACGGGCAAGCCGCTCGATCTGGCCGACTACAAGGGCAAGGTCGTCGTGCTGAACCTGTGGGGCTCGTGGTGCGCGCCCTGCCGCGCCGAGGCGCCCTATCTGACCAAGATCTCCAACGAGTCCCGGAGCGAGGGCGTCGAGTTCGTCGGGATCAACACCCGCGACCCGCAGACCGGCCCGGCGCTCGCCTTCGAGAAGGACTACGAGGTCGGGTACCCGAGCTTCCACGACCCCATCGGCAAGCTGATCCTCAAGTTCCCCAAGGGCAGCCTCAACCCGCAGGCGATCCCGAGCACGATCGTCATCGACCGTGAGGGGAAGATCGCGGCCCGCGCCCTGACGGCACTGGACGACAAGCAGCTCCGCTCCATGATCGACCCCGTGGTCGCGGAGAAGTAGGGATGCAGAACGAGACGGTCCTGAGCGGCGCCCTGCTGCTCGCACTCCCCGTCGCCGTCCTGGCGGGCCTGGTGTCCTTCTTCTCCCCCTGCGTGCTGCCGCTGGTCCCGGGCTACCTGTCGTACGTGACCGGCGTCACCGGTTCCGATCTGGCGGAGGCCCGCAGGGGACGGATGGCCTCCGGGGCCGCGCTCTTCGTGCTCGGTTTCTCCGCCGTCTTCGTCTCCGGAGGGGCCCTCTTCGGCTTCTTCGGCTGGACCCTCCAGGAGCACCGCGAGGTCCTCACCACGGCCCTCGGCGTCATGATGATCGTGATGGGCGCGTTCTTCATGGGCCTGATGCCCTTCCTCACCCAGCGGGAGTTCCGCTTCCACAAGCGACCCGCGACGGGTCTCGTGGGCGCGCCGGTTCTCGGCGCACTGTTCGGCATCGGCTGGACGCCGTGCATCGGCCCGACCCTCTCCTCGGTGACGCTCCTCTCCGCCCAGCAGGGCAGCGCCGGCCGGGGGGCGCTGCTGACCGCCGCGTACTGTCTCGGTCTCGGACTGCCGTTCGTGCTCGCGGCCGTCGCCTTCCGCAAGGCCCTCGGTGCGTTCGGCTGGGTCAAGCGGCACTACGCCTGGGTGATGCGGATCGGCGGCGGCATGATGATCGGGACCGGCGTCCTGCTGCTGACGGGCGCGTGGGACATCCTCGTGCAGGAGATGCAGAGCTGGTCCAGTGGCTTCCAGGTGGGAATCTGATCGATGAGCAAGACCGACACGACGACGGAGAACACCGACGCCGCACGGGCCGCCCGGGAGGCCGGTGACCTCGGCAGGGCGGGCGAGCAGCTATCCACGGCTCCGCAGGAGCGGGCAGTGCCGGGCTCCTTCGGCGGACGCCGCGCGCCGGGCCCCGCGGGCGCGCTCGCCTGGGGCGTCCGCGAGACGACCGGCTGGATCCGCTGGTTCTGGCGCCAGCTGACCTCCATGCGGGTGGCGCTGATCCTGCTCTTCCTGCTCTCGCTCGGCGCGATCCCCGGTTCCCTCATCCCGCAGAACAGCGTGGACGAGGTGAAGGTCCGCACCTGGAAGACGAACAACGAGTTCTGGACGCCGGTCTTCGAGAAGCTCCAGCTCTTCGACGTCTACAGCTCGGTGTGGTTCTCCGCGATCTACATCCTGCTGTTCGTCTCGCTGATCGGCTGCATCGTCCCCAGGACCTGGCAGTTCGCCGGCCAGCTGCGCGGCCGTCCGCCCGGTGCGCCCAAGCGACTCACCCGGCTGCCCGTGTACACCACGTGGCGCACCGAGGCCGAGCCCGAGACGGTCCGCGAGGCCGCGCTCGCACTGCTTCGGAAGCGGCGGTTCCGGGCCCATGCCGCGGGGGACGCGGTGGCCTCCGAGAAGGGCTACCTCCGTGAGGTCGGCAACCTCCTCTTCCACGTCGCCCTGATCGTGATGCTCGTGGCCTTCGCCGCCGGGCAGCTCTTCAAGTCCGAGGGCGGCAAGCTGATCGTCGAGGGCGACGGCTTCGCGAACACCCTCACCCAGTACGACGACTTCAAGTCCGGGCCGCTGTTCGACATCGAGGACCTGGCCCCGTTCAGCTTCACCCTGGACCAGTTCACGGGCACGTACGAGCCCAGCGGTCCCCAGAAGGGCACGGCCCGCACCTACGAGGCCGCGGTCACCTACGCCAAGGGCGCCGAGGGCGAGGAGAAGAAGGCCGTCGTCCGGGTCAACGAGCCCCTGGAGATCGACGGCTCCAGGGTCTATCTGCTCGCCCACGGCTACGCGCCCGTCGTCACCGTCCGCGACGGCAAGGGCCAGGTCGTCCACAAGGCCGCCGTGCCGCTGCTGCCGATCGACAACAACGTCAGCTCCACCGGCGTCGTCAAGGTGCTGGACGGCTACCGGAACAAGGACGGCGAGAAGGAACAGCTCGGCTTCCCGGCGTTCTTCGTGCCCACCTACGCAGGCAAGGGCCACGGCCAGATGTTCTCCCAGTTCCCGGCCCTGGTCTTCCCCGCTCTCAACCTCAGCGCGTACCACGGCAGTCTGGGCGTCGACTCCGGCGTCCCGCAGAACGTGTACCAGCTGGACACCCGCAAGATGAAGCCCTTCAAGGACGCCGAGGGCGAGGTGTTCAAGCAGACCCTGCTGCCCGGCGAGACGATGAAGCTGCCCGGCGGCGCCGGCTCGATCACCTTCGAGAAGGAGATCAAGGAGTGGGCGAGCTTCCAGATCTCCCAGCAGCCGGGCAACGGACTCGCCCTCGCCGGTGCCGTCGCCGCGATCACCGGACTCGTCGGCTCGCTGTTCATCCAGCGCCGCCGCGTGTGGGTACGCGCCGTGCGCGGTGCGGACGGCGTCACCGTCGTCGAGATGGCGGGACTGGGGCGGAGCGAATCCGCCCGGCTCCCCGAGGAGCTGGCCGACCTGGCCGCGTCGCTCAACGCCGAGGCGCCGACCGCGCCCGATCCCGAACCTGCCGAAGCTGTTCCCTCCGAAGGGGCTGAGAAGTGAATCTCGCCGCCGCCAACAACGAGAGCCTCGCCGAGTTCAGCAATGTGCTGATCTACTCGGCCATGGCCGTGTACACCCTGGCCTTCCTCGCGCACATCGCCGAGTGGACGTTCGGCAGCCGCAGCAAGGTCGCTCGCACCGCCGCCGCCCTCACGGCGGACGGCGCGTCCGCCGCGCCGAGGGTCAGGGTCGCCCGCAAGGGCGGTGGGACGGCCGTCCTGGAGCGTCCCCAGGTCGTCACCCGTTCCTCGACGGGTGCCCGGGACGTCCCCGACGGCCCCGGCGCGGCCGGCGGCGACCAGCAGGGCGACATGTACGGCCGGATCGCGGTCTCGCTGACCGCCCTCGCCTTCCTGGTCGAGGCCGCGGGGGTCGTCACCCGCGCCGTCTCCGTGCAGCGCGCCCCCTGGGGCAACATGTACGAGTTCTCCACCACCTTCTCCACGGTGGCGGTAGGCGCGTACCTCGGCTTCCTCCTGGCCAGGAAGAACGTGCGCTGGATCGGCCTGCCGCTGGTCACCACGGTCCTGCTGGACCTGGGCATCGCGGTCACCTGGCTGTACACCGAGAGCGACCAGCTCGTCCCGGCCCTGCACTCGTACTGGCTGTGGATCCACGTCTCCACCGCGATCTTCTGCGGTGCGGTCTTCTACCTGGGCGCGGTCGCCACCCTGCTGTACCTCTTCCGGGACTCCTACGAGAACAAGCTCGCGACCGGCGGCAGCCCCGGCTCCTTCGCCCGCTCGGTGCTGGAGCGCCTGCCGGCCGCCGCGTCCCTGGACAAGTTCGCGTACCGCATCAACGCGGCGGTCTTCCCGCTGTGGACGTTCACGATCATCGCCGGAGCGATCTGGGCGGGTGACGCGTGGGGCCGCTACTGGGGCTGGGACGCCAAGGAGGTCTGGTCCTTCATCACCTGGGTGGCGTACGCCGCGTATCTGCACGCCCGCGCCACGGCCGGCTGGAAGGGCCGCAAGGCCGCGTACATCGCGCTGATCGCCTTCGCCTGCTTCCTCTTCAACTACTACGGCGTCAACCTCTTCGTGAACAGCCTCCACGGCTACGCGGGGGTCTGAGTCGCCGTGCCGGTGCCGGGTGCCCCGGGGGAGGCACGCCGGCGTCCGAGTGGGCGAGACACGGTCGCGGACCGGACCCGCGCGGGCGACGCTGGTGCCATGACGGAAGCGATCCCCTACGGCACCAGCGAGACCCGGGCCGGCGACGACGGCCCGGTCCACGTGCTGCACTTCGTGCTGCATCTGCCGCACCCGGTGGTGCGGGTCTGGGCGGCCGTGGCGACCCCCGAGGGCCTGCCGGAGTGGCTGGCCGCCGCCGACCTGCTGGAACCCCGGCTGGACGGCGCGGTGACGCTCCGTTGGCTGAACGCGGAGGAGAGCGTCGACGGGGCCGTGGTCTCCGGGCGGGTCACGGCCTGGGACCGGGAGGCGGTCGCCGAGTACACCGTCGCGACCCACGGCCGCATCCGCTTCCACATGGAGCCGGCCCCCGCCGACTCGCTCGCCACCGTGCTGCGCTTCACCAACGAGTTCTCCGGCCCGGACGGGCGGCGCCTCGACAACCTGGCCGGCTGGCACCAGCACTTCGAGTACCTGTCCGACGCGCTCGACGGCCGGCCCGCGGACTGGTCCGCCTGGACGCCGGAGCGCTTCGAGCAGCTCCGCGCGGAGTACGACGCACGCTCCTGACCTGCGGGCACGGGACCGCGCCTGCGGGGGATCAGCCGTCGTCGCCGATGTCCTCGTGCCACAGGTCCGGACGGCCGCCGACGAACTCCCGCATCAGCGCGATGCACGCGGGATCGTCCAGGACCACGACCTCCACGCCGTGCGCCGCCAGCCAGCCGTGGGCGCCGTGGAAGGTCTCCGCCTCGCCCACCACGACACGGGAGATGCCGAACTGGCGGACCAGCCCGGCGCAGTACCAGCAAGGGGAGAGGGTGGTCACCATCGTCGTCCCCCGGTAGGACCGCCGGCGCCCCGCGGCGCGGAACGCGTCCGTCTCGGCGTGCACGGAGGGATCGCCGTCCTGGACCCGGCGGTTGCGTCCCCGGCCCAGCAGCGAGCCGTCCGCCCCGTACAGCGCGGCGCCGATCGGGATGCCGCCCTCCGCGAGGCCGCTGCGTGCCTCCTCCAAGGCGGTGGACAGCCACCGCCGTGCCAGATCCCGGTCCACGGTCCCGGTCCTCCCGTCGTCAGGACGTGCCCGGGTCCTCGTCGCGCTTCGGATCCCTCGCCCGGTCGCCGGGCTGCCCGGGGCCGCCCTCGTCGTCGAGGGACTTCAGGAACTCGGGATTGTCGTCGGGCGCCACCCAGCCGCCGCGCCGAGCCGGACGGGGCGTGCCGCGGTCCTTTCCGGCGATCAGCCAGGAGATCGAACCCACGAGCGGGAAGAGCAGCACGAGGATCGCCCAGAGGGGCTTGGGGATGTGCCTGATGTCCTTCTCGTCAGTGGAGATGCAGTCGATGAAGGCGTAGATGCTGAGCGCCAGCGGCACCAAGAACATCAGCACCCGAAGCATTGGCGGCCCCCTGCGTGCGGAGAACGGGGCCGTGGAACGGCCCCCGTGACGAGTCCAGCGTAGCGAGTGGCCGATACTGGACGGCATGGCTTACGACGATCTTCGCTCGCTGCTCCGGGCGCTGGAGCGCGAGGGCGACCTCAAGCGCATCAAGGCCGAAGTCGACCCGTACCTGGAGATCGGGGAGATCGTCGACCGGGTCCAGAAGTCCGGCGGGCCCGCGCTGCTCTTCGAGAACGTGCGCGGCTCGTCCATGCCGCTCGCCATGAACGTGTACGGCACCGACCGCCGGCTGCTGAAGGCGCTGGGGCTGAAGTCGTACGACGAGATCAGCACGAAGATCGGCGGGTTGCTGAAGCCGGAGCTGCCGCACGGCTTCGTCGGCGTGCGCGAGGCGTTCGGCAAGCTGGGGGCGATGACGCACGTGCCGCCGAAGAAGGTGAAGGACGCTCCGGTGCAGGAGGTCGTCCTGCGCGGCGACGAGGTCGATCTGGACCGGCTGCCCGCGCTGTTCACCTGGCCCGACGACGGCGGCTCCTTCTTCAACCTGGGCCTCACCCACACCAAGGACCCGGACACCGGGGTGCGCAACCTCGGCCTCTACCGGCTTCAGCGCCACGACAAGCGCACCATCGGCATGCACTGGCAGATCCACAAGGACAGCCGCAACCACTACCAGGTGGCAGCGCGGCGCGGTGAGAAGCTGCCGGTCGCCATCGCGTTCGGCTGTCCGCCCGCCGTGACGTACGCCTCGACGGCGCCGCTCCCCGGGGACATCGACGAGTACCTGTTCGCGGGCTTCGTCCAGGGCAAGCGGATCGAGATGGTCGACTGCAAGACCGTGCCGCTCCAGGTGCCCGCGCAGGCGGAGGTCGTCCTGGAGGGCTGGCTGGAGCCGGGGAAGATGCTTCCCGAGGGGCCGTTCGGGGACCACACCGGCTTCTACACGCCCCAGGAGGACTTCCCGGCGCTGACGATCGACTGCGTCACGATGCGCAGGCGCCCCCTGCTCCAGTCGATCGTGGTGGGACGGCCCCCGACGGAGGACGGCCCGCTCGGCCGGGCGACGGAACGCTTCTTCCTCCCACTGCTCAAGATCATCGTGCCGGACATCGTGGACTACCACCTGCCGGAGTCGGGCGGCTTCCACAACTGCGCGATCGTCTCGATCGACAAGAAGTACCCCAAGCACGCCCAGAAGGTGATGCACGCCGTCTGGGGGGCGCACATGATGTCGCTGACCAAGCTGATCGTCGTCGTGGACGCCGACTGCGACGTCCACGACCTGCACGAGGTGTCGTGGCGGGCGCTGGGCAACACCGACTACGCCCGCGACCTGACGGTCGTCGAGGGGCCCGTGGACCACCTCGACCACTCCTCCTACCAGCAGTTCTGGGGCGGCAAGGCGGGGATCGACGCGACGCGGAAGTGGCCCGAGGAGGGCTACACCCGGGACGGCGGCTGGCCGGAGATGGTGCTCTCCGATCCGGACACGGCCGCGCTGGTCGACCGCCGGTGGAAGGAGTACGGCCTGTGAGCGCGTCGGCGGCGGCCGTACCGGGTCCCGGCCGGACCAAGGCGTTCCTGCGGCTGGTGATGATCGAGCACTCGGTGTTCGCGCTGCCGTTCGCGTACATCGCCGCGCTCACCGCGATGTTCGAGAACGGCGGGAGCGTCGACTGGGTGACGCTGCTGCTCGTCACCGTCGCCATGGTCGGCCTGCGGACGTTCGCCATGGCCTGCAACCGGATCATCGACCGGGAGATCGATGCCCGCAACCCGCGGACGGCCGGGCGCGAACTGGTGACCGGAGCGGTGTCGGTGCGGTCCGCCTGGACCGGGGCGGGCATCGCCGTCGTGGTCTTCCTCGGCGCCGCCGCCCTGCTCAATCCCCTGTGCCTGGCGCTCGCGCCGGTCGCGGTCGTCCCCATGGTGGTCTATCCGTACGGGAAGCGCTTCACGAACTATCCGCACGCGATCCTCGGGCTCGCCCAGGCCATGGGGCCCGTCGGCGCATGGATCGCGGTGACCGGGGCCTGGTCGTGGGACGCGGTGATCCTCGGGCTTGCCGTCGGGGTGTGGATCGGGGGCTTCGACCTGATCTTCGCCTGCCAGGACGTGCAGGCCGACCGTGCCCACGGCGTGAAGTCGGTCCCGGCCCGCTTCGGCATCCCGGCGGCCCTGTGGGGCGCCCGGGCCTGCCACGTCGTGACGATGGCCCTCTTCGTCTGGTACGCCCTCGCCACCGGCGCCGGGCTCTTCCTCTGGCTGGGCCTGGTGATCGTCGCGGTCGCGTTCGTCTACGAGCACACGATCGTGACGCCGCACGACCTGTCCCGGCTGAACCGGGCGTTCTTCACCGTCAACGGCTTCATCGGAATTGCCCTGTTCGTGTGCGCCCTGATCGATCTGGGCGTTCGGGGCCTCACCCCGTAGCTGCCGTGCGGCCCACCATCGAGTGCATGGACAGGGAGGCCGATGTGACCGCCACCTTCTCGGAGATCGACCGTCTGCACTCGCAGCTCAGCCGGCTCGAGGGCATGTTCCCGGGGCTACCGGACGGAGATCGAGGGTGCCGTCGTGATGGGTCCCGTCAAGCCGCACCACCACTACCTGGTCTTCGACCCCTGCAAGGGTCACTGCCTCACCCCCTGGAATCCCGGCCCGGACGGCTGTCTCGGCCGGGACACGCTCCCGTACGGCAAGACGGTGGTCGCGGAGACGGGCACCGGAAAGCTCACGCTGGACACGGGAGCACTCCCCGTGGACCCCGCCGCACGGGCCTGAGCGCGCCGCAGCCCCAGCCCGTGCCCGGACCCGGGCGGGGTCTCGTCAGGCCGTGATCGCGGTCGGCCTGCGGCGGCGGAACACGAAGGCCGCCACCACGCCCGCCACCAGTCCGATGAGGTGCCCCTGCCAGCTGACGCCCGTGTTGGCGGGGGAGAGGCCCAGCAGGATCGAGCTGCCCCATATCGCGCCGACGAGCAGTCCGACGCCGATGTCCAGCGGCCGCCGGTCCACGAAACCGCGGACCAGCAGATAGCCGAAGAGGCCGAAGACGAGGCCGGACGCGCCCGCAGTGTTCGAGCCCGGCGGCGATATCAGCCAGACGCCGATGCCGTCGGCGACGATGATCAGCGCGGCGACGGCCAGGAACCGGCGGACGCCGCCGAGCGCGGCGAGAAAGCCGAAGACCAGCAGCGGGACCGTGTTCGACGCGAGATGGCCGAAGCCGAAGTGGAGGAAGGACGCAGGGACGACGTCCGCCAGCTCAGCGGGCTCGCGCGGTGTGATCCCGTACGTGTCGAGGCTGTGGCCCGTGGCGTGGTCGGCCACCTCCAGCGCCCACAGCAGCGCCACCCAGGCAAGCATCAGCTTGCCGGCCGCCTTCACCCGGTCGGTCCGGCTCGGCTCGAGCGAGGCTGTCGACATCGTGGCCCCCTGTGATTCCCGCGTCTCTCCCCGGAAACGTCCGGGGCACCTGACTCAGTTCCGCCACCCGGTGGCCGGATAGGCTCAATCCCATGAACGACGCCAACCGCACCCCGTGGGTCGTCGGGGTCTCCGGGGCGTCCGGGACCCCCTACGCCGCAGCCGTACTCCGCGGGCTGCTCGACGCCGGTGAGAGCGTCGACCTGGTGGTGTCGCGGGCCTCGCGGCTCACCCTGCTCGACGAGACGGGGATCGCGTTCCGGGACGCGCACTGGCAGGACGATCTGCGCACCTGGCTGGAGCGCGGCGCGGACGGCAAGCCCGGGACCTTCCGGGTGGACGTGAGCGGTGTGCGCCACTGGGCGGCCGGCGACCTGGCCGCCGGACCGTCCTCGGGGTCGTACCCGGTGAAGGGCATGCTGATCGTGCCGGCGTCCACCGCCTGCGTCGCCGGCGTGGCGCTCGGGTTGTCCAAGGACCTGCTCCAGCGGGCGGCGAGCGTCACCCTCAAGGAGCGCCGGAAGCTCGTGGTGGCCGTGCGGGAGACGCCGCTGGGCGGCCAGACCCTGCGGCACCTGGTGGCGCTGGACGAGGCGGGCGCGGTGGTCCTGCCGGCCTCCCCCGCCTTCTACGCGGGAGCGACGCACATCCAGGACCTGGTGGACTTCGTGGCGGGGCGGGCGCTGGACGCGTCGGGCGTCGCGCACGGCCTGTACCGCCGGTGGGAAGGAGACCTGGGGGGCTCCAGGGCCGACTAGCCGACCGGCGGCGACGGGGCCGGGCGGCCGCGTGACCGGCCGTACTCGTCCTCGATCGTTCGGATACGCATGGGCAGCGCGGGGTGTTCACCCTGCATGCCTTGGATTTCACACGTAAAATTGCGGTAGCGATGAATAATGGAAGGCTCAGGCATATGGACGCCGTGGATAGGCAGCTCATCCAGGCCCTGCGCGAGAACGGCAGGGCCTCGTACGCCGAGCTCGGCCGACTCGTGGGACTCTCCGGTCCCTCCGTCACCGACCGCATCAACCGCCTGGAGGCCGCAGGCGTCATCACCGGCTACCGGGCGACGGTCGACGCCGCCTCGCTCGGTCTCGGCGTCACCGCGCTGATCGGGATCTCCCTCTCCGACGCCGCGGACCACGAGGACGTGGCGCACCGGCTGCGCGACCTGGCGGAGATCGAGGACTGCTGGTTCATCGCGGGCGACGACTCGTACATGCTCAAGGTCCGTGCCAGCGACGTCGACGGTCTGGAGAAGACGATCCGCCGGCTGTCGGGGACGAAGGGCGTGTCGCGGACGCGTACCACCATCGTGCTGTCCACGAAGTGGGAGAACCGGGTCGGGGACCTGCCCGAGGAGGTCTAGGCGTAACGTGGGTGGGGCCTCCGGCGACCCCGGAGGCGCTCCCGGGAAAAGGCCCCGGGACAAGCGCAGTACGAGGACATCTGGGAGGCGGCCGCATGGACGCGGGGCTCAAGCGCGAGCTGGAGGAGAAGGTCCGGGCCGGCGAGCGGCTGAGCCGCGAGGACGGCATCGCCCTGTACGAGTCGGACGACCTCGCCTGGCTGGGCGGACTCGCGCACGAGGTCCGTACGCGCAAGAACGGTGACGTGGTCCACTTCAACGTCAACCGCCACCTCAACATGACGAACGTCTGCACCGCGTCGTGCGCGTACTGCTCGTTCCAGCGCAAGCCGGGCGAGAAGGACGCGTACACGATGCGCATCGAGGAGGCCGTCCGCCTCGCCAAGGCGATGGAGAGCGAGAACCTCACCGAGCTGCACATCGTCAACGGGCTCCACCCGAACCTCCCCTGGCGCTACTACCCCCGGTCGCTGCGCGAACTGAAGCAGGCGCTGCCGAACGTCTCACTGAAGGCCTTCACCGCGACCGAGATCCACCACTTCGAGACCATCTCGGGGCTGACCGCCTCGGAGATCCTGGACGAACTCATCGACGCCGGGCTGGAGTCACTGACCGGCGGTGGCGCCGAGATCTTCGACTGGGAGGTCCGTCAGCACATCGTGGACCACCGCACCCACTGGGAGGACTGGTCCCGGATCCACCGACTCGCGCACGAGAAGGGCCTGAAGACCCCGTCCACGATGCTGTACGGGCACATCGAGGAGCCCCGCCACCGCGTGGACCACGTCCTTCGGCTGCGTGAACTGCAGGACGAGACCGGCGGCTTCCAGGTCTTCATCCCGCTGCGGTACCAGCACGACTTCGTCGACATGAAGGACGGCAAGGTCCGCAACCGGCTGCAGGCGCGGACGACGATGGCGACGGGCGCCGAGGCGCTGAAGACGTTCGCGGTCTCCCGGCTGCTCTTCGACAACGTCCCGCACGTCAAGGTCTTCTGGGTGATGCACGGAGTGCAGACCGCGCAACTGGCGCTGCAGCACGGTGCGGACGACATGGACGGCTCGGTCGTCGAGTACAAGATCACTCACGACGCGGACAACTACGGCACCCCGAACAAGCTGACGCGCGACGACCTGCTGGAACTCATCCGTGACGCGGGCTTCCGCCCGGTCGAGCGGAACACCCGCTACGAGGTCATCCGCGAGTACCCCGGCCCCGACGGCGACCGCCGCGAGTCGCCGCAGCCCATGCGCGTCTGACGCGCCCGGCCCCGCACGGGGCCTGAGCCGAGGCCGTTGCGCCCCGGTCCCACCCGCCCACGAGGGCGTGCCCGGCCCTTTCCAGGGGCGCCCGGGCGGGGGCCGGGGCGTTGTTATCGTCGGGTCATGGCTCTGGAATTCACGCTCGACCCACCCGTCGACCCCGCGCTCCGCGACGGGATCCTGGCGCTCTGGACCGACGTGAGCAACGCCGACGGGGCCGTCGGGTTCGTACCGCCGGTGAGCACGGAGGACGTGCGGCCCGAACTGGTGCGGCACCTGGTGGCGATGGCCGAGGGGCGGTCGAGACTGCTCGTCGGGCTCGACGAGGCCGGGCGGATCGCGGCCGCCGCGTTCCTCACGTTCAACGCGCACCGGCTGATGCGGCACTGGATCTGGCTCTACACGGTGATGGTCCACCCCCGGCACCAGGGCAAGGGCTACGGCCGGGACCTGCTCGCCGCGGCCGCCGGCGCCGCACGCGGGATGCGCGGCATCACCGCGATACGGCTCACCTGCCGCGGCGGCGCGGGGCTGGAGCGGTTCTACGCCTCGTGCGGCTACAAGGAGGTCGGGCGGGTGCCGGACGCGATCCGCGTCTCCGACGGCGACTACCGCGACGACATCACGATGCTGCTCCCCCTGCTGTGATCGTCCCGGGGCGCCGTCCGGGCCCGGCCTGCCGGAGCCGCCTGAAAGACCACAGTCGGGACGTGCTTCACTGGACGGGCGACTCAGTGAAGGAAAGGAGCCGTCGTGTCCGACAGCAAGACGAGCGCCACGCTCCGGTACACCCTCATGCGGCTCGGCGTCTTCGTCGGCTGCTTCTTCGTCCTGTGGGGGCTGGTGTACCTGCGCGTGCTACCGCGCGGTCTGGGCGACTCCAACCTGCTGTGGGTGCTCGTCCTGTCCGTCCTGATCTCGGCGCCGCTGAGCTTCGTCCTGCTGCGCAAGCAGCGCGAGGCGATGTCCGAGCAGATCGTCGCCAAGGTCGACCGGGCCAGGACCCGGCTGGAGGCCAACCGCACACGCGAGGACGTCCAGTAACCCGCGACGGCGTCCGCCGGCGGACGTAACCTTCGTCACGCCGAACTCCGTACACCTCGCCGCCCCGGCACGGGAGCACACGCTCCGGGCCGGGGCGGTGCTGTTTCCGGACTCGCCACGGCGTGATCCCGACCCAAAGCACGACTTTGAGGATCTCAAAGTTCAAGTGTTAACGTGTGGGCCATGACGACAGCAGCGTGCCCCGAAACGGTCATGAGCCCCCCGCTCGTGACGCGCCTGCGTGTCGGCCCGCGCCTCCCCCGCGCATCTCGCCGCGCTCGTGCCGGGGGCTCCCCCCGCACGTCGGCGGTCTGTTGCCGCTCGGTCTGACCCGGCAATCACACAGCGGCAGCTCCCGAGCGAACGGGTGCCGCACCCCCCTCCCCGCCTTTCCGATACGCCTCACCGGAGTGTGTCCGTGTCCGCGAACTCCGCGACGCCCACCCACACCAGCCGCATACCCAAGGTCCCGTTCTGGGCCCAGATAGTCGCCGGTCTGATCGCCGGCGTCCTGCTCGGCTGGCTTGCCCGGAGCCAGGACGTCACCTGGCTCCGCACGACCCTGGAGCAGGTCGGCGACATCTTCGTCCAGCTGCTGAAGCTGGCCGTCGCACCGCTCGTCTTCTTCGCGATCCTGGTGTCGATCACCAACCTGCGGAAGGTCAACAACGCCGCGCGGCTCGCCGGCCGCACCCTGCTGTGGTTCATGATCACCTCGCTGATCGCCGTGGCGATCGGCCTCGCGATCGGCCTGCTCACCAACCCCGGTGCGGGCACCGGTCTCACGCGGCAGGACGGCGAGAAGCCGGAGAAGGCCGGCTCCTGGATCGACTTCCTCACCGGAATCGTCCCCACGGACGTCATCACGCCCTTCACCGAGCTGAACGTCCTTCAGATCGTCTTCATGGCCGCCGTCGCCGGTGTCGCCGCGCTCAAGCTCGGTGACCGCGCCCAACCAATACTCAACGTCAGCGAGTCCGTGCTGGAGCTGCTCCAGAAGGCCCTGTGGTGGGTCATCCGACTCGCCCCCATCGGCACCGTCGGTCTGATCGGCCACGCGATCGCCGACTACGGCTGGGAGCTCATCGGCAAGTACGCGACCTTCACGGCCGACGTCTACATCGGCTGCGCGCTGGTCCTGTTCGGTGTGTACCCGCTGCTGCTGGCGACCGTCGCCAAGGTCAACCCGCTGCAGTTCTTCAAGGGCGCCTGGCCGGCCATACAGCTCGCCTTCGTCTCCCGCTCCTCGGTCGGCACCATGCCGGTCACCCAGAAGGTCACCGAACGCCTCGGCGTCCCGAAGGAGTACACCTCCTTCGCCGTGCCGTTCGGCGCGACGACCAAGATGGACGGCTGCGCCGCCATCTACCCGGCGCTTGCCGCGATCTTCATCGCGCAGATCTTCGACGTGCAGCTCGGCGTCCAGGACTACCTGCTCATCGCCTTCGTCTCGGTCGTCGGGTCCGCCGCCACCGCGGGTCTCACGGGGGCGACGGTCATGCTGACGCTGACCCTCTCCACGCTGGGCCTCCCGCTGGAGGGAGTGGGTCTGCTGATGGCCATCGACCCGATCCTGGACATGATCAGGACCGCGACGAACGTGGCGGGTCAGGCTGTGGTCCCGGTGATCGTCGCGGCCCGCGAGAAGATCCTCGACCGTGACGCGTACGACTCGGCCTCGTCCTCCCCGGTCGACGACGTCGAGGTGCACGAGCCCGTGCGGAAGGCGGCCGTCCCCGCCGCCGTGTGACGCCACATCCGCCCTGTGCCGGAGCCGGTCCGGCGGGCGTCGCGGTGCCCGTCGGAGGGCCGTGGGCGCGGAGCGTGAGCATCCGCCCGACGGGCTGTCCCCTGGTCCCCAGCGGCCGCGCGACGCCGGCTGCGGCACCTCGCTGCCTTGTCGGATCGCCCGAATACGCCCGGCATGAGGACGGCCCTCCGCCTTGCGATGCACCGCATCTGACGCCGCGCGCTGATCCACCGGTGATCATGGGACAGCCTTTAGACTGGCAAGATCATCGTTTTCGTCCGGAATCGGGAGATTCGCGCCATGTCGAAGCGAGGCAACAAGCGGCGGGCCAGGAAGAAGAGGAAGGCGAACCACGGCAAGCGCCCCAACGCCTGACCGTCCCGACGCCCCGACCGCCCGCGCCGATCCGGCGCGGTTCGCCCGAGGACCGGTCCGTGCACCGTGCGGACCGGTCCTCGACCTTTCCGCCCGGCGGCGGGCCTTAGGCTTACCGAACAGTAGATCGGTGGGCAGGGCCGGGAGGACGTCTGACGTGGATGGTGCCGGTAGGAGCAAGCGGATGCCGCGTGCCATGCGGGAGCAGCAGATGCTCGACGCCGCAGTGCAGACCTTCGGGCAACGGGGTTACCGCGCGGCGTCGATGGACGAGATCGCCGAGCTCGCGGGCGTGTCCAAACCGCTCGTCTACCTCTACCTGAATTCAAAGGAAGACCTCTTCACCGCCTGCATCCGCCGGGAGTCCGCGGCGCTGGTCGCGGCCGTGCGGGCGGCGGTCGACCCGGGGCTGCCGCCGGAGGGGCAGCTGTGGGAGGGCCTCGCCGCCTTCTTCCGGCACACCGCCGAGCACCCGGACGCGTGGGCCGTGCTGCACCGGCAGGCCCGAACGCACGGCGAGCCGTTCGCCGCCGAGGTGGCGGTGATGCGGGACGAGGTCGTTGCGTTCGTGACGGGGCTGATCGGGGAAGCGGCGCGTGGGACCCACGGGGAGGGCGAACTCGCCGGCAAGGACGTGGCGGGGCTCGCTCAGGCCCTGGTCGGCGCCGCGGAGTCGCTGGCCGGGTGGGCCAACGAAACGCCTGACGTCTCCGCGAGGGACGCGGCGGCGACGCTGATGAACTTCGCGTGGGAGGGTCTGGGGAACCTCATGAAGGGCGCGCGCTGGTCGCCGTCCGTCCGATGAGGTGCCCCGGGCCCGCCCCGGCACGACAGCGACGCCTACGCGGCCGCGCCGGCAACGGGGTGCCCCGGTCCTCCCGGCCGGTACCGCGCGCCTCGCCTCGCCGCGCTCCCCGCCCTCGCCGGGCGTGAGGGGCGGGCGGCGGGCCGATCCCGATCCGTGCGTCGGGCGGACGGGGCCCGACGGCGGTTCCGGGCGGCCCCAGGTCCGCCGGATCGCCGTGGGCCCCCGGGCAGGGCCCGTCAGCCCCGCCGGAGCCGCCATTCCCTGAGGACCTCGTCCAGGTCGTACGGCCTCCGGCCGAGCGGCGGGCCCGGGGGAGGCATCAGGAGCATGGCGGTGATCTTCTCGTTGATGTCCGTGATGATCCGGCGCACCGCGGCGTCCGAGGGCGCGCGGTACGCCTTCTCCAGCGCGTCCTCGGCCTCCTTGCGCAGGGCGAGGGCGGGCGGCAGGACGGCGATGCCTTCCTTGTGCATCTTGCCCTTGACCCACCAGAGTTCGTCGTACGGTGCCAGGTCGTCGGGCAGGGGCTTGCCGAAGCCCGGCAGATCCTCGAAGTCCCCGCGCTCGCGAGCGTCGCGGATCTGCTTGTCCACCCACGATTCGAAACTGACGCCCGGGGGTTTGCGCTCCGTCATGCCTCCCAGGGTACGGACGCGTACGGTCGCCGGTCAGGGCTCTGGAACACTCGAACCGTGCTGTGAAGAGAGGCGCCCGCGCAGGAATGGGAACGGATAGGCCGTTCCGGCACCGGATCGTGTCCGCCGGCGACACCTGTGCCTGGGACCCGGACACCTCCGAGCCGCGGCCCGCGCCCTGTGGACGGCCCCCCCACCGGGTCTTCGTGGCCGAGGACGGCACGCCGGTCGCGGCGGCGTAGGTACGGCCCAACCACGTCGGCCCGGCGGCGCACATCGCCGACGCGATCGACCGCGGGCGGCGGGACGGCTGCACCGGAATGGTCTTCAATGCCGTGGTGGAGACGAATCCCGCGACGCGCCTGTGGGAGGCACCGGGTTTCCGCGTCCTGGGGAACCGTCCCGGGCGCGTTCCGGCATCCGGAACACGGCGCGGTCGGGCTGCACATCATGTTCCGGGAGTTGTGAGCCGTCCGGGGGACTGCCCTTTCCTTTCCCGTTCACTGCTTCCCGTTCACCGTCTTTTCCCCGCCGGTTTCCGGTGCCTTGTTTCCGGCTTCGGTTTCCGGTCGTCCGGGTGACGGAGCCGCCTGGTCGACGGCTTTCGGAAAAGGCAGGAGCCCCGTCCCGTACGCGATGTACGGGCGGGGCCCCTTGGGTACTGCTAAGTCGTGCGCGATCGCCGACCCGGGCGCATCAGGCCGGGGTGACGTTCTCCGCCTGCGGGCCCTTCGGACCCTGGGTGACGTCGAAGTTCACGACCTGGTTCTCCTCGAGGGAGCGGAAGCCGGTCGCGTTGATCGCGGAGTAGTGGACGAAGACATCCGGGCCGCCGCCGTCCTGGGCGATGAAGCCGAAGCCCTTTTCAGCGTTGAACCACTTCACGGTTCCGGTAGCCATAAGCCCTCCTTGGGCCAAAGGGTTGCCCTGCTCCAGAACCTGCAAACAAGTCTGAAAACTACAAAAGCCTGCGGGTCACATGCTCCGCAGGCTCTGCACTGCAAGGGAAACCAAACTGCAACTTGCGCTGAGCCTAGCACGCACGGTGTTGTGATGGGTAGAGGGAAAGATCACGTCACCCGGACGTTTGATGCCGCCTTGACATGCTGACGCTCTAGGTGGGGTGCCCCGGCCATTCGAAGGCGTGCCCCCGGGTCTAGCCTCACGATGTGGACAGTCACGCAGAACCCGCGGAACGCGCGGAACACGCCGAGAACGCCGCCGGCCACGACCGCCGCAGTCGGCCCCGCGTCGGCCACATCCAGTTCCTGAACTGCCTGCCCCTGTACTGGGGCCTCGCCCGCACCGGGACGCTCCTTGATCTCGAGCTCACGAAGGACACGCCGGAGAAGCTCTCCGAGCGGCTGGTCGCCGGTGATCTCGATATCGGCCCGATCACCCTCGTGGAATATCTTCGCAACGCCGACGATCTCGTCGCTTTCCCCGATATCGCGGTCGGCTGCGACGGGCCGGTGATGTCCTGCGTGATCGTCTCGCAGCTGCCGCTGGAGCAGCTGGGCGGGGCCCGGGTCGCCCTCGGGTCCACCTCCCGCACCTCGGTGCGCCTGGCGCAGCTGCTGCTCGCCGATCAGTACGGAGTGGTGCCCGACTACTACACCTGCCCACCGGACCTGGGCGTGATGATGCAGGAGGCGGACGCGGCCGTGCTGATCGGCGATGCCGCGCTGCGGGCGTCGCTGCACGACGCGCCGAGGCTGGGGCTGCGGGTCCACGACCTGGGGCAGATGTGGAAGGACTGGACCGGTCTGCCGTTCGTCTTCGCGGTGTGGGCGGCCCGCAAGGACTACCTGCGGCGGGAGCCCCGGGGTGTGCGCAAGGTCCATGAGGCGTTTCTGGCCTCCCGGGACCTCTCCCTCCAGGAGGTCACGAAGGTCGCCGAGCAGGCGGCGCGCTGGGAGGCCTTCGACGCGGCACTGCTCGAGCGCTACTTCACGACCCTCGACTTCCGCTTCGGCCCGGAGCAGTTGGCCGGGGTCCGGGAGTTCGCCCGCAGGACCGGTCCGACGACGGGGTTCGCGCCGGACGTGGCGGTCGAACTGCTCGGCGTCTGACCTCCTCGCGGCGCCCGGGGCCCTGGCCTCGGGAAGGCTCCGACCCGGGACCCGGGAGCCGGGAGCCGGGAGCCGGGAGCCGGGAGCCGGGAGCCGGAACGCCGGTCGGAGGGCCGGGCGGCGGCGTGCACGCGGCACCCCCGGGGCCGCCCGGTGCGGGTCAGGGCGTGGGGACGGGCCCCTGCATATGGCGGCTGATCCACTCGATCGACCCGTCCTCCATGCCCTTCACATACGTCCTGGCGTTGTGCCCGCCGTCCTGGATGAGCTGCAGCCGGGTCTTCACGGGGCCCTTGGTGTGGTCCCGGATGAACGCCCGCACCTTGGGCAGTGCCGACTCCCTGGTCCCCGCCTGGAACGCCAGGTAGACGTCCGTGTCCTTGCCGCCCGGCTTCGAGCCGAGCGCCCTGGCGAGTCTTTCGGGGTCGTTGGCCGCCCGCTCCGCGGCGTGCCCGGCCCACAGGGGGGAGTCCGGCACGATGTCGGGTCCGGAGGCGATCACCGCCTTGAACCTGTCCGGGTGCTTCAGCACCGACTTCAGCCCGACGAAGGCCCCCGAGGAGGACCCCATGAACGCCCAGCCGTCCCGGGACGTGAACGTACGGAAATTGGCGCGGACGAAATCGGGCACGTCCTCGGTCATCCAGGTGCCCATTCTCGGTCGGCCGGGTATGTCGCTGCCGTCGTAGTAGTGCTTGTCATCCGGATTGAGCACCGGCATCACCACGATGAACGGAAGGCTCCTTCCTTCCTTCGACCAGCGGCTGATACTGCTCTGCAGCTTCAGGTCGGTGCCCATCCAGTAATTGTTCGGGTAGCCGTTGCCGCCCGGCAACGCGATCAGGACCGGGAAGCCGCTGTTCGCGTACTTCGGGTCGAAATACTGCGGTGGCGCCCACACCCAGACCTTTCCCGTGAATCCGGACTTTCTTCCGTGCAGCGTGGTGACGCCGATCCTGGTGCCGTCGTCGACGGTGTTCTGCGTGGTGAACTCGGCCTTCGGGCCGGTCGGCATCAGGGTCTTCGCGGCGGCCTCCGCGGCGGCCGCGCCGCCCTTGCCGCCGTCCCGGTCGGCAGGGGCGGCGGACGGCCCTTCGAAGGTGACGGGCTCCCCTTCGGTCGAGCATCCCGACGCGAGCGCGACGGCGCCGAGGACGACGGTGGCGATGAGTACCTTGGACTGCCGTTTCATGGCGTACTCCGTTTGTGCGGTGATGAGCGCGTTTCGCGGGGTTACAGGCGCGGTGGGCGGTTCACGACCAGGGAGATGCGGGCCCTGGCCGATCGGTTGGTCCCGCACCGGGCCCAATCCCGGTGATTCGGACCACGCGTGGGCCTACGCTGCTGGACGGAACGGACGCGCCCCGCAGGCCGCCGTGACAGGGGGAGGGGAAGCGCATGCAGCCGTTGGAAGCCGGCGAACCGCGGACCATCGGCGCCTACCGGCTGCTGGGCAGGCTCGGCGCGGGCGGAATGGGCCGGGTCTATCTCGCCCGCAGCGAGGGCGGCCGCACGGTCGCGGTGAAGGTCGTCCATCCCCACTTCGCGCTCGACGAGCAGTTCCGGGCACGGTTCCGGCGCGAGGTGGCGGCGGCGAGGCGGGTGGGAGGGGCCTGGACGGCTCCCGTCCTCGACGCCGACCCCGATGCGCCCGTGCCCTGGGTGGCCACCGGCTTCGTCGCCGGACCCGCACTCGGCGCGGCGGTGGCCGGGCACGGGCCACTGCCCGAGCACACGGTCCGGACCCTGGGCGCCGGGCTGGCGGAGGCGCTGGCCGCCGTCCACTCGGCCGGGCTCGTCCACCGCGACGTGAAGCCGTCCAACGTGCTGCTGACCCTGGACGGTCCCCGGCTCATCGACTTCGGCATCGCCCGGGCCACCGACGGCACGGCGTCCCTCACCACGACCGGCGTCTCCGTCGGCTCCCCCGGCTACATGGCGCCCGAGCAGATCACCGGTGGGGGAGAGCCGGCCGGCGCGGCGGACGTCTTCTCGCTCGGCGCCGTCCTCGCCTACGCGGCGACGGGTGCCGCACCGTTCCCCGGCGACTCCTCGGCCGCACTGCTCTACAAAGTGGTCCACGAGGAGCCCGAGCTGGGCTCGCTCACCGGTGAACTGCGGGAGCTCGTCGCCGGCTGCCTGGCCAAGGACCCGGCCGCCCGTCCGGGGCCCACCGCACTTGCCCGCCGGCTCGCCCCGGCCGGAGCCGGGGCGCTCGTGGCGGCGGGCTGGCTGCCCGGGCCGCTGGTGGAGCAGGTCAGCAGGACCGCGGTCCTGCTGCTCGACCTGGAGCCGGCGTCCGCCGAGGACCCCGTGGTGTCGGGGCCGGTGCCGTTCACCAGTCAGGCCCTGGGCGTTTTCGGCCCGCCGATCGACCCCGCGCCCGCGTCGCCGCCTCCCCTGCCGACGCCTCCCCCGCAGCGGGTGTCCGCGGACGCGAAGGCCGGCGGGCGTCTGTCCCTCTCGGTCACGACCCGCCGCGAGAGCGACGACCCGGGAGGCTCCCGCAAGGTCAGCTGCACCGTGGCCCTCGCCGTGGCCGGCGCGCTCGCCGCGGTGACCGTGGGCGCCGTGGTCCTTCTCGACCTCTTCCCCGGCGGTGGCGGCGGCCACGACGGCACCGCGGCCCGGCCGCCCGCGTCCTCGGAGACCGGCGCTCCCTCCGCAGGCGGGACGGGCCAGGCCGAGGTGCCGGCGGCCTTCGCGGGCACCTGGGAGGGCAGCGTCACGGCGGCCGGACTGCCGGCGGGCACGATGAAGGTCACCATCGAGCCGGGCGGGCGCACCGGCGAGCAGGTCGGCACGGCCGAACAGACCGACATCCTGGGCAATTTCATCTGCGAGGACCTGCTGACCGCCATCCGCGTCGACGCCCGCACCCTCGTCGTCGACGCCCGCCGCGGGCCGCGCAGCAAGGGCATGTGCAGCGAGAGCACCAAGGGCCTGCGTCTCGAACTGGGCGGTGGGACGCTGCGGTACGTCTCGGCCGACGCCCGCGCCGGCAATCCGGTCGGCGACCTCACCCGCAGCGGCGGATGAGAGCGGGCCGTCCACCGGCATGCGCGAAGTCCCGGCGGGGGCCGGACCGGGCCGGCCGCCGAGGTGCCGCCGAGGGCCGGGCGCAGCGCCTGTCGTAGGCTGGCCCGGTCCGGTAACGCCCTGTTCCACCACCGAAAGGTGACACCCCGGTGACCCAGAAGGCCGACCTCCAGTCCGTCCTGGACCGTGCCGCCGAGGGCGGGCGGATCACCCCCGAGGAGGCGCTCGACCTCTACCGCTCCGCTCCGCTGCACGCGCTGGGCGCCGCCGCGGACGCAGTGCGCCGCCGCCGTTACGCCGGTACCGAGCACATCGCGACGTACATCATCGAGCGCAACATCAACTACACCAACGTCTGCGTCACGGCCTGCAAGTTCTGCGCCTTCTACGCCCCGCCCAAGGACACCGCCAAGGGCTGGACCCGCGACCTCGACGACATCCTGCGGCGCTGCGCCGAGACGGTGGAGCTCGGGGGCACGCAGATCATGTTCCAGGGCGGTCACCACCCGGACTACGGCGTCGAGTACTACGAGAAGCACTTCGCCGCAATCAAGAAGGAGTTCCCGCAGCTGGTCATCCACTCCCTCGGCGCGTCCGAGGTGGAGCACATGGCCAGGATCTCGGGAGTGTCCGTGGAGGAGGCCGTCCGGCGCATCAGCGCGGCCGGTCTCGACTCCTTCGCGGGTGCCGGCGCCGAACTGCTGCCTGAGCGGCCGCGCAAGGCGATCGCCCCGCTGAAGGAGTCCGGCGAGCGCTGGCTGGAGATCATGGAGGTGGCGCACGGGCTCGGTGTGGAGTCGACGTCCACGATGCTGATGGGCACCGGCGAGACCAACGCGGAGCGTATCGAGCACCTGCGGATGATCCGCGACGTGCAGGACCGGACGGGCGGCTTCCGGGCCTTCATCCCGTACACGTACCAGCCGGAGAACAACCACCTCAAGGGCCGGACGCAGGCGACGATCTTCGAGTACCTGCGGATGATCGCGATCGCCCGGCTGTTCTTCGACAACGTCGCCCACATCCAGGGCTCCTGGCTGACCACGGGCAAGGAGATCGGCCAGCTGTCGCTGCACTACGGCGCGGACGACCTGGGATCGATCATGCTGGAGGAGAACGTGGTCTCCTCAGCGGGCGCCAGGCACCGCTCCAACCGGCAGGAGATCATCGACCTGATCCGCCGCGCGGACCGCGTCCCGGCCCAGCGCACGACGACGTACGAGCACATCGTCGTGCACGACGACCCGGCGGACGACCCGGCCGACGACCGCGTCGTGTCGCACATCTCGTCGACGGCGATCGAGGGCGGCACGGCGCACCCGGAGCTGAAGCTGCTCAACGCCAACTGAGTGCTCCGTGCTGACGATTCACGTGGCGGACCTGCTGCTGCCCGACGGTCGGGGAGCCCCCGTGCCGGGCGGCGCGGTCGCCGTCCGGGGGAGCGCGATCGCCGCCGTGGGCCCCTACGAGGAGGTGGCCGCCGCCCATCCGGGGGCCCGCGTACGGCGCTGGCCCGGGGTGCTGACGCCGGGCCTGTGCAATGCGTACGGGCCTGAGCTGCTGGAACGCGCCTACCACCCCGACCCCCGCGAGGCAGGCGAGCTGGGCACCGGGCCGCTCACCGGCGCCGCGCTCGCCGCGCTGGACATGACGGACGCCCGGTGGGGAGCCAGTGCGCGGCGCGGTGCGCAGCGGATGCTGGCGCACGGAACGGTAGCGGTGGCCGGGGACCTCCGGCGCGGCGCGGTCCTCGACGCGGTGACCCGAGTCGGGCTCGCCTGCGAGGAGCGCTGCACGGAGCCGGGAGGACCGCCGTCCCTGGACCCGTTCGCGGGCGGCCCCGTGGCCGAGGCGTTCCGGGCGCCGCTGGGTCCCGGCGCTGACGCGGACTTCGCGGTCTTCGACGTACCGGTGGGCGGCGACCCCCGCGCCGCCCTGCGCGAGCACGGCGCCCGCAGCTGCGTCGCCACCGTCCTCCGCGGCCGGCTGGTGCACCGGCGGCGCTGAGGGTCCGCCCCCGGGGCGAAGGTCCCGTCCGGCCGGGGCGGACGAGGCTGCTTCCCGAAGTACGCCCCGGCCGGGTCCGGAACCACCGGCACGCCCCCGCCGGGCCCGCCGCGGTGTGCCTGAGACAATGGCCGGCGTACCGTCCGCACCCGACACTGCGAGGCCGAACGCCAGTGACCCGCGCTTCCCTCGACAAGCAGCCGCACGAAGTCGCCTCGATGTTCGACGATGTCGCGGCGAACTAC
Source organism: Streptomyces sp. NPDC049887 (assembly GCF_040656535.1). Taxonomy (NCBI): domain Bacteria; kingdom Bacillati; phylum Actinomycetota; class Actinomycetes; order Kitasatosporales; family Streptomycetaceae; genus Streptomyces; species Streptomyces sp. NPDC049887. Next base: position 96,383 of record NZ_JBFAMM010000017.1, on the reverse strand, counting down.
GACCTCACCAACGATGTGCTCTCGCTCGGCCAGGACCGGCGCTGGCGCCGGGAGGTCGCCAAGGCGGTGGGGGCACGGCCCGCCGAGCGAGTGCTGGACCTGGCGGCCGGGACCGGCACGTCCTCGCTGCCCTTCACCCGCACCGGCGCGTACGTCGTGCCCTGCGACTTCTCGCTCGGCATGCTCCACGAGGGCAAGAGGCGGCACCCGTGGCTGCCGCTGACCGCCGGCGACGCGACGAGGCTCCCCTTCCGGGACGACTCCTTCGACGCCGTGACGATCAGCTTCGGGCTGCGCAACGTCCGGGACACCGAGCGGGCCCTGCGGGAGTTGTACCGGGTGACGAAGCCGGGCGGCCGCGTGGTCGTCTGCGAGTTCTCGCACCCGACGTGGGCGCCGTTCCGTACCGTGTACGAGGAGTACCTGATGCGGGCCCTGCCGCCCGTCGCCCGCGCGGTCTCGTCCAATCCCGACGCGTACGTCTACCTCGCCGAGTCGATCCGGTCCTGGCCCGAGCAGGCGGAGCTCGCCGGAATGCTCCAGAAGGCCGGCTGGTCGAGGGTGGCCTGGCGCAATCTGAGCGGCGGGATCGTCGCGCTGCACCGCGGCACCAAGCCCCAGTAAGTCCCCGGGGACCGCACCATGGACTACCAGGCGATCCTGGAAAGGATCGAGAAGGACGTCGCACCGCTGGTCGGCAGCGGCACCCCGGCCGAGTACATCCCGGCCCTGGCCGCCGTCGACCCGGGGCACTTCGGCATGGCCATCGCCGACCTCGACGGAAAGGTCCACGGCGTCGGCGACTGGGAGCGGCCCTTCTCCACCCAGTCGGTCACCAAGGTCTTCGCCCTGGCCCTCGCCCTCTCCCTGGGCGGCGACAGCCTCTGGGAGCACGTGGGCCGGGAACCCTCCGGCAATCCGTTCAACTCACTGGTGCAGCTGGAGTACGAGAACGGCATCCCGCGCAATCCGTTCATCAACGCCGGGGCCCTCGTCGTCACCGACCGGCTGCTGACCCTGACCGGCGACGCGAGCAGCGAGGTGCTGGAGTTCCTGCGGCAGGAGAGCGGCAACCCGGAGCTGGCCTTCGACCCGGAGGTCGCCGGGTCCGAGTCCGCGCACGGAGACCGCAATGCCGCGCTGGCCCACTTCATGGCCTCGTACGGCAACATCGCCAATTCCGTTCCGGCGCTGCTCGACCACTACTTCTGGCAGTGCTCGATCGAGATGAACTGCGCCGATCTCGCCCGTGCGGCCCGTTTCCTGGCCCGTCACGGACTGCGGGCCGACGGCAGCCGGCTGCTGACCCGAAGCGAGGCGAAGCAGGTCAACGCGGTGATGCTCACCTGTGGCACCTACGACGCCGCGGGCGAGTTCGCCTACCGGGTCGGGCTGCCCGGCAAGAGCGGGGTCGGCGGCGGGATCGTGGCGGTCGTGCCGGGGCGGTGCACGTTGTGCGTGTGGAGCCCGGGACTGGACGGACAGGGCAACTCGGTGGCGGGCGTGGCGGCGCTGGACCGGTTCACGACGCTGACCGGGCTGTCGGTGTTCTGACCGTACGGGAGCACGCGGGGCCCCCGCCCGCGAAGGCAACCGCTCTGTGGGGAAAGCGCGTTGACGGGAACCGGCGGGCGGGCAGGATGGGTCGTTCACACCGGCCGCTTCCGATTTCCCCCTGGAGCTCCCCTTGGCGTCGAACTGCCCCTACTGCGGGAACACCTCCCCGGCCGAGGCGCGCTTCTGCATGACGTGCGGACGGGAGCGCCCGCAGCCGGCCGCGGCGGCCTCGTACAGCCCCACCTGGGTGGGCCCCGGTGCTCCGCCGCCGGCCGCGCCGCCCGCCGCGGCGCCGGGGCGCAGCCGCGCGCTCGTGTGGGGCGGGACCCTGACGGCGGCACTCGTGCTCGGCGCGGGCACCACCGCGGGCGTGCTGCTGCTCAGGGACGAGGGTTCCCGGCCCGTACCGGGGGACCGGCCCGCGGCGGCCGCCCCGGCGCGTCCCGCACCCGCCGCCACGAGCCCCACGGGCGCACCGCTCGCCAGTCCCGCGCCCGCCCGGACGGCTCCATCCGCGGCCGCACCGGCCCGGCCCGGGACGGCGGGCACCGGCGCCCCGGGCGGCGGCGACCCGGGTGTGCCCGAGGGCTTCAAGCGCGTGAACGACCCGGCCGGCTTCTCCTTCGCGATCCCGTCGGTCTGGTACCGCCAGAAGGAGGTGAACGGGCAGATCACCTACGCCGGTTCCACGGGGATGTCCCACCTCCTCGTCGGCGTGGTGCGGTCCGCCCCGTACACGTCACTGGAGAACCTCACCGCCATCGAGGCCAGGTCCCGTTCCAGGAACGCCGACTACCGGCGGCTGCGGCTGGAGACGAACACCTTCCACGGGCGCCCGGGGGCGGTCTGGGAGTACACCTACACGCACGCCGCGTCCGGCGAGACGATCCACGGCATCGACCAGTCGTACATCGCCGAGGACGGCACCGAGTACGCGATCTACTTCAGGGAACGCGACCTGTACTGGGCGGACACCGCGCACGTCTTCGAGACGGCCCTGGCGACCTGGACCGCGGACCCGGCTTTCGCTACAGGGTGAGCCGGAAGCAGAGTCCCTTGCGTTCGGAGTCCGGGACGGCGTACGTCTCGGCGAGTTCCATGCCCAGGCGCCTGGTCACGGCGATCGACCGCTGGTTGCGGGAGTCGACCATCGCGACCACGGAGGGAACGCCGGCCGCGCGCAGCCGGTCCAGGGTCGTCCGGGCGGCGGAGGTCGCGTAGCCGCGGCCCCAGTACGGCCGCGCGAGGCGCCAGCCGATCTCGATCTCGCCGACCGGACCGAACGACTCGTGCGGCCAGGGCTGCGCGCCGGTGAAGCCGAAGACCTCGCCCGCCCCGTCGAACAGCGTCCACAGGCAGAAGCCCCGTTCCGCGTCGTGCCTCCGCTGCCGCGCGGTGAGCTCCTCGTACACGGACACCTCGGCGGACCTGCCCCCGTGGAACTCCATCACCTCGGGGTCGTCGAAGACGCGGTGCCAGGCGAACGCGTCCTCCTCGGTGGGCACGCGGAGTTGAACGACGGGGAGAGACGCTGCGGTCATCGCGGGGGAGCCCTTCGGTCGCCGGTCGGTACGCCCCCATAGACTGCACATGACCTGTGCCGCACGGCACGTGAATTCGAGTCTTCGGGAGAACCCGCCGTGACCGAGACGACCCCCTCCGAGCACACCGCAGATGTGATCGTCGTCGGGGCAGGCCCGGCCGGTTCGACGACCGCCTACTACCTGGCCAAGTCCGGCCTGGACGTACTGCTTCTCGAGAAGACGGCGTTCCCTCGCGAGAAGGTCTGCGGCGACGGGCTCACGCCCCGCGCCACCAAGCAGCTGGTCGCCATGGGCATCGACGTCTCCGAGGAGGCCGGCTGGCTGCGCAACAAGGGGCTGCGGATCATCGGCGGCGGTGTCCGGCTGCAGCTGGACTGGCCGGAGCTGGCCAGCTACCCGGACTACGGACTCGTCCGCAAGCGGGACGACTTCGACGAGCAGCTGGCGCGGCAGGCGCAGAAGGCCGGCGCCCGGCTGTACGAGCGCTGCAACGTCGGCGCGCCCGTCATCGACGACCGGACCGGCCGGATCACCGGTGTCCACGCCAAGCTCGGTGAGGAGAAGCGGGAGGTCACCTTCCACGCCCCGCTGGTCGTCGCCGCCGACGGCAACTCCTCCCGGATCTCCCTCGCCATGGGACTGCACCGGCGTGAGGACCGCCCCATGGGCGTCGCCGTCCGCACGTACTTCACCAGCCCGCGGCACGACGACGACTACCTGGAGTCGTGGCTGGAGCTGTGGGACCGCCGCGGTCCGGGGGAGGACCGGCTGCTGCCCGGCTACGGCTGGATCTTCGGCATGGGCGACGGCACCTCCAACGTCGGCCTCGGGGTCCTGAACACCTCGGCGTCCTTCAAGGAGCTCGACTGGCGCGAGGTCCTGAAGGCCTGGTGCGCCTCGATGCCGGAGGACTGGGGCTACGTACCCGACAACATGACCGGCCCGATCCGCGGCGCCGCGCTCCCCATGGCCTTCAACCGGCAGCCGCACTACACCAGGGGCCTGCTGCTCGTCGGCGACGCGGGCGGTCTGGTCAACCCGTTCAACGGCGAGGGCATCGCCTACGCCATGGAGTCCGGCCAGATCGCCGCCGACGTCATCGTCCAGGCCCACGCCCGGGCCACCCCCGCCCAGCGGGAAATGGCCCTGCACAACTACCCGAAGGTCCTGAAGGACACCTACGGCGGCTACTACACGCTGGGCCGGGCGTTCGTGAAGCTCATCGGCAACCCGAAGGTCATGAAGATCGCCACGCAGCGGGGGCTGACGCACCCGCTGCTGATGAGGTTCACCCTGAAGATGCTGGCGAACCTCACCGACCCGTCGGGCGGCGACGCGATGGACCGGATCATCAACGGTCTCTCCAAGGTGGCCCCGAAGGCCTGACACACGAAGCCCGGAGGAGGGCGGGTGCCCGGCCTACCGGAGCCGGGCACCCGCCCTCCGGCCGTTCTCCGGGCTTCTCCGGCCCCGGCCGCCCCCAGGGGCCCCGAGACCGCCCGGAGGGACGACGAAAGGCCACCGGCCCCCTGGACGGGGGACGGTGGCCTCGTGCGACTGCGGTCCGGGATGAACCGGATGCCGCGGGAGAACCGCTGCGAAACCGCTCAGAGGACGCGAACGGCGCCGCTCGCCGGGTAGCCGGAAAGCTCCTGGATGACGACGCCCTTGCTCGGGTTGGCGGCGTCGAGGTACTTGCCGTCGCCGATGTAGACACCCGTGTGGTACGCGGAGCCGGCGCCGCCCCAGTAGAGGATGTCGCCGACCTGGAGGTTGTTCAGGGAGACCTGGGTGCCGGCCACCGACTGGTCCTGGGAGACGCGCGGCAGGTCGATGCCGACCTGGCGGAACGCGGCCTGGACGAGGCTGGAGCAGTCCCACGAGTTGGGGCCGGTGGCGCCCATGACGTAGGCGTCGCCGAGCTGCGCCTTGAGGAAGGCGACGACGGTCGCGGCGGAGCCGGACGCGTTGGAGACGGTGGAGAGGGTGGTGCGCTCGGCGGAGCGTGAGGAACGCTCCTCGACCGCGGCGCGGGCGGCCTCCTCGGCCTTCCGCTCGGCCTCCGCCTTGCGCTCGGCCTCGGCCTTGGCCTTCTTCGCGGCCTTGGCGGCCTTGGCCGCGGCGGCGTTCTCCTGGGTCTGCAGATCGAGGTCCAGGGCCGCCTGCTGGCTCGCCTCGGCGGAGAGGGCGACAGCGCCGGCGAGCTCCGGGCTGTCGAAGGTGAGCGCGGGCATCTCGATGGTCTCGGTCACCGGCTCGGCGTTCGCCGGCCCGGCGCTTCCGGCCACCGCGATGGTGCTGAGGACGCCACCGGCAACTCCGGCGCGCAGCGCGAGCTTCGAGGAGCTGCGGCGGGGCTTCCGGTGGCTACGTATGTGAGCGGTGTGGGACATGGGTACAACCGCTATCAGGGCTCCGCGGTTCCCTTCAAGAAACGTGGCTTCCACCACAGTTGCCGCCGCGAGTGCCCGAATGTGCCTGTGTGCCGCCCTTATTGACGCCGTAACGGGCAAAACGGGCAGGCGTGATCAGGGCCGTGATCACGGTCTTTCGCGAAAAGGTCCGTATTGCCCGTCGCTTACCACCCCTTCACACCGATGGCCAAGCCCCGGTTTTTGGGGCGGCGGCCCGAGTGGCGCAGGTCACAGAATGATCACCGTTGATGGCCCTCCGGGTGCTCGTGAACATGTGCACGCGTCCACCTCCGTACGCCCTGCCCCTCGCGTGGGTGACGGCCGCCCTCTATCACCCGGTCCGGTCCATCGCCAATTTGCCTGGACGGCGTCGCCCCTGCTAGTGAATCCCGCCTCTGACCAGCGGCAACGATCGAAATGGTCACCTTTTGTAGCCGCTCGTGCGCTTCCCGTATGAAGATCACCGCTCATCCGGCTTCATGATCCTTCGTCAGGTGGTGGAGATCACAAAGTCGTTGCGTACCCCGTGTCGCAGATCACAGACCGGCGGGCATAGGATGCGGAGCAGTCGGGCTTGTGAACTGCCTCACATGAGCATGATCTTCGCGGGGCGGCGAGGCGAGTCCCGGTGCGGTCCAACGGTCAAGGACGACTGGAAGGAGCGAGGAGCGTGAATGCCTACGCGCCCATCCTCGTGCTCGGCGCCCTAGGGGCAGGCTTTGCGATCTTCTCCGTGGTCATGGCCACGCTCGTCGGCCCGAAGCGGTACAACCGCGCGAAGCTCGAGGCCTACGAGTGCGGTATCGAGCCGACGCCGACGCCGGCCGGAGGGGGCCGCTTCCCGATCAAGTACTACCTGACGGCGATGCTCTTCATCATCTTCGATATCGAGATCGTCTTCCTCTATCCATGGGCCGTCACGTTCGACGCCCTGGGGATCTTCGGGCTCGTGGAGATGCTGCTCTTCGTGCTCACCGTCTTCGTCGCCTACGCCTACGTCTGGCGGCGCGGCGGCCTGGAATGGGACTGAGGGGCTGAGGAGCAATGGGACTCGAAGAGAAGCTGCCGAGCGGCTTTCTGCTGACCACCGTCGAGCAGGCCGCGGGCTGGGTGCGCAAGGCGTCCGTCTTCCCCGCGACCTTCGGCCTCGCCTGCTGTGCCATCGAGATGATGACGACCGGTGCCGGCCGCTACGACCTGGCCCGCTTCGGCATGGAGGTCTTCCGCGGCTCGCCCCGGCAGGCCGACCTGATGATCGTGGCCGGGCGGGTGAGCCAGAAGATGGCGCCCGTCCTGCGGCAGGTCTACGACCAGATGCCCAATCCCAAGTGGGTGATCTCCATGGGGGTTTGCGCATCCTCAGGCGGAATGTTCAACAATTACGCGATTGTGCAGGGTGTTGACCACATTGTTCCCGTTGACATCTATCTGCCCGGCTGCCCCCCTCGGCCGGAGATGCTGATGGACGCCATCCTCAAGCTCCACCAGAAGATCCAGAGCTCGAAGCTCGGGGTGAACGCGGAGGAAGCGGCCCGCGAGGCGGAGGAAGCGGCACTCAAGGCGCTCCCGACGATCGAGATGAAGGGGCTGCTCCGGTGAACGGCGCGCACACGGCCGCCACGCGGCAGACGACGGCACCCGCACCCCTGCGCCGTGCGGGCGGGGAAGCGATCAAGGGGGTGCGCAAGTGACCGACCAGCCGAACCCGGAGAAGGAGCTCTCCGAGCAGAACCTGCCGGGACAGCGCGGTGAGCACGGCGAGGAGATCCGCGTCCAGCGCGGCATGTTCGGCGCCGGCGACGGCGGCGACACCTCCGGCTACGGCGGACTCGTCCGCTCCGTCCGGCTGCCCGGCGCCGCGACCCGCCCCTACGGCGGCTGGTTCGACGAGGTCGCCGACGAGCTCGAAGGCGCCCTGGAGGAGCAGGACCTCCTCCCGGAGAACGCGATCGAGAAGACCGTCGTCGACCGCGACGAACTCACCTTCCACATCGCGCGCGAGCACCTCGTCAGGGTCGCCAGGACACTGCGCGACGACCCCGCGCTCCGCTTCGAGCTGTGCACCGGCGTCAGCGGGGTCCACTACCCCGGGGACCAGGGGCGCGAGCTGCACGCCGTCTACCACCTGCGCTCGCTCACCCACGGCCGGCTGATCCGGCTGGAGGTCAGCGCCCCGGACGCGGACCCGCACATCCCGTCGCTCGTCGAGGTCTATCCGACCAACGACTGGCACGAGCGCGAGACCTACGACTTCTTCGGTCTGGTCTTCGACGGCCACCCCGCCCTCACCCGAATCATGATGCCGGACGACTGGCAGGGCTTCCCGCAGCGCAAGGACTACCCGCTCGGCGGCATCCCCGTCGAGTACAAGGGCGCCCAGATCCCGGCTCCGGACCAGCGGAGGTCGTACTCGTGACCACCTCATCGGCAAGCTCGCGCGAGACCACCGAGGGGACCGTCCACACGGTCACCGGCGGTGACTGGGACGAGGTCGTGGAGACCGCGGCCAAGGCCGACGACGAACGCATCGTCGTCAACATGGGACCCCAGCACCCCTCCACCCACGGTGTGCTCCGGCTGATCCTCGAGATCGAGGGCGAGACCGTCACCGAGGCCCGCTGCGGCATCGGGTACCTGCACACCGGGATCGAGAAGAACCTCGAGTACCGGACGTGGACGCAGGGGACGACCTTCGTCACGCGCATGGACTACCTGACGCCGTTCTTCAACGAGACGGCGTACTGCCTCGCCGTGGAGCGGCTCCTCGGCATCGAGGACCAGGTCCCCGACCGCGCCTCGGTCATCCGCGTGCTCCTGATGGAGCTCAACCGGCTCTCCTCGCACCTGGTGTGCATCGCGACCGGCGGCATGGAGCTGGGCGCGACCACGATCATGATCTACGGATTCCGTGATCGTGAACTCATTCTCGACATCTACGAACTCATCACCGGCCTGCGGATGAACCACGCGTACATCCGACCCGGCGGCCTCGCCCAGGACCTGCCCCCGGGCGCGGTCGACCAGATCCGCGAGTTCGTGAAGACGATGAAGAAGAACCTTCCCGAGTACGACAAGCTCGCCACCGGGAACCCGATCTTCAAGGCCCGGATGCAGGACATCGGCCACCTCGACCTCGCCGGCTGCATGGCACTCGGTGCGACGGGCCCGATCCTGCGCTCCACCGGTCTCCCGCACGACCTGCGCAAGACCGATCCGTACTGCGGGTACGAGAACTACGAGTTCGACGTCCCGACCGCGGACACCTGCGACGCCTACGGCCGCTTCCTCATCCGGCTGGAGGAGATGCGGCAGTCGCTGCGGATCGTCGAGCAGTGCCTGGACCGGCTTGCCCCCGGCCCGGTGATGGTCGAGGACAAGAAGATCGCCTGGCCCGCGCAGCTCGCGCTCGGCCCGGACGGCCTCGGCAACTCCCTCGACCACATCAAGAAGATCATGGGCACCTCCATGGAGGCCCTGATCCACCACTTCAAGCTGGTGACCGAGGGCTTCCGGGTCCCGGCCGGACAGGCGTACGCGGCCGTCGAATCCCCCAAGGGCGAGCTCGGCGTCCATGTCGTCTCGGACGGCGGCACCCGCCCCTACCGGGTCCACTTCCGCGACCCGTCCTTCACCAACCTGCAGGCCATGGCGGCGATGTGCGAGGGCGGCCAGGTCGCCGACGTGATCGTCGCCGTCGCGTCCATCGACCCCGTGATGGGAGGCGTCGACCGGTGACAGACGTATCGCTCGGCATGCCCCAGCTCCCCGCCCCTGACTACCCGGCGGAGGTGCGCACGAGGCTGGAGACGGACGCCCGGCAGATCATCGGCCGCTACCCGGACAGCCGGTCCGCGCTGCTGCCGCTGCTGCACCTCGTGCAGTCGGAGGAGGGCCACGTCACCCGCACCGGCATGCGGTTCTGCGCGGAGGTCCTGGATCTGACGACGGCCGAGGTCACCGCGGTCGCGACCTTCTACTCGATGTACCGCCGCAAGCCGTCCGGCGACTACCAGGTCGGCGTCTGCACCAACACCCTCTGCGCCGTGATGGGCGGCGACGCGATCTTCGACGACCTCAAGGAGCACCTCGGTGTCGGCAACGGCGAGACCACCGAGGACGGCAAGGTCACCCTCGAACACATCGAGTGCAACGCGGCCTGCGACTTCGCCCCCGTCGTGATGGTCAACTGGGAGTTCTTCGACAACCAGACCCCCGAGTCGGCCCGCCGGCTCGTCGACGACCTGAGGGCCGGGCGGAGCGTCGAACCCACCCGCGGCGCCCCGCTGTGCACGTTCAAGGAGACCGCCCGCATCCTGGCCGGCTTCCCCGACGAGCGCCCCGGAGCCGTCGAGGCCACCGGCGGTGCCGGCCCCGCCTCCCTCGTCGGCCTCCGGCTGGCCAGGGGCGAGGCCCCCCAGCCGCGGGTCGTCCACCCACGCGGCGCCGCCCCGCAGGACGAGCCGCCCGGTGAGCACCTCAGCTCCCATGCCCGCCCGTCGCCCGACCACCACCCCTCGACGAGTCCCGCCGGGACGCAGAACGACTCACAGGACACGTCGGCGTCCGACCCGGCCCACCCGGCCGGCCCGGTTTCCGAGGAGGGGGAGTGATGACCGTGTCCACCGAGTACGGGCCGGAGGCCGGCGACGGGACCAGCCCCGAGAAGCTGCTCATGCCCGTCCTTTCCGCCTTCTGGGACCAGCCTGAGTCCTGGACCCTGGAGACCTACCGCGAGCACGAGGGCTACGAGGGACTGCGCAAGGCCCTCGCCATGGCCCCCGACGACCTGATCGCGTACGTGAAGGACTCCGGGCTGCGAGGCCGCGGCGGCGCCGGATTCCCCACCGGGATGAAGTGGCAGTTCATCCCGCAGGGCGACGGCAAGCCGCACTACCTCGTCGTCAACGCCGACGAGTCGGAGCCGGGCACCTGCAAGGACATCCCGCTGCTGTTCGCCAACCCCCACTCCCTCATCGAGGGCATCGTGATCGCCTGCTACGCGATCCGGTCCGACCACGCCTTCGTCTATCTGCGCGGTGAGGTCGTCCCCGTACTGCGCAGGCTGCACGAGGCCGTCCGCGAGGCGTACGCCGCCGGATACCTCGGCAAGAACATCCTCGGCAGCGGACTCGACGTCGAACTCACCGTGCACGCCGGCGCCGGCGCGTACATCTGCGGCGAGGAGACCGCCCTGCTGGACTCCCTGGAGGGCCGCCGGGGGCAGCCCCGCCTGCGGCCGCCCTTCCCCGCGGTCGCCGGTCTGTACGCCTGCCCCACCGTGGTGAACAACGTCGAGTCCATCGCGTCCGTTCCCGCGATCCTCAACAAGGGCAAGGAGTGGTTCCGCTCCATGGGCAGCGAGAAGTCCCCCGGCTTCACGCTGTACTCGCTGAGCGGCCACGTCGCCCGCCCCGGCCAGTACGAGGCTCCGCTCGGCATCACGCTGCGCCAGCTGCTCGACATGGGCGGCGGCATGCGCCCCGGGCACCGGCTGAAGTTCTGGACGCCCGGCGGCTCCTCCACCCCGATGTTCACCGACGAGCACCTCGACGTGCCGCTGGACTACGAGGGCGTCGGCGCCGCTGGGTCGATGCTCGGCACCAAGGCGCTCCAGTGCTTCGACGAGACGACCTGCGTCGTCCGGGCCGTCACCCGCTGGACCGAGTTCTACGCCCACGAGTCCTGCGGCAAGTGCACGCCCTGCCGCGAGGGCACCTACTGGCTCGTGCAGTTGCTGCGCGACATCGAGGCCGGCAAGGGCGTCATGGAGGACCTCGACAAGCTGAACGACATCGCCGACAACATCAACGGCAAGTCGTTCTGCGCCCTCGGCGACGGCGCCGCTGCGCCGATCTTCTCCTCGCTGAAGTACTTCCGCGAGGAGTACGAGCAGCACATCAGCGGCCGGGGCTGCCCCTTCGACCCCGCGAAGTCCACGGCCTGGGCCGTGTCGAACCTGGAGGTGGACGCATGACCGTCACCACGTCCGCCGCGAACGCCGGCGGCGGGAGCGCCGCGGTCCCGCCGGAGGACCTGGTCACGCTGACCATCGACGGTGTCGAGATCTCCGTACCGAAGGGCACCCTGGTCATCCGGGCCGCCGAGCAGCTCGGCATCGAGATCCCCCGGTTCTGCGACCACCCGCTCCTCGACCCGGCCGGCGCCTGCCGGCAGTGCATCGTCGAGGTCGAGGGCCAGCGCAAGCCGATGGCCTCCTGCACCATCACCTGCACCGACGGCATGGTCGTCAGGTCGCAGCTCACCTCGCCCGTCGCGGAGAAGGCGCAGAAGGGCGTGATGGAGCTGCTGCTCATCAACCATCCGCTCGACTGCCCGGTCTGCGACAAGGGCGGCGAGTGCCCGCTGCAGAACCAGGCCGTCTCGCACGGCCAGGCCGAGTCCCGCTTCGAGGGCAGGAAGCGGACGTACGAGAAGCCGGTCGCCATCTCCACCCAGGTGCTGCTCGACCGCGAGCGGTGCGTGCTGTGCGCGCGCTGCACCCGCTTCTCCAACCAGATCGCCGGCGACCCGATGATCGAACTCCTGGAGCGCGGCGCGCTCCAGCAGGTCGGCACGGGCGAGGGCGACCCCTTCGAGTCCTACTTCTCCGGGAACACCATCCAGATCTGCCCGGTCGGCGCGCTGACCTCGGCGGCCTACCGGTTCCGCTCCCGGCCCTTCGACCTCGTCTCGTCGCCGTCCGTCTGCGAGCACTGCGCGGGCGGCTGCGCGACCCGCACCGACCACCGGCGCGGAAAGGTCATGCGGCGGCTCGCCGCCGAGGACCCCGAGGTCAACGAGGAGTGGATCTGCGACAAGGGGCGGTTCGCCTTCCGCTACGCCCAGCAGCGCGACCGGCTCACCACCCCGCTCGTCCGCAACAGGGAGACCGGTGAGCTGGAGCCCGCGAGCTGGCCGGAGGCGCTGGAGGCGGCGGCCACCGGACTCGCGGCGGCACGCGGCCGGGCCGCGGTGCTCACCGGCGGCCGGCTCACCGTCGAGGACGCCTACGCGTACGCCAAGTTCGCCCGGATCGCCCTCGGCACGAACGACATCGACTTCCGGGCCCGGGTCCACTCCTCGGAGGAAGCCGACTTCCTGGCCGCCCGCGTCGCCGGCCGCGGCCGGGACCTGGACGGCAAGGGCGTCACGTACACCTCCCTGGAGAAGGCGCCGGCGGTCCTGCTCGCGGGCCTCGAGTCGGAGGAGGAGGCCCCCGGCGTCTTCCTCCGGTTGCGCAAGGCCGCGCGAAAGCACGGTCAGCGGACGTTCGCCCTCGCCACGCACGCCACCCGAGGGCTCGCGAAGGCCGGGGGCGTGCTGCTGCCGGCGGCCCCCGGCACCGAGCCCGAGTGGCTGGACGCGCTCGCGTCCGGCACCGGGCTCGAGGGCGACGGTGCCACGGCCGCCGAGGCGCTGCGGGCCGAAGGCGCCGTGATCCTCGTCGGTGAGCGGCTGGCCGGGGTGCCGGGCGCCCTGAGCGCGGTCGCGCGCACCGCCGCGGCCACCGGCGCCGAGCTGGTCTGGATCCCGCGCCGGGCCGGCGAGCGCGGCGCAGTCGAGGCCGGCGCCCTGCCGTCGCTGCTGCCCGGCGGCCGTCCCGCCACCGACCCGCGGGCCCGCGAGGAGACCGCGGCGGCCTGGGGCGTGCGCGAACTGCCGCACCGCTACGGCCGGGACACCGGGCAGATCGTGGAGGCCGCGGCCAACGGGGAACTGGCCGCCCTGGTGGTCGCCGGCGTCGAGGTCGCCGACCTGCCCCACCCGGCACGCGCCCGGGAGGCGCTCGACTCGGTCGGCTTCCTGGTCTCGCTGGAGCTGCGGCCCTCCGAGGTCACCTCGCGGGCCGACGTGGTCTTCCCGGTCGCGGCCGTGGCCGAGAAGCCGGGCACGTTCCTCAACTGGGAGGGCAGGGCACGGCTCTTCGAGGCCGCGCTCAAGCCCGACCAGATGACCCGTCCGCTGCCGCCGGTGGACGCGCGGGTGCTGCACATGCTCGCCGACGCACTCGACGTGCACCTCGCCCTGCCCGACATCCGGTCCGTACGGCGCGAGATGGACCGGCTCGGCGGCTGGACCGGCCCCCGGGCGGACCAGCCCGCCGAGTCCGCCCGGCCGCTGCCCCGTCCCGGCGAGGGCGAGGCGGTACTGGCCGGTCACCGGCTCCTGCTCGACCAGGGGCTCCTGCAGGAGGGCGACGAGGCGCTGGCCGGCACCCGGCACGCGGCCGTCGCCCGGCTCTCCGCCACCACCGCGGCCGAGACCGGGGTCAAGGACGGCGACCTGCTCGCCGTCAGCGGCCCATCCGGATCCGTACAGCTCCCGCTCCAGGTGACCGAGATGCCCGACCACGTGGTGTGGCTACCGCTCAACTCGGCCGGCGCCGGCGTGCTGAGCGACACGGGCGTGACGCCCGGCCGGCTCGTCCGCGTCGGCCCGGCGGGAACGGCCGGCCACGGGACCACCGGCCCCGACGACGTACCGGAGGTGCGCGCGTGAACCCGGCACTCCTCGACCAGACGCTGCTCGCGGCGGAGGACCTCTCGCTGTTCGGGCGGGACCCCTGGTGGCTCGTCGTCGTCAAGGCGGTCTTCTGCTTCGCCTTCCTGATGGTGACCGTGCTGTTCTCCATCGTGTGGGAGCGCAAGGTCGTCGCGTGGATGCAGCTGCGCATCGGCCCCAACCGCCACGGCCCGTGGGGCCTCCTCCAGTCCCTCGCGGACGGCGTCAAGCTGATGCTCAAGGAGGACGTGATCGTCAAGCGCGCGGACAGGGTGGTCTACGTCCTCGCGCCGATCGTCGCGGCCATCCCGGCCTTCATGGCGATCGCCGTCATCCCGTTCGGGCCGGCCGGCAACGAGATCTCGATCTTCGGCCAGCGGACCACGATGCAGCTCACCGACCTGCCGATCGCGATGCTCTACATCCTCGCGGTCGCCTCGGTCGGCATCTACGGCATCGTGCTCGCAGGCTGGTCGTCCGGCTCGACGTACCCGCTGCTCGGCGGACTGCGCTCCTGCGCCCAGATGATCTCGTACGAGATCGCCATGGGGGCCGCGTTCGCCTCGGTCTTCCTCTACTCCGGCTCGATGTCGACCTCGACGATCGTGGAGGCGCAGGCGGACCGCTGGTACGTCCTGCTGCTGCCCGTCTCGTTCCTCATCTACATCGTGACGATGGTCGGGGAGACCAACCGGGCCCCGTTCGACATGCCGGAGTCCGAGGGCGACCTCGTGGGCGGCTTCAACACCGAGTACTCGTCGATCAAGTTCGCGATGTTCATGCTCGCCGAGTACGTGAACATGGTCACCGTCGCGGCGGTCTCCGTCACCCTCTTCCTGGGCGGCTGGCGGGCCCCGTGGCCCGTCAGCACCTTCTGGGAGGGCGCGAACCACGGCTGGTGGCCGATGCTCTGGTTCGTCATCAAGGTGCAGTTGCTGCTCTTCTTCTTCATCTGGCTGCGCGGCACGCTCCCGCGCGTCCGCTACGACCAGTTGATGAAGCTCGGCTGGAAGGTGCTCATCCCGGTCTCGGTCGTCTGGCTGATGCTCGTCGCGACCGTAAGGGCGCTGCGCAACGACGGCCGCGACTTCTCCCAGATCGTGCTGTACGTCGGCGGCGCGGTCCTCGCCGTACTGCTGTTGTCCTTCGTCGCGGACCTCTTCCGCGGCCGCAGGGAACGGGCCGAGGCCGAGGCGGCCGAGGAGGCGGAGGCCGAACAGGGCGGGGCGCCCGGGGCGTTCGACCCGATGGCCGGCGGTTTCCCGGTGCCCCCGCTGCCCGGACAGGTGCTGCCTCAGGTTCCGCGCAGGCGGCCCCGTCGCGACCGCGAGCTGATTGTCAGTGGCGGCGCGAATACTGACAGTGACGGTCCTCGTGACGGAAAGGAGGCTGACGGTGTCTGAGCGACCCGAGGATTCCGGGAGCGCGTTCCAGAACCCGGTCGCCGGCTTCGGCGTGACCTTCAAGGCCATGTTCAAGAAGCGGCTGACCGAGCAGTACCCGGAGCAGCAGAAGACGACGGCGCCGCGCTTCCACGGCCGGCACCAGCTCAACCGGCACCCGGACGGGCTGGAGAAGTGCGTCGGGTGCGAGCTGTGCGCCTGGGCCTGTCCGGCCGACGCCATCTATGTGGAGGGCGCGGACAACACCGAGGAGGAGCGGTACTCGCCCGGCGAGCGGTACGGCCGCGTCTACCAGATCAACTACGCCCGCTGCATCCTCTGCGGGCTGTGCATCGAGGCGTGCCCGACCCGGGCGCTCACGATGACCAACGAGTTCGAGCTCGCCGACAGCTCCCGAGAGAACCTGATCTACACCAAGGAGCAGCTGCTGGCCGGTCTGGAGCCCGGCATGGTCGACACCCCGCACGCGATCCACCCCGGCACGGACGAGCAGGACTACTACCGGGGGCTGGTCACCGAGGCCGCACCCGGCACCGAGCGCCAGGTCGCCGTGTCCAAGGGGGAGGAGCCGCAGGAAGCGGCCTCCTCCTTCGGGCCGGAGGAGCCGGCGGCGAAGAAGGGGGTCGACGCATGAGCGCCCTGGCCGCCGCGACCTCCACCGGCGAGGCCGTGCAGTTCTGGGTGCTCGGCACCGTCGCCGTCGTCGGGGCGCTGTGCACCATCCTGATGAAGAAGGCCGTGCACAGCGCGCTGTGCCTCGCCGGGACCATGATCGTCCTTGCGGTCTTCTACCTCGCCAACGGCGCGTACTTCCTGGGCGTCGTCCAGATCGTCGTCTACACCGGCGCGATCATGATGCTCTTCCTGTTCGTCGTCATGCTCGTCGGTGTCACAGCCGCGGACTCCCTCAAGGAGACCCTGAAGGGCCAGCGCTGGTGGGCGGCCCTCTGCGGCATCGGCTTCGGTGTCCTGCTGATCGCGGGCATCGGCCACGCCTCACTGGGGCCCGGGGCCTTCATCGGACTCGGCGAGGCCAACGCGGCGGGCAACGTCGAGGGTCTGGCGGCGCTGATCTTCACCAAGTACGTCTTCGCGTTCGAGATCACCGGCGCCCTGCTCATCACAGCGGCGGTCGGCGCGATGGTGCTCACCCACCGGGAGCGCACCGAGCGCGCGAAGACCCAGCGGGAACTGGCCGAGCAGCGCGTGCGCGAGGCGACCGCGCTCCCGTCGCCCGACCGCCACCCCTCGTCGGTGGCCTACGGCTGGAAGCTCCCGACGCCGCTGCCCGCCCCGGGCGTGTACGCCCGCCACAACGCGGTGGACATCCCCGGTCTGCTCCCCGACGGCACCCCGTCGGAGCTCAGCGTCAGCAAGACGCTGCGCTCCCGCGGCCAGGTCCGGGACGTGTCCCGTGAGGCGCTGAACGACCTCAGGGCGCTGGAGCGCCGCTCCGAGGAGCGCCTCGACCGGGACCGGGACGAGCTGGGCCGGGACGGCCGGCGCGACGGACAGGAGGCCAAGCGGTGAATCCCGTCAACTATCTCTACCTCGCCGCCCTGTTGTTCACCATCGGCGCGGCCGGCGTACTGATCAGGCGGAACGCGATCGTCGTCTTCATGTGCATCGAGCTGATGCTCAACGCCTGCAACCTCGCGCTCGTCGCCTTCTCCCGGATGCACGGCAATCTCGACGGCCAGATCATCGCCTTCTTCACGATGGTCGTCGCCGCCGCCGAGGTCGTGGTCGGGCTCGCGATCATCGTGTCGCTGTTCCGTTCCCGCCACTCGGCCTCGGTCGACGACGCCAGTCTGATGAAGCTGTAAGGGGTCGCAGACTCGTGGACAACGCAGAGAACCTGATCGCGCTGCTGGTCGCGGCGCCCCTGCTCGGCGCGGCCGTGCTGCTGCTCGGAGGGCGCCGGCTCGACCGCTCGGGCCACTGGATCGGCACCGCGCTCGCCGCCGCCTCCTTTGTCGTCGCCGTCGTGCTCTTCGCCGACATGCTCGGCCGGCCCGGCGACGACCGCACTCTCCACCAGTACCTGTTCAGCTGGATCCCGGTCGGCGGCTTCCAGGCGGACGTCGCCTTCCAGCTCGACCAGCTGTCGATGACCTTCGTCCTGCTGATCACCGGCGTCGGCTCGCTCATCCATCTGTACTCGGTGGGGTACATGGAGCACGACGAGCGCCGCCGCCGCTTCTTCGGCTACCTCAACCTGTTCCTCGCGGCGATGCTCCTGCTCGTGCTCGCCGACAACTACCTGTTGCTGTACGTCGGGTGGGAGGGCGTCGGCCTCGCCTCGTACCTGCTCATCGGCTTCTGGCAGCACAAGCCCAGCGCGGCGACGGCGGCGAAGAAGGCCTTCCTGGTCAACCGGGTCGGCGACATGGGCCTGTCCATCGCCATCATGCTGATGTTCACCACCTTCGGCACCTTCGCCTTCGGGCCGGTGCTCGGGTCCACGGGCGAGGCGTCCGAGGGCACGCTGACCGCCCTGGGCCTGCTCCTGCTGCTCGCCGCCTGCGGCAAGTCCGCCCAGGTGCCGCTGCAGTCCTGGCTCGGGGACGCGATGGAGGGCCCGACGCCGGTGTCGGCCCTGATCCACGCGGCGACCATGGTCACCGCCGGCGTCTACCTGATCACCCGCTCCGGGGCGATCTTCAACGCCGCCCCGGACGCCCAGCTCGCCGTCGTCACGGTCGGCGCGGTCACGCTCCTCTTCGGTGCGATCGTCGGTTGTGCGAAGGACGACATCAAGAAGGCGCTGGCCGGCTCGACGATGTCGCAGATCGGCTACATGATCCTGGCGGCGGGCCTCGGCCCGATCGGATACGCCTTCGCGATCATGCACCTGGTCACCCACGGCTTCTTCAAGGCCGGGCTCTTCCTCGGTGCCGGTTCGGTCATGCACGGCATGAACGACGAGGTGGACATGAGGAAGTACGGCGGCCTGCGGAAGTACATGCCGATCACCTTCGTCACCTTCGGCCTCGGCTACCTCGCCATCATCGGTTTCCCCGGCCTGTCCGGCTTCTTCTCCAAGGACAAGATCATTGAGGCCGCCTTCGCCAAGGGCGGTACCGAGGGCTGGATCCTCGGAGGCGCGGCCCTGTTGGGCGCCGCCATCACCGCCTTCTACATGACGCGCGTGATGCTGATGACCTTCTTCGGCGAGAAGCGCTGGCAGCCCGACGACAAGGGTGAACTGCCGCATCCGCACGAGTCGCCGAGGACCATGACGATCCCGATGATCGTGCTCGCCTTCGGCTCGGTGTTCGCCGGCGGGCTGTTCTCCTGGCACGAGTCGTTCGTGAAGTGGCTGGAGCCGGTCACCAGCTTCGACCACGGCCATTCGCCGCTCAGCGCCACCACGGTCACGACCGCCACGGTCGCGGTGATGGTCCTCGGCGTCGCGCTCGCCTGGCTGCAGTACGGCCGCCGCCCGGTGCCGGTCACCCCGCCGCGCGGCTCGCTGCTCACCCGGGCCGCCCGCCGCGACCTCCTCCAGGACGACTTCAACCATGTTGTCCTGGTCCGCGGCGGCGAGCACCTGACCCGGTCGCTCGTGTACGTGGACCACAGCCTGGTCGACGGGGTCGTCAACGGCACGGCGGCCTCGTTCGGCGGCCTCTCCGGCCGGCTCCGCAAGCTGCAGAACGGCTACGCCCGCACCTACGCGGTCACGATGTTCGGAGGTACGGCGGTGCTGATCGCCGCGACCCTGCTGATGAGGGCGGTGTAACCGACATGTCCTTCCCGCTCCTCACCGCGGCGGCGGCGCTCCCGGCGCTCGGCGCGATCGCCACCGCCGCCGTCCCGGCCGGCCGGCGCACGGCCGCCAAGTGGCTGGCGCTGCTGGTCTCCCTGGGCACGCTCGTGCTCGCGGCGGTGATCGCCGTACGGTTCGAGCCCGGCGGCGACCGCTACCAGCTCACCGAGTCCCACGCCTGGATCGCGGACTTCGGCGTCCGCTACGAACTGGGCGTGGACGGGATCGCGGTGGCGCTGATCGCGCTGACCGCCGTGCTGATCCCGCCGATCATTCTGGCGGGTTGGCACGATGCCGACCCTTCCCCCGCCGCCGGCGCGGACACCCCTGCCGGGACGAAGCCCTACCGGTGGCGGCCGACCCAGGGATTCTTCGCCCTGATCCTGTCGGTCGAGGCGATGGTGATCCTCTCCTTCGAGGCCACCGACGTCTTCCTCTTCTACATCCTCTTCGAAGCCATGCTCATCCCGATGTACTTCCTCATCGGCGGCTTCGGGGACCGTGCCGCACCCGCTCGGCAGGCCACTGCCGCAGCGGGGGGCGGCGACGGGAACGCGGCGGCCCAGCGCTCCTACGCCGCGGTGAAGTTCCTGCTCTACAACCTGGCCGGCGGACTCATCATGCTGGCCGCGGTCATCGGGCTCTACGTGGTCGCGGGGAACTTCTCGCTGACGGAGATCGCCGAGGCCCGTGCCAACGGCACGCTGGAGATGGCCACCGGCACCGAGCGGCTGCTGTTCCTCGGCTTCTTCTTCGCCTTCGCGGTGAAGGCGCCGCTGTGGCCGCTGCACACCTGGCTGCCCAACGCGATGGGGGAGTCGACCGCCCCGGTCGCCGTGCTGATCACGGCCGTGGTCGACAAGGTCGGCACGTTCGCGATGCTGCGCTTCTGCCTGGGGCTGTTCCCGGAGGCGTCCGAGTGGGCGACCCCGGTGATCCTGGCCCTCGCCCTGGTCAGCATCGTCTACGGTGCGCTGCTCGCCGTCGGACAGCGCGACATCAAGCGCCTGATCGCCTACGCGTCGATCTCCCACTTCGGCTTCATCATCATGGGCATCTTCGCGATGACCACCCAGGGGCAGTCCGGGGCGACGCTCTACATGGTGAACCACGGGATCTCGACCGCCGCGCTGATGCTGGTGGCCGGCTTCCTGATCTCGCGGCGTGGTTCCCGGCTCATCGCCGACTACGGCGGAGTGCAGAAGGTCGCCCCGGTCCTCGCCGGCACCTTCCTCATCGGGGGACTGGCGACCCTGTCGCTGCCGGGACTCGCGCCGTTCGTCAGTGAGTTCCTGGTCCTCGTCGGGACGTTCGCGCGCTATCCGGTCGTCGGCATCATCGCGACCTTCGGCATCGTGCTCGCCGCGCTCTACACGCTGGTGCTGTACCAGCGGACGATGACCGGGCCGGTGAAGGAGGAGGTGCGGAGCCTGCCGGATCTGCGGCTGCGTGAACTGGTGGTGGTCACGCCGCTGATCGCGCTGCTCATCTTCCTCGGCGTCTATCCGAAGCCGCTGACGGACATCGTCAACCCGGCCGTCGAACACACCATGTCCGACGTCCAGAAGAAGGACCCCCAGCCCGAGGTGGAGGCGGCCAAGTGAGCACGACAGCTGTCCACAGCCTGTGGACGACGGCGGCCGAGCCGCTGGACAGGATCCCGGCCCCGCACATCGAGTACGCACAGCTCGCGCCCACGCTGATCGTGGTCGGCGCGGCGATCCTCGGTGTGCTGGTCGAGGCCTTCGTCCCCCGCAGGAGCCGCCACTACACACAGGTGTTCCTCGCCGTCGTGGCCCTGACCGCCGCGTTCGCCGCGGTCGTCGGCCTGGCCGCCGGCGGTTACGGCACGACCAAGGCGCACATCGCGGCGATGGGCGCCATCGCGGTCGACGGCCCCGCCCTGTTCCTGCAGGGCACCATCCTGTTGGCGTCGCTGGTCGCGGTGTTCACGTTCGCCGAGCGCCGGCTCGACCCCGCGGCCCACGGCGAGCGCGTCGACTCCTTCGCCGCACAGGCCGGCTCCGTACCGGGCAGCGACAGTGAGAAGGCCGCGGTCAAGGCCGGGTTCACCACCACCGAGGTGTTCCCGCTGGCCCTGTTCGCCGTGGCGGGGATGATGGTCTTCCCCGCGGCGAACGACCTGCTGACGCTGTTCATCGCCCTGGAGGTCTTCTCCCTCCCGCTGTACCTGCTGTGCGCGCTGGCCCGCCGCAAGCGGCTCATGTCGCAGGAGGCCGCGGTGAAGTACTTCCTCCTCGGCGCCTTCTCCTCCGCGTTCCTGCTCTTCGGCATCGCCCTGCTGTACGGCTACGCCGGCTCGGTCGCCTACGCCCGCATCGCCGACGTCGTCGACGGCACCGTCCAGACCATCGACCCGGCGCTCGCCGGCACGATGGGCAACGACGCCCTCCTGCTCATCGGTGGGGCGCTGATCCTGACGGGGCTGCTCTTCAAGGTGGGCGCGGTGCCGTTCCACATGTGGACCCCGGACGTCTACCAGGGTGCACCGACCCCGGTCACCGGCTTCATGGCGGCGGCCACGAAGGTCGCGGCCTTCGGCGCACTGCTCCGGCTGCTGTACGTGGTGCTGCCCGGGCTGCGTTGGGACTGGCGGCCGGTCATGTGGGCGATCGCCATCGTCACCATGCTGGGCGGCGCGATCGTCGCCATCACCCAGACCGACATCAAGCGGCTCCTGGCGTACTCCTCGATCGCACACGCCGGTTTCATCCTCGCCGGTGTCATCGCGGTGACGCCGGAGGGCGTTTCGTCGGTGCTCTTCTACCTGCTCGCGTACTCCTTCGTCACCATCGGTGCGTTCGCGGTGGTCACGTTGGTGCGCGACGCCGGTGGCGAGGCCACCCACCTCTCCAAATGGGCGGGCCTCGGCAGGCGGTCGCCGCTGGTCGCGGCCGTCTTCGCGGTGTTCCTGCTGGCTTTCGCCGGTATCCCGCTGACCTCCGGATTCTCCGGGAAGTTCGCCGTGTTCCGGGCGGCGGCGGAGGGAGGCGCCGGGGCACTGGTCGTGGTCGGTGTGATCTCGTCCGCGATCGCCGCGTTCTTCTACATCCGGGTCATCGTGCTGATGTTCTTCAGCGAGCCGAAGCCGGAGGGCCCGACGGTCGCCGTCCCCTCCCCGCTGACGATGTCGGCGATCGCGGTCGGCGTCGCGGTCACCCTGGTGCTCGGCGTGGTACCGCAGTACTTCCTGGACCTGGCCGGCCAGGCGAGCGTGTTCGTGCGGTAGGCGGCGGTCCGCGGGGACGCCCCGCTAGGTCGGCGCCGGGGTCCGGCACCTCTCGGAGGGGTGCCGGGCCCTCGCGCTGCCCAACGCCCACCCGGCCTGGCCGTCCGAATGCGACTAGGCTCGATCACGGGGCGAGGCCGTCGGGTCGAGGAGGATCGTCATGATCGACCAGTACCAGGAGCCCGAGTACACCACCCCTTCCCAGGCCGAGGGCGAGGACCGGGAGTCGACCGAGGAACAGCACCCCGACGTCGACCGGACCACGCCGTCCCAGGCCGAGGGCGAGCGCGTCACGGACGACAGGACCTGACCGCCGGCCCCACCGGACCGAGATCCGGCCTCCACGCGGGTCGGGTCGGCACCCGCGCCGCCCGGTTCCGACCCCGTCCGGCTTCGACCGGCACCGGTCCCGCCCCCGCCGCGTCTCCGTCCTCCTGCCCGGTACGTTCCCGCCCGGCCCGGGCAACCCGGGATCAAGGTCCGGCGTCCTCCAGGGCGCCGGACCTTGATCGTGGACACGGGGGACATCGTGGGCGCTTCAGCGGAGCAGTCGCAGCGGACCGGGGAGCCGGGTCCTCCGGACCGGTCAGGGGACTCCGGCCGGGGGGAGGAGCCGAAGCGGCCGAGCAGTGCTGACACCTGGCCGGCGGCGGTGCTGCTCCCGGCTCTCCTGCTGCTGCGGTTCTTCGGGGAGCAGGGGTGGGCCTACTGGACGGGGGCCGTCATCGGGGTGCTCGGCATGGCGGGCGTCGCCGTGGAGGGCACGGCGGCGGTACGGCATCTGCTGAACGGCCGCAGGCCGTGGGTCGCGGTCTGGGTCCTCCTGGCCCTCGGGTCGGGGTCGCTGGTCCTGGTGCTCAGACTGGCCGAGCACTGGTGACCCTCCGGGCCCCGGCCCGGCTTCCGCGGGGCTCCGCGAGGCCCGGCCGCTCCCGGGCCGTGACGGTCAGGTGCGGCGGCCACGACGGTGCCGAGGCCCGGTCCCCGTCCACGAGCCGCTCGGCGCGCGGGAGCAGGCCGGTCCCGCGGCGGTCAGGAGCCCGAGCGGAGCCCCTGACCCGATGCCATGAGGTGGTGCGGGGCGCCACCCCGACCCGACGGTTTCCTACGCGAGGGCGGACGCGATCCGGCCGGTGACCTCGCCGAGGCCGACCTTCACGCCGTCGGGGCCCGGTGCCCACGCCGTGATGGTGACCTCGTCGCCGTCCTCCAGGAACGTCCGCTTCCCGTACGGCAGTTCCAGCGGGTCGCGGCCGTTCCAGGTGAGTTCGAGGAGCGAACCGCGCTGGTGCACTTCGGGGCCGCTGACCGTGCCGGAGCCGTACAGGTCCCCGGTGCGCAGCGAGGCGCCGTTGACGGTCATGTGGGCCAGTTGCTGGGCCGCGGTCCAGTACATGGTCGCGAACGGCGGCTCGGACACGATCTGCCCGTTGACGGCCACGGAGATGCGCAGGTCGAAGCCGCCCGGCTCCTCGTCGCCCGAGTCGTCGAGGTAGGGCAGCAGGCCGAAGTCCCGGGCGGGCGGGGAGACCCGGGCCGCGTCGAGGGCCTCCAGCGGGGTGACCCAGGCGGACACGGACGTGGCGAACGACTTGCCGAGGAACGGGCCGAGGGGCACGTACTCCCAGGCCTGGAGGTCGCGCGCGGACCAGTCGTTGAGCAGCTGGAGACCGAAGACATGGTCGCGGAAACCGTTCAGCGGGACGGGCCGGCCGAGTTCGGACGGGGTGCCGACGACGAAGCCGACCTCGGCCTCGATGTCCAGCTTGACCGACGGGCCGAAGACGGGAGCCGGGTCGGCGGGGGCCTTCCGCTGTCCGGAGGGGCGGACGACCTCCGTGCCGGAGACGACGACGGTGCCGGAGCGGCCGTGGTAGCCGATCGGCAGGTGCTTCCAGTTGGGCGTGAGCGGCTCGCCGTCCGGGCGGAAGATGCGGCCGACGTTGGTGGCGTGGTGCTCGCTGGCGTAGAAGTCGACGTAGTCGGCGACGTCGTAGGGGAGATGGAGCGTCACCGAGCCGAGCGGGTGGAGCAGCGGCTCGATGTCCCGGCGGTGGGCCGGCACCGTCACCCATGCGGTGAGCGCGCGGCGCACGTCCCGCCAGGCGGTACGGCCGGCCGCGAGCAGCGCACCCAGGCCGGGCTGGGCGAGCAGGGCGGCGTACGGGGAGCCGAGCGTGTGCGCCACGGCGCCGGCGTCGAGCACGTGGTCGCCGATCCGGACCCCGAGCCGGCGCCGGTCCGGCTCGTCCGCCGTGGTGAAGACGCCGTACGGGAGGTTGTGCGGGCCGAAGGGATCGCCCTCGGCCAGATCGAGCGGGCTCTGCTCGGGCATCGGTGCTTGCCTCGCTTTCCACGTGTGTGGAGGACACGTTACGTGGACAGTGCAGTCGGCGTCAGGGCCCGCTCGGACACCCTGCGCGCGCCCGGCGATGGTCCCGTCAGCCCTCGCTCCTCGGGATCCGCCTCCGCCAGGTGCGGTGGAAGACCACCTCGCGGCCGTGCCGGCACACCACCTCGTCGGTGGTGGTGAAGTGCTCCTCGTCGCAGCCGATGTCGGAGCGGGTCTCGACCGTGGTGTCCCAGGCCAGCTCCGGGCGGTGGAGGCGGATCGTCCATTCGCACCGGGCCCTCGCGGACAGCGGGTCCCGTTCCTGGATCGTGTACGACTCCGCACTCCGCTCGGTGAGTTCGAGGCCGTCCGGGTGGACGCGGGTGCCGCGGTCGCCGGAGAGTTCCAGCCGCCATTCGCCCTTGGCGACATCGCGGACGATCAGCCGTCCGGGGCGCGGCGGATCGAGCGTGACGGGGGTGACGACGCCGAGCGGCTCGGCGTGCTCCGGTGCCTCGAAGGCGATCGTGCCGAACGCCTCCGGGCCCGCGGCGGCACTGCGCACGGGGAGTTCGAGGAAGGAGCCGTCCGGGTGGAGGGTGAAGCCCGCGGAGTCCGCACGGGGCCAGATCCACGGCCAGTAGGCGGAGGAGACGGCCAGCCGGATGCGATGGCCGGGGGCGAAGGCGTGGCCGGCGGCGGCGAGCTCGAAGGATACGGCGTCGGTGGCCCCGGCCGGCCAGTCGACCGAGCGGTCCGGCCCGGTCCGGGCCGAGAGGTCGAGCGCGCCCCGTGTGACGAGTGTCGACGAGCCGTCGGGCGCCACGTCGCACAGCCGGGCGACGGCCAGTCCGTGCGGCACGTCCAGACGGAGCCGCAGGATCACGCGCGGACGTCCCAGGATCTCGGTCCGCTCCGCGACCTCGAACTCGAAGCTCACGGATTTGGCGTCCTCGTCCCGCTGGTCGGGTGGCAGATCGGCGTCCTCGCCGAAGGGGGTGAAGCTGCCGGCGTCGAGCCCGGTCTGCTGCGGCGAGTCGACGACCTGCGGCGGCCCCTGGAACGCGTACGCCACCGGGGTGATCCGGGGGGACGGCCAGTCGGGCTCGCCGTCCCAGCGGCCGGGCAGTTCGTCGTACGCCGTGGCGGGCGGGTGGGACTCGGTGATCCAGATCCGGAGCAGCGGTTCCGCCATCACGCCGATGGCGGCGCCCGCACCGGTGCGGGCGTCCGTGCCCGCACCGGGGGAGGGGCCGGCGGAGCTCGGCCGGCCAGTGCCGCCGTGCCCGGCGCGGTCCCGGGCGTCGCCGTGCAGCCAGTGGTCCCACCAGCGCAGCGTCTCCTGGAGGAAGCCGATCGCGGGGCCCGGGGGCCGCTCCTGGTCCGGGTACTCGCGCGGCCAGGGACCGATGATCCCCCGCGTCCGTGCCGGGTCCAGCTCGCGGACCAGCCGCAGCACGGTGTCCCGGTGCGGGTCCTGCCAGCCGCCGACGGCGAGCACCGCCGCCCGGATCGCGGCGTAGTCCTCGCACACGCTGCCCCGCTCCCAGTACACGTCCCGTGTGCGGTGGGCGAGCCAGGTGTGGTGGAGGGGTTCGAGAGCCTCCAGCCGGGTCTGCCACATCCGGCTCCAGTCCTCTCCGGCGTGGAGCGGGTCGGGCGGCCGGGCGCTGAGGGCGAGCAGTTCCGCCGCCCAGGACGCGGTGCCTGCGGCGGCGACCGCGCCGCCGATGCGGTGCACGTCGTTGTCGTACCGGTCGTCGGTGGCGCAGACCGCGACGACGGCCTTCAGCGGCTCCGGCGCGAGCGCCGCGATCTGCAGGGCGCTGGTGCCGCCCCAGGAGACCCCGAACATGCCCACACGGCCCGTGCACCACGGCTGCCGGGCGAGCCATTCGACGACGGCCGCCCCGTCCGCCGGGACGGTCGCCGCGTACTCGTCGCCGGGCACGCCCTCGCTGTTGCCGTGGCCGCGGACGTCGACGCGTACGGAGGCGTAGCCGTGCCCCGCGTACCAGGGGTGGCGCTGCCGGTCCGAGGCCGCGGTCCGGTCGCTCAGCCGGGAGGGGAGGTATTCGAGCAGGGCGGGGACCGGCTCGTCGGTGACCGGCCGCCAGACGCGGCCGTGGAGCAGGGTGGTGCCCCCGCAGGCGTCGGGCACCGGGATGCGGACGTCGTCCTGGCGGGTCTCGTACGGGTAGTCGGTGCGGATCCTCATGACGCGGACCCCGGCGGATCCGGCACACCCCTCCGGGTGTCCGCGCCCGCCCGGCGGAAGTGGGTGGGGTGGGCCCCGGCGGTCCGGTGTGCGCACGGCCCGGCGGGCACCATTGAGATTCCTGACAAAACTCTCACATCCAGTCGTATCAGCTGATCACGAACATACCGGGGGAGGCGGGAAGGCGCCCATGGTGATCGAAACGCGACCGGATACGCTGACTTGAGTGGTGACAGCGACACATCGACAATCCGTGTGATCGTCAGCAGACAGGAGTACCTCTCGTGACCGTCGTCGGGCCGTTCGGGCTGAGCGTGCGGGACCAGGCTCTTGAGGCCGATGTCCAGACCGGATTGGCGGCCGTCGAGTCGGGGCTGCTCGATGCCACCAAGAGCGAGGTGCCCTTCATCACGGAGGCCGCGCAGCACCTCGTCCGGGCCGGCGGGAAGCGCTTCCGGCCGCTGCTGGTGATGCTGGCCGCCCGGTTCGGCGACCCGGACGCACCGGGGATCGTGCCCTCGGCCGTCGTCGTCGAGCTGACCCACCTGGCGACGCTGTACCACGACGACGTGATGGACGAGGCCGACGTGCGCCGTGGAGTGCCCAGCGCCAACGCCCGCTGGGGGAACTCCCTGGCCGTCCTCACCGGCGACTTCCTGTTCGCCCGCGCCTCGCACATCCTCGCCGACCTCGGCCCCGAGGCCGTCCGTATCCAGGCCGAGGCGTTCGAACGACTCGTGACCGGCCAGATCCTGGAGACGGCCGGTCCGCGCGACGGCCGCGACCCGGTCGACCACTACCTGGACGTCCTCCGGGGCAAGACGGGATCGCTGGTCGCCGTGTCCTGCCGCTTCGGCGCGATGATGTCGGGCGCCGACGAGCGGATCACCGATGTACTCACCCAGTACGGCGAGCGCCTCGGCGTCGCCTTCCAGCTCGCCGACGACGTCCTCGACATCGCGTCCGACTCCCACGAGTCCGGGAAGACCCCCGGTACCGATCTGCGCGAGGGCATCGCCACCCTGCCGGTGCTGCGGCTGCAGGAGGAGGCGGCCGCGCACGGCCGGCCGGACGACGTGGAGCTCGTCGAACTGCTCGCCGGCGATCTGACGGACGACGCCCGGCACGCCGAGGCACTGGCGAGGCTGCGGGGCCACTCGGCCCTCGAGCAGGCCAGGCGCGACACCGTGCGGTACGCGCAGGAGGCGCGCGCGATGCTGGCGGCGCTCCCCGAGTGCACCGCGAGGGCCGCGCTGGAGGAGCTGTGCGACGCGGTGGTCCACCGCGCGGGCTGACGCCCCGCCTCCTTGCGACCCCTACTGGACGGGTGACGGAACCGGCCCTCGGGTCATACCGCAGCAGTACGCGGAGTTGATCCCGGGGGCTGACGCGTGCGACCTCCCGATTTGGTCAGATGGAGACAACCACTCCTCACCGAAGCGACCGATACGGGTGAGAATGGCGGCGCGGGGTGGACTCGTGCACTGGACGGACGACGCCGCCGATCACGGAGGTAGGGCACACCATGGCACCGAACGACACCGCACGGACCACCGATGAGGCCGGGGAGGGCGGCGTCGTCCGCCGCAAGGCGGCACGCTACGCCGTCCCGGTCGCGGTGGCGGGGGTCGCCGCGGCGACCATCGGGCTCGTCCCGGCGCTCGCCGCGTCCGGCGACCCCGACCTGCCGGACATCACGGCACAGGAACTCATCGCGAAGATCGCGGCGTCGGACACCGAGCAGCTGTCCGGCACGGTGAAGATCAGCACCGACCTGGGACTCCCGTCCCTCGGTGGGCTGGCCGGGGGCGCCGCGGGCGGCGACGGCGGTTCCGCCTCGCCTGACGCCAGGCTGATGGAACTGGCGTCCGGCACCCACACACTGCGGGTCGCGGCCGACGGCCCCGACCGGCAGCGGCTGTCGATCCTGGGCGACGGCGCTGAGTACAGCGTCATCCACAACGGCGACGACGTCTGGGCGTACGACAGCGAGTCCAACGAGGTCTTCCACGGCAGGGACGCCGGGGCGGGCGCCGACCGGGAGCAGCGGGCCCCGAAGGAGCTGCCCACCACCCCGAAGGACCTCGCCGACGAGGTGCTGGAGGCGGCCGGCGACACCACCTCGGTGACCGTCGACGGCACGGCCCGGATCGCGGGCCGCGACGCCTACCAGCTGCTCGTGAAGCCCAGGCAGAGCGGTTCGACCGTCGACTCCGTCAGGATCGCGGTGGACGCGGAGAACGGCGTGCCGCTGAAGTTCACCCTGCTGCCCAGCTCCGGCGGGAAGGCCGTGGTCGACGCGGGCTTCACCAAGGTCGACTTCTCCCGTCCCGCCGCGTCGACCTTCGACTTCACCCCGCCGAAGGGTGCGAAGATCACCGAGGCCGACGAGCTCAACAGCCGGGAGAAGGGTGCTCCCAAGCCCGCCGGGGGACTGGAGGGCCTCGAGGGCTTTGGGCCGGCCGGTCTGGTCGGCGGGGACGGCCGGGGGGTCAACGTCATCGGCGAGGGCTGGACCGCCATCGCCGAGATCACCACCCCGGGCGGCAAGGGCTCCACCGCCCCGAAGCCGGGCGACGCCCCGCCGGAGGCCCGGCAGTTCCTGGACGCCCTCGGCGACCGGGTCAAGGGCGACTTCGGCGCCGGCACGGTCTTCAAGACCCGTCTGGTCAACGCCCTCATGACCGACGACGGCAAGGTGTACGTCGGAGCGGTCACCCAGGACGCACTCGTCGAGGCGGCGAACGCGGCGAAGTAGCACGACCGGGTGCGGGGTGCTCCGACGCCGCCCCGCACCCCTGTGTGTGCCGCGACCCCGCGGAGGACCGCATGCGCACACGGTGTCCGCGTGCGCATGCGGCCTGTGGGGGGTGGGTCCTTCGGTGCCGTCGGCTCAGAAGGTGAGCCGCCAGCTGTCGATGTAGCCGGTGTCGTAGCGGGCGACGTCCTGGACCCGCAGGTTCCAGGTGCCGTTGGCCGGCTCACTGGAGGCGTTGACG
This sequence comes from Streptomyces sp. NPDC049887, assembly GCF_040656535.1. Classification (NCBI taxonomy): domain Bacteria; kingdom Bacillati; phylum Actinomycetota; class Actinomycetes; order Kitasatosporales; family Streptomycetaceae; genus Streptomyces; species Streptomyces sp. NPDC049887. The sequence goes on along the minus strand of NZ_JBFAMM010000017.1, from coordinate 66,392 downwards.
GTGTACGTGGCGATGACGTTGTCCGCGGAGTCGCTGCCGCTGGAGTTCTTCAGGCGGTATGCGGTGCCGTCCGGCGCCACCAGGTCGACGACGAGGTCACCCCGCCAGGTGTGCTTGATGTCCACGCCCACCTTGAGGGTGGCCGGCGCGTTGCCCGTGCGGCCGGAGACGGTGATGGACGAGTTCACCGCGGCGCCGTTGTCCGGGATGGCGACGTCCCCGGTGGCCTCGTAGACGTCGCCGGGCGGAACGGTCGATCCGGTGGACAGTGCCCAGACGGCGTGTGCGATGGCGTCGCTGTTCCGGTCGAGCGCCGTGTCGTTGATGTTCGACGTGGTGTCGCAGGACGAGTGGTAGCAGCGGTCGAATGCCTGTCCGGCCGTACCGCCCCACTTCTGGGCCTGCGCGCTCGACTTGGTGCGGCTGGCGCCGGTGAACAGACCGCCCACCGCTATCCCGACGTTCTTGAACGAGGCGTGGTCCGATCGGCCGTCGCCCTCGGTCTCGATCTCGGTCGGCACACCGAGTCCGGCGTAGAAGTCCTTGAAGGTCTGCTCGATCACCGGGTCGTCGTCGTAGACGAAGTAGCCGGGGTTCGGTGATCCGATCATGTCGAAGTTGAGATAGCCGGAGATCTTTGAACGCTCCGCTGAGGGAAGGTTGTTGACGTGGTACCGGGAGCCGACGAGCCCCAGCTCCTCCGCTCCCCACCAGGCGAAGCGCAGGTGCTTCGCCGGTTGCAGCTGGGCCCTGGAGACGGCGAGGGCGGTCTCGAGCACACCGGCCGAGCCGGAGCCGTTGTCGTTCATTCCCGGTCCCGAGCTCACGGAGTCGAGGTGGGCGCCGGCCATCAGCACCTGGTTGGGGTCGCCGCCCGGCCAGTCGGCGATCAGGTTGTAGCCGGTGGCCCCCGATGAGGTGAACTGCTGGACGGTGGTGGTGAATCCGGCGGCATCCAGCTTGGCCTTCACATAGTCGATCGACGCCTTGTAGCCGGGCCGGCCGTGGGCGCGGTTGCCGCCGTTGGCGCCGGCGATGGACTGCAGTTCGGACAGGTGGGCCTTGACGTTGGCGAGTGGTATGTCCGGTGCGGCGAGCGCCGCCGGGGAAGTGGCGGCGCTCGCCCGGGAGTCGGGCGCGGAGGCGGGTGGCCCGCCGGGTGCTGCGGTCGCCGGGACGGCTGCGGTGAGCAGTCCGGCGAGGGCCAGTGCCGCTGCGGCGGCGGTGCGTCTGTGCGCGGAGTGACTCATGTGGGGGCTCCGGATTCCGTACGGGGACAGGACGGAACGTGCGGGACTCCCTGCGACGACGGCGTCCCAGGGTGCTGGAGCTGTGCGCGGTACGGCAGTGTGCGGTGCGGCTGTGTGCTGAATGGTCAGTGAGATGGTGACTGACCGTCAAGGGCGGAAACCGGTCAGTCGGGTTCGATAGGCGGACATCTCGGAACGGTCAAGTCCGCAAGGTCGGTTGAGCGAGTGCCGTCCGCCTGCTGTCCCGCTGCCCCTCTGCGGGCGCAGCGCCCCATGGCCGCCTACGGGTGCATGGACATCGGCGAGGGGACCGGAGCTGCTTTCGCAATCCGTCCTAGTGGACGCAGAACTCGTTGCCCTCCGGGTCCTGCATCACGCACCACTCCCCGCCCGGTTCCTTCACCCCGCGCAGCACGCTCGCGCCGAGTGCCTCCAGTCGGGAGACCTCCTCGTCGCGCCGGCCCGGGCCGGGGTGGAGGTCGAGGTGGAGGCGGTTCTTGGCCGTCTTGGCCTCCGGCACCCGATGGAACAGCAGCCGCCTGCCGAGTCCCGTGCCGGTCGTCTCCTCGTACGGGTCGTCCGGATGCCGGACGGCGGCCAGATCCCGCCATGCGCGGCGGCCGTGCCACTCGGTGGTCAGGGCCTCGGGGACGGCGCCCTGCTCCAGCAGGCCCTCGATCAGGGCGCTGTTGTCCTCCGTCCGGTAGCCGAGGGCCCCGGCCCAGAAGTCGGCCTGGGCGAGCGGGTCGGTCGCGTCGATCACGAGCTTCCAGTGCAGTGTCATGCGACCAGTTATAGAGGGGCGGCGCGGGCGTCGGCGGGCGGTCGTGGAGCGGACGACGAACGCGCTTCTGCCCGGAAGGAGCTGACGCGCCGGCCGCACGGCGGGGCGGCCGGCGCGGAACCTCCGTCCGTCGTCAGGAGGCGGGCTCCGGCCGCCGCACGGACGCCGATTCAGGGGAAGCCGCCGCCCGGGGGGCCGTGCCCGCCGCGGCCGCCGCCCGGGCCTCGGCCGCGAGGCGCGCCGCCTCTGCCCGGGTGCGACGGGCGTTGCGCAGCGCGTCCCAGGTGAGGACCGTCAGCGCCAGCCACACCAGCGAGAAGCCGGCCCACCGCTCGGCGGGCATGGCTTCGTGGAAGTAGAGGACGCCCAGCAGGAACTGGAACACCGGCGCCAGGTACTGCAGGAGCCCCAGCGTCGACAGCGGCACCCGGATCGCGGCCGCGCCGAAGCAGATCAGCGGGACGGCGGTGACGACTCCGGTGGCGGCGAGCAGTGCGGCGTGGCCGGCGCCGTGCTCGCCGAAGTCGGCCGCGCCCCGCGAGCCCAGCCACAGCAGATAGGCGAGGGCCGGCAGGAACTGCACCGCGGTCTCGGCGGCCAGCGACTCCAGGCCGCCGATGTTGGTCTTCTTCTTCAGCAGCCCGTAGACGGCGAAGGAGAGAGCCAGCACCAGTGAGATCCACGGCGGCCGTCCGTACCCGACCGTGAGCACGAGCACCGCGGCCAGGCCGATGCCGACGGCAGTCCACTGCGCGGGCCGCAGCCGCTCCTTCAGAAGCAGCACGCCCATGGCGATGGTGACCAGGGGGTTGATGAAGTAGCCGAGCGACGCCTCCACCACCTGGCCCGCGTTGACGGCCCAGATGTAGACGCCCCAGTTGACCGTGATCACGGTGGCGGCGACGGTGATCAGGCCCAGCTTGCGAGGGTCGCGCAGCAGGGGGCGCAGCCATTCCCAGCGGCGCAGCACCAGTAGGGCGGCACCCACGACCACCAGCGACCAGACCATGCGATGGGCGAGGATCTCGACGGCGCCGGCCGGCTTCAGCAGCGGCCAGAAGAGCGGGACCAGCCCCCACATCCCGTAGGCGCCCATCCCGTACAGCAGGCCCATGCGCTGCTCGTTGTCCGCCTTCACTGACCCTCCCGCCGCCCTGCACCGCGCTGTCCCGGTCGAAGGTAGCGCCGAGCAGGGCCGGCTGTCATGTCCGTATCGCCATACGGTCATGACGTGACGGTCAGTGGTGCGCCAGGGCCGTCGCGACGGTCTCCGCGAGCGGGGTGGTCGGCCGGCCGATGAGGCGGGCGAGGTCTCCGTCGCCGCGGGCCAGCAGGCCGCGTTCGACGGCCCGGTCCACGTCGACGAGGATCGCGGCGAAGGGTGCGGGCACGCCGGCGCCGGTGAGGATCTGCAGGCGCGTCTCGGCGGCGACGTTCCGGTGGACGATCTCCCTGCCCGACTGCTTCGCGACCTCGGCCGCGTACTCGGCCTGCGACCAGGCGGTGTCACCGCTGAGCTCGTAGGCCCGGCCGAGATGGCCCTCCCCGGTGAGGACGGCGGCGGCCGCGGCGGCGTAGTCGGCGCGCGCGGCGGAGGCGATCCTCCCCTGGCCCGCGTTGGTGACGATCGCGCCGTGCTCCAGGACCGGGGCGAGTTGCTCCGTGTAGTTCTCGGTGTACCAGCCGTTGCGCAGGAAGGTGTACGGCAGGCCGGAGTCGAGAATCGCCTGCTCGGTGGCCTTGTGCTCGGCCGCGAGTTCGAAGTCCGCCTCGGGCCCGCCCAGGATGCCCGTGTACGCGAACTGCGCGACGCCCGCCGCCCGCGCGGCGGCGACGACGGCCGTGTGCTGCGGGACGCGCCGCCCCACCTCGTTCCCGGAGACCAGCAGGACCCGGTCGCCGGCGTGGAAGGTGTCGGCGAGCGTCGCGGGGTCGTCGTAGTCGGCGACGCGCAGCTCGATCCCGCGCGCCGCGAGATCCGCGGCCCTGCCCTCGTCGCGCACCACCGCGGCGATGCCGGTGGCCGGTACGCCCGTCTCCAGGAGGCGCTCGACGACGAGGCGGCCGAGGTGTCCGGTGGCTCCGGTGACGACGATGCTCATGTGGGTTCTCCGATCGCTGGGGGCTTCGGCACCGACGCTACGAGAAGCGCTATCGATTCGAAAGTACCCACTTTGAAGTAAGGTACTGATATGAACATGAGCCCGCAGGTCGCAGGCGTTCCCGTGGGGAGGCCCGACGTCAACGAGAAGCTGTGTCCGTCCCGCGTGGTCCTGGAACACGTCACCAGCCGGTGGGGCGTCCTGGTGCTGGCCGCGCTGCTCGAACGCTCGTACCGCTTCAGCGAACTGCGCCGGGCAATCGGCGGGGTCAGCGAGAAGATGCTGGCGCAGACCCTGCAGACCCTGGAGCGCGACGGGTTCGTGCACCGCGACGCCAAGCCCGTCATCCCACCGCGCGTCGACTACTCCCTCACGGACCTCGGCCGCGAGGCCGGCGAGCAGGTGTGGGCACTGGCGCGGTGGACCGAGCGGCGGCTCGGCGACGTGGAGCGGGCTCGCGCGGAGTACGACGGGGCCCGGATCTCCTGACCGGAGATCCGGGCCCGTGGCCGCGGGGGGAGCCGTGCGTCAGCCGACGACGGTCCAGGTGTCGTTGCCCGCGAGCAGGGCACCCAGGTCGCCCTTGCCGTTCTGCTCGATCGCGGTTTCGAGCTGATCGGCCATCAGGGTGTCGTAGACGGGGCGCTCGACGCTGCGGAACACCCCGATGGGCGTCTGGTGCAGCGTGTCCGGGTCGGCAAGCCGGGACAGCGCGAAGGCGGTCGTCGGACTGGCGCTGTGGGCGTCGTGGACCAGGATCTGCGACTCGTTCTCGGCGGTGACCGTGACGACCTTGAGATCGCCGGTGGCCTGGTCGCGCACCACGCCCTTGGAGTCGCCGCCGCCGAAGACGATCGGCTGCCCGTGCTCCAGCCGGATCACCGCCTCCTCGGCCTGCTCCTTGTCCTTGAGCGCCTCGAAGGCGCCGTCGTTGAAGATGTTGCAGTTCTGGTAGATCTCCACCAGTGCCGTGCCCGGGTGGTCCGCCGCCGCGCGCAGCACCTCGGTGAGGTGCTTGCGGTCCGAGTCGATGGTGCGGGCCACGAACGACGCCTCGGCGCCGATCGCCAGCGAGACCGGGTTGAACGGCGCGTCCAGCGAGCCCATCGGTGTCGACTTGGTGATCTTGCCGAGCTCGGAGGTGGGGGAGTACTGGCCCTTCGTCAGACCGTAGATCCGGTTGTTGAACAGCAGGATCTTGAGGTTGACGTTGCGGCGGAGGGCGTGGATGAGGTGGTTGCCGCCGATGGACAGCGCGTCGCCGTCACCCGTGACGACCCACACGCTGAGGTCGCGGCGGGAGGAGGCGAGGCCGGTCGCGATCGCCGGGGCACGGCCGTGGATGGAGTGCATCCCGTAGGTGTCCATGTAGTACGGGAAGCGGGAGGAGCAGCCGATGCCGGAGACGAAGACGATGTTCTCCTTCGCCAGGCCGAGCTCGGGCATGAAGCCCTGCACGGCGGCGAGGATCGCGTAGTCGCCGCAGCCCGGACACCAGCGGACCTCCTGGTCCGACTTGAAGTCCTTCATGGACTGCTTGGCCTCGGCCTTGGGAACCAGGGACAGCAGCGTGGACGCTGTCTCAGTCATCGATGGCCTCCTTGAGGGCCGCCGCGAGCTGCTCGGCCTTGAACGGCATTCCGTTGACCTGGTTGTACGAGTGCGCGTCGACCAGGAACCTCGCCCGGATCAGCGTGGCGAGCTGGCCGAGGTTCATCTCCGGCACCACCACCTTGTCGTAACGCCCGAGGACCTCCCCGAGATTCCCGGGGAACGGGTTGAGGTGCCGCAGATGGGCCTGCGCGACGGCGCCGCCCTCCCGGCGGATGCGGCGGACCGCCGCGGTGATCGGCCCGTAGGTGGAGCCCCAGCCGAGGACCAGCGTCCTCGCGCCGTCCGGGTCGTCGACCTCGACGTCCGGGACCTCGATGCCGTCGATCTTGGCCTGGCGGGTGCGGACCATGAGGTCGTGGTTGGCCGGGTCGTAGGAGATGTTGCCGGTGCCGTCCTGCTTCTCGATGCCGCCGATCCGGTGCTCCAGACCCGGCGTGCCGGGCACCGCCCACGGGCGGGCCAGCGTCCGCGGGTCCCGTTTGTAGGGCCAGAACACCTCGGTGCCGTCGTCGAGCGTGTGGTTCGGTCCCGTGGCGAACCGGGTCCGCAGGTCGGGCAGCTCGTCGAGGTCCGGGATCCGCCACGGCTCGGATCCGTTGGCGAGGTATCCGTCGGAGAGCAGGAGCACCGGGGTGCGGTACGTCAGCGCGATCCTGGCCGCGTCCAGCGCCGCGTCGAAGCAGTCCGCCGGGGTGCGCGGCGCCACGACCGGCACCGGGGCCTCGCCGTTGCGGCCGTACATCGCCTGCAGCAGGTCGGCCTGCTCGGTCTTGGTGGGCAGACCGGTCGAGGGCCCGCCGCGCTGGATGTCGACGACCAGCAGCGGCAGCTCCAGCGACACCGCCAGGCCGATGGTCTCCGACTTCAGCGCCACGCCGGGGCCGGACGTGGTGGTCACGGCCAGCGAGCCGCCGAACGCGGCACCGAGCGCCGCGCCGATGCCGGCGATCTCGTCCTCCGCCTGGAAGGTGCGCACGCCGAAGTTCTTGTGCCGGGAGAGCTCGTGCAGGATGTCCGAGGCCGGGGTGATCGGGTACGAGCCCAGGTACAGCGGCAGGTCGGCCTGCCGGGACGCGGCGATCAGCCCGTAGGACAGGGCCAGGTTCCCGGAGATGTTGCGGTACGTGCCGGTCGGGAACGCGGTGTCGGCGGGCGCGACCTCGTAGGAGACGGCGAAGTCCTCGGTCGTCTCCCCGAAGTTCCAGCCGGCCCGGAACGCAGCCACGTTCGCCTCGGCGATCAGCGGCTTCTTCGCGAACTTGGCTCTGAGGAACCTCTCGGTGCCCTCGGTCGGCCGGTGGTACATCCACGACAGCAGGCCCAGCGCGAACATGTTCTTGGAGCGCTCGGCCTCCTTGCGGGAGAGCCCGAACTCCTTGAGCGCCTCGATCGTGAGGGTGGTCAGGGGGACGGGGTGCACGCTGTAGCCGTCCAGCGAGCCGTCCTCCAGCGGGGAGGTCTCGTAGCCGACCTTGGCCATCGCGCGCTTGGCGAATTCGTCGGTGTTGACGATGATCTCGCCGCCGCGCGGCACATCGGCGATGTTGGCCTTCAGCGCGGCGGGGTTCATCGCCACCAGCACGTGGGGTGCGTCGCCGGGGGTGAGGATGTCGTGGTCGGCGAAGTGCACCTGGAAGCTGGACACGCCCGGAAGGGTGCCTGCGGGCGCACGGATCTCGGCCGGGAAGTTGGGCAGGGTCGACAGGTCGTTCCCGTACGACGCCGTCTCCGAGGTGAAGCGGTCACCCGTCAGCTGCATACCGTCACCGGAGTCACCCGCGAAGCGGATGATCACCCGGTCCAGTTGTCGTACTTCCTTCTCGCCGGGAGGCCGTCGCTGCCCCCCGACGAGGGCCTCCCCGGCCTCGTCTGCCTCGTCCGCGTGTTCTGCTGGGCTGCTGACCTGGCTGGTCACTGAACTGGACCTCCCTCGAGGCGGCTGGGCTGCGGCCGGCGTACCGGTCGCTCCAAGGTCAACCCTACGTCCGTGAGCATCGCCTTCCCCGGACCGCTCACATGTCGGACGTCGATCTGAGATGCCGCCGTGTCCTGGTTTGCCATGTTCCGTTCCCCCCTCGGTGCGTTCGGTAGGGCACTCCCCCGTGATCGATCGTCGTTGCCTGACAGAGTGTCAGGTATTCAGGATTCCAGATAGGTGAGCACGGCCAGTACACGCCGATGATCACCGTCACTGGGGGACAGCCCGAGCTTCAGGAAGATGTTGCTCACGTGCTTCTCCACGGCGCCGTCGCTCACCACGAGCCGCCGTGCGATCGCCGAGTTCGTCCTGCCCTCCGCCATCAGGCCCAGCACCTCGCGCTCCCTGGGCGTCAGGCCGGCGAGCACCTCCTGCTTCCGGCTCCGCCCCAGCAGCTGCGTCACGACCTCCGGGTCCAGCGCCGTCCCGCCGCCCGCCACCCGGACGACCGCGTCCACGAACTCCCTGACCTCGGCGACCCGGTCCTTCAGCAGATAGCCCACACCCCGGCTGCTCCCCGCGAGCAGCTCCGTGGCGTACCGCTCCTCCACGTACTGCGACAGCACCAGCACACCCAGGCCCGGGTGGTCCCTGCGCAGTCGGACGGCCGCCCGGACGCCCTCGTCCGTGTGCGTGGGCGGCATCCGCACGTCCGCGACGACGACGTCGGGAAGGCCGTCCTGCGCGGCGAGCTCCCCGATGGTCCCGATCAGCGCGTCGGCGTCCCCGACGCCCGCGACGACGTGGTGGCCGCGGTCGGTGAGCAACCGGGTGAGGCCCTCGCGGAGCAGTACGGAGTCCTCGGCGATGACGACGCGGACGGTGCGCGCGCCGGTCGCGGCGCCACCGGGCGACGTGGCGTGCCTCGGGAGGGCGTCGGTCTCGTGCTCCACGGCGGTGCGTCCCCCTGCGGTCGTTGTGGTCCTCGGCCTGCGTCCGGCGGTCGCCCTCCGGTCGCCCCCAGCATCGCACCCTTCACACAGCCGGGCGGGTGTTTCGTTTCCGCCGCGGCGCAGGTCGAGCGGTCCGGGTTCCGGTCCCCGGGCGCGGAGTGAGGCCGGGGCGGGTGGCCGGGCGCGGAGTAAGGCCGGGGCGGGTGGCCGGGCGCGGAGTGAGGCCGGGCGGGTGGCCGGGTGTCCGTGCCCGGAACCGGTCGGGTGCCCGTCCGGCCGCGACCGCTCGCCCAAAGGCGTCACGCGCGCCAGGGGAGTTCCGCCGTGATGACTGTGGGGCCGCCGGCGGGGGAGTCGACGACGAGGAGTCCGTCGACGGCTCCGAGGCGTTTGGCCAGTCCGGCGATGCCGGTGCCTCCTGTCGGGTCGGCTCCGCCGTGGCCGTCGTCCCGGACCTGGATCAGGAGTCGGTTCTGGGTGCGTCGGACGTCGACGGAGGCTGTTTGTGCCCGGCTGTGTTTGCTGACGTTCTGCAGGAGTTCGGAGACGGTGAAGTAGGCGATGCCCTCGATTGCCTCGGCCGGGCGGGTGGGCAGGTCGACGTTGATTCGGACCGGGACGGTGCAGCGGGAGGCGACGGAGGAGAGTGCGGCGTCGAGGCCGCGGTCGGTGAGGACGGCCGGGTGGATGCCTCGGGCGAGGTCGCGGAGTTCCTGGAGGGCCAGTTTCACCTCGCCGTGGGCCTCGTCGACCATGGTGGCGGCCGCGTCGGGGTCCTCCAGCAGTTTCTCCTTGGCGAGCCCGAGGTCCATGGCGAGGGCGACGAGTCTGGCCTGGGCGCCGTCGTGCAGATCGCGTTCGATGCGCCGCAGGTCGGCGGCTGCCGTGTCCACGACGACACCCCGGTCCGACTCCAGCCGCACGACCCTGCCCTCCAGCCGGGAGGGGCCGAGCAGCCCGGCGACGAGCAGCCGGTCCACCGCGGCGAGACCGCGGATGATCCAGGGCGCGGCCAGGGTGAACAGCAGTCCGATCAGGCTGGTCGCGGCGAGCTCGAACGGGGAGTCGAGGTAGACGTCGTGCGTGCCGTCACCGTAGAGCTGCAGGCCGTCGATCCCCGCGTGGACGGGGAAGACCCACTGCCACAGCGGGTACGTCAGCAGGCACCAGCCGTAGCTCCAGAACGCCAGGGAGACGGAGAAGGCGAACACCGCCCACGGCATGTGCACCAGCGTGTAGAGGAGGTGCCGCCAGGACACCCCGCTCCTCAGCACCGCGCCGACCCAGCCGAGCGCGCCTTCGCTCCGCGGCAGTACCGGCGTGGGATCGGCCACGTCGAGCCGCAGCAGCGCCCTGGCCCGGGCCCGCTCCAGCGCGCCGAAGCCCCGGCACACGGCGAGCGCGCCGGCGAGGATCGGGATGCCCAGGAACGTGACCACAAGCCCGACGCCGGCCGCGGTCAGCGACAGCGCCAGGGCGAAGAACACGACACTGAGGGGCAGGCCCAGCAGGAGGTAGCCGAACTCGCGCCAGGTGCGGCCCTCGAACGGGGCCCGCAGCGCCGGGGGAATACGGTGGACCCGGGTCCCGGATCGGTGTGCCGTGGCCATGGTGTGGTCCGTTCTGCTCGTCCGGTCGGCGGTGGTGCGCCGCGGGTGCCGCGGCGCTCGTGCTCAAGGCTCGCGGTGCCGCCGGGCACGCACCATGTGGCCCTTCTCCGTGTTCTCCGGGGGTTTCCCCCACCCCGTCAGCCGGGTCGCCCGGCCGGTCCGTGGGCGGGTGCCCGATCGCCCGGTCGGCCGGGGTTCCGGCCGTCTCCCTCAGCCGGAGGAGGCGCCGGGCCGTCTCCCCCGGCCGGACGACGAGCGCGGCCGAACCGGTCGGGTGCCCGCGCGGGCGGTCCCGCCGTCCCGCCGCGGGGCCCGGTCCCGCCAGGGGAGTTCCGCCGTGATGACTGTGGGGCCGCCGGCGGGGGAGTCGACGACGAGGAGTCCGTCGACGGCTCCGAGGCGTTTGGCCAGTCCGGCGATGCCGGTGCCTCCTGTCGGGTCGGCTCCGCCGTGGCCGTCGTCCCGGACCTGGATCAGGAGTCGGTTCTGGGTGCGTCGGACGTCGACGGAGGCTGTTTGTGCCCGGCTGTGTTTGCTGACGTTCTGCAGGAGTTCGGAGACGGTGAAGTAGGCGATGCCCTCGATTGCCTCGGCCGGGCGGGCGGGCAGGTCGACGTTGATTCGGACCGGGACGGTGCAGCGGGAGGCGACGGAGGAGAGTGCGGCGTCGAGGCCGCGGTCGGTGAGGACGGCCGGGTGGATGCCTCGGGCGAGGTCGCGGAGTTCCTGGAGGGCCAGTTTCACCTCGCCGTGGGCCTCGTCGACCATGGTGGCGGCCGCGTCGGGGTCCTCCAGCAGTTTCTCCTTGGCGAGCCCGAGGTCCATGGCGAGGGCGACGAGTCTGGCCTGGGCGCCGTCGTGCAGATCGCGTTCGATGCGCCGCAGGTCGGCGGCTGCCGTGTCCACGACGACACCCCGGTCCGACTCCAGCTCCACTATGCGCCGCTCCAGTTCGTCGGACGGCGAGAGCAGTACCCGGACCATCGCCCGGTCGACGTTCGCCATGGCCCGGACGACGAAGGGCAGCACCGGCCAGAGCACGAAGAGTCCCACCGATGTGACGGTGAAGGACAGGACCGCCCACGGAAGCCTGATGAACGCGTACAGCACGGTCCGCCAGCCCACCGGGTCCCTCAGCCCGTTCCACAGTCTGCCGAGGAGTCCCGCCCCCCGGAGGCGGGGGAGCCGGCTCGGCTCGTCCACCCGAACGCCGAGCAGCGCCCGGGCCCGGGCCCGCTCCCCGCGGCCGAGGAGGCGCGCGCCGGCCAGACCGCCCGCGAGAAGCGGCAGGCCGACGACCGTCACCGACAGCCCGGCGCCGACCGCGACCATGGCCACCACGTAGACGAACCCGGCGAGGGCGACCGGCAGGTCGGAGAGGAGATGGGCGATCTCCTTCCAGGTGTGCCGGTCGTAGGCGAAGCGGGCCGGCGGCGGGCTGCCGGGCCCGTACCCGGAGAGGCCGGGAGAACTGCTGGTCGGGGTCATGCGGGAAAGCCTGCACGGTCGCGTTCGCGCACGCCATGGGGTACGTGGGTGGGGGCGGAGTGGGGATATCCCCACCGGGTCGGTGCCCGTTCCGGTCCGATGAGTGGCACGGCTGCTTACCTTCTCTTTAGCAGGGCCTAGACTCCCGTGCGTACAGATCGTCGAACGGGCAGGGAGCGAGGGGCGGACGTGCGGAAACTTCCCGAATCGACCGTGCTCGCGGCCGACTACTTCCAGAGCTACTCCGTCGTCGGACTGCTCGCCCTGATCGGCGTGCTCTTCGTCGCCGTGGCGTTCGGCGCGGGACGGCTGCTGCGCCCCGTCGTACCCACGCCGGAGAAGCTGCTCACGTACGAGTGCGGAGTCGATCCCGTGGGAGAGGGCTGGGCGCACACCCAGGTCCGCTACTACGTGTACGCCTTCCTCTACGTGATCTTCGCCGTCGACTCGATCTTCCTCTTCCCGTGGGCCACGGTCTTCGCCGCACCCGGTTACGGCGCGACGACGCTCGTGGAGATGTTCATCTTCCTCGGCTTCCTGGCCGTGGGAATCCTCTATGCATGGAAGAAGGGCGTCCTCACATGGACGTGACCCCGCAGACCCCGGGCGCCGAGGCCGCCGGGCCGGCCGCCGAGCCGGTGACGCTGCCGGAGCCCAGGCGGCTGGGAGCCCTCTCCCGGCTCGCGCCCGAGCCGATGAAGGTGATCCTGAACTGGGGCCGCCGCTACAGCCTGTGGGTCTTCAACTTCGGCCTCGCCTGCTGCGCGATCGAGTTCATCGCCGCTTCGATGGCCCGCCACGACTTCATCCGCCTCGGAGTGATCCCGTTCGCGCCCGGCCCCCGCCAGGCCGACCTGATGGTCGTGTCGGGCACGGTCACCGACAAGATGGCGCCCGCGGTGAAGCGGCTGTACGAGCAGATGCCCGAACCCAAGTACGTCATCTCCTTCGGTGCCTGCTCGAACTGCGGCGGCCCGTACTGGGACTCGTACTCCGTGACCAAGGGCGTCGACCAGATCATCCCCGTCGACGTGTACGTCCCCGGCTGCCCGCCCCGGCCCGAAGCACTGCTCCAGGGCATCCTCAAGCTGCAGGAGAAGATCGCACGCGAGTCGCTGGGCGAGCGTTACGCCGCCGCTCCCGGACGGGCCTCGGTGGGCGAACTCCGCAGTGGGCTCGTGGCCCCGCCCGCACCGGCCGCGAGCCCCGCGGACTCCCCCTCCGGCGGGGCACCGTCGGGTGGGGCGCCGTCCGGGCCGGGGTCCGACCCGGGAGCCGCCTCGTGAGCACCTTCGAGACGGACATCGCCGAACGCTTCGGCCCCGAGGCCACCGCCGAGGCGGCGTACGACCTGCTGACCGTGGACGTCCCGGCGACCTCCTGGCTCGACGCGCTGCGAGTCGCTCGCGACGAACTCGGCTGCAGCTACTTCGACTGGCTCAGTGCCGTGGACGAGCCGGGCACCGGCTTCCGTGTCTGCGCGCACGTCGTCGCGCTGGAACAGGGCGCGGAGGGGACGTCCGTGCGCAGGCTCATGCTGCGTACCACCGTTCCGCACGACGCACCCGTGCTCCCCAGCGCCGTGGAGGTCTTCGCGGGCGCGGGCTGGCACGAGCGCGAGACGCACGAGATGTTCGGCGTGGACTTCACCGGCCATCCGCATCTGGTGCCGCTGCTTCTTCCCGACACCTTCGAAGGGCACCCGCTGCGCAAGGACTTCGTGCTCGCGGCGCGGGTCGCCAAGGCGTGGCCGGGCGCGAAGGAGCCGGGCGAGTCCGAACACGGTGGGCCGAAGCGGCGCCAGATGCTGCCGCCCGGCGTCCCCGACCCCAACGAGTGGGGCCCCCTCAAGGGCCAGCTCCCCCCTGCTCCCGCCCGCCCGGCCCGCGCTCCGCGTGCCGCCGGCGAACGCCCGCCGCGCCGCACCCGCAGCGTGTCGGAGGGCTCGGCCAGTCAGGCGACAGCCTCGAAGGAGGCCGCACCGACGGCCGACGCCGGCGTTGAGGCTCAGGCTCAGGCTCAGGCGCCGGCTTCGGGGGAGGGCTCCGGGGCGACCCCCGGGGCGACCCCCGGGACTCCGGTGCGGCGTTCGCGTACGGCTGCTGGGGGTTCGGCCGGTCAGGCGCCCGCGCGCCGCTCGCGGTCGGCATCCGGGGGTTCGGCGAGTCAGCGGCCGGAGGCGGACGGGGCGGCAGCCGAGCCGCGCCGTGCGCGCAGTGCCGCGGACGGCTCGGCGAGTCGGTCCGGCGAGACCCCACCCCAGCCCGCGCAGGCCCCGCGCGGCCGCAGCGCCGACGCACCCTGGCACCACGCCCGTCCGGCCTTCGACGAGCCGGACCCGACGAGGACCGCTCCCGAGGCCCGGCCCGGACCGGGCGAAGGCGAGGCCCCGGGGGCACCTGCCGTCGAGGTCCGGCCCGCCGAGGAGGCCACGGCGGGGCCCCGCTCCGGAACGGAGCCGGCCGCCGAGGTCGCCACCGGGCCCGGTGGCGAGGCGGAGGCCACCGAGTCCGGTTCCGAGTCCGGTTCAGGCGCGGGTGCCGCCGGCGCAGGTGCGACCGAGCCCGAGGCCCCGCCCGAGCCCGAGCCCGAGGCCGGGGTCAAGCGCGAGGCTGCCACCCAGCCCGAGCCCGAGCCCGAGCCCGAGCCCGAGTCCAAGTCCGATCACTCGGGTGCCGGTGCCGGTGCCGGTGCCGGACCGGAGCCCGAGCCCCGGCCCGCCGACCCGTCGCCCGGGGCCGGTGGCACCACCTCCGAGCCCGGGCCCCAACTCGAATCCGAGCCCGGACCGGAGCCCCAACCCGAGCCCGAGCCCCAACCCGAACCTGGGTCCGGTGCGTCCGGAGCCGGTACCACCACCCCACCCGCGACACCGGCCCCCAGGCCGGAGGGCAGTGCCGGCGAAGGCCCCGGGTCGCGGACGGACGACGCCACGGGAGGCGACCGCGCGTGAACGACGCACTCGACGTCGCCCTGCGGCTCCTGGCCGTCTTCGCCGTGTTCCTGGTGCTGCCCCTCGTCATCGGGCAGACCGAGCACAAGGTGATGGCCCATATGCAGGGCCGGCTCGGCCCCATGTACGCCGGTGGTTTCCACGGCTGGGCGCAGCTCGTCGCGGACGGCGTGAAGTTCGCACAGAAGGAGGACGTGGTCCCGGCCGACGCGGACCGTCGCGTCTTCCAGCTCGCGCCCGCCGTCGCGCTCCTCCCGTACCTGCTCGTGCTGGTCGCGATCCCGATCGGCCCGAGCGAGGGAGCGGTCGGGATCATCGTCGACGCGGGCATCTTCTTCGTGCTCGCCGTCATGGGCGTCGGCGTGCTCGGTTCGCTCATGGCGGGCTGGGCCTCGGCCAACAAGTTCTCGCTCCTGGGCGCACTGCGCACCGCCGCGCAGCTCCTCGCGTACGAACTGCCGATGCTGCTCGCCGCCGCGTCCGTCGCGATGGCCGCCGGCACCGTCTCCCTCCCCGGCATCCTGAACGCCTTCGAGTGGTGGTGGCTGCCCTGGCAGATCGTGGGCGCCCTGGTCTTCTTCGTCGCCGGTCTCGCCGAACTGCAGCGTCCGCCGTTCGACATGCCGGTCGCCGACTCCGAGATCATCTTCGGCGCGTACACGGAGTACACGGGACTGCGCTTCGCCCTGTTCCTGCTCGCCGAGTACGCGGGCATCGTCGTCCTCTGCGGTCTGACCACCGTCCTCTTCCTCGGCGGCTGGCACGGCCCGTTCGGTGCCGACGGCCTCGGCTGGCTGTGGACCCTGCTGAAGACCGCGGTGCTCGCCTTCATCGTGATCTGGCTCCGCGTGACCTACCCGCGGCTGCGGGAGGACCAGCTCCAGCGGCTCGCCTGGACGACGCTCGTCCCGCTCGCCCTCGCCCAGATCGCCCTCACCGGCGTCGTCAAGGTGGTGATGCAGTCATGACCGGCTCCCATCCGCCCTCCCGGCCCCGTATCCCCGGATCGGGCCTGGCCAAGGGGCTCGCCGTCACCCTGCGGACGATGACGAAGCGCGCGCACACCGCGCAGTACCCCGACGTGCAGCCCGAACTCCCGCCCCGCTCGCGCGGTGTGATCGGTCTGTTCGAGGAGAACTGCACGGTCTGCATGCTCTGCGCCCGTGAGTGCCCCGACTGGTGCATCTACATCGACTCCCACAAGGAGACGGTCCCGGCGGCCGCCCCGGGAGGCCGTGAGCGCTCCCGCAACGTCCTCGACCGGTTCGCCATCGACTTCTCCCTGTGCATGTACTGCGGTATCTGCATCGAGGTCTGTCCTTTCGACGCGTTGTTCTGGTCGCCGGAGTTCGAGTACGCGGAGACCGACATCCGTGACCTGACCCATGAGCGGGACAAGCTCCGCGAGTGGATGTGGACGGTTCCGGCGCCGCCCGCGCTCGACGCGGCCGCCGAGGAGCCCAAGGAACTCGCCGCGGCGCGCAAGGCCGCGGAGAAGCTCGCCGCCGCGCGGGCCGACCGGACCGAGGCCGAGGCCGAGCGGGGCGCCGGGGCGCCGGACGCCGGTCGCCCGGCCGCTCCGCCGGCCGAGGGAGGTCAGGCATGACCATCGCCCACGCCGTCGCCCAGACGGGGAACGGCTTCCTGTCCCCGACGGGCGTCGAGATCGCCTTCCTGCTCGTCGGCATCGCCACCCTGGCCGCCGCCGTCCTCACCGTCACGACACGGCAACTGGTGCACGCCGCCCTGTGGCTGGTCGTGGCGCTGGGCGGGCTGGCCGTCGAGTACCTCCTGCTGACCGCCGAGTTCATCGCCTGGGTACAGGTGCTGATCTACGTCGGTTCCGTGGTCGTCCTCCTGCTCTTCGGGCTGATGCTCACCAGGGCCCCCATCGGCCGCTCCGCCGACGCGGACTCCGGCAACCGTCCCGCCGCGCTCGTCGTGGCGGTCGCCTCGGCGACCGCTCTGGTCTGGGTGGTCGTCGACGCCTTCCGTACGACGTGGATCGACCTCGACGGCCCGTCCCAGGGCTCCACCCGGGTGTCCGGCGAGATCCTCTTCCGGCACTGGGTGCTGCCGTTCGAGGCTCTGTCCGTGCTGCTCCTGGCCGCCCTTGTCGGGGCGATCGTCCTGTCCCGCAAGAACTCCCCGGACCGGGAGGGGAAGAGCTGATGCATCTCGCCTATCCAGCGGTGCTCTCCGTCCTCCTGTTCTGCACGGGGCTGTACGGGGTGCTGGCGCGCCGCAACGCGATCCTGGTCCTGATGTCGGTCGAGCTCATGCTCAACGCCGTCAACCTCAACCTGGTCGCCTTCGACGTCTGGCTGCGCGACGCCCTGCACAGCGGCCAGGCCCTGACCCTGTTCACCATCGCCATCGCAGCCGCGGAGATCGGCATCGGTCTGGCGATCGTCCTGATGGTGTACCGCAACCGCGGGACCTCGGACATCGACCGGCTGCGCGACACCGCCGAGGGCCACGAACCGGCCGACGCCGCCGCGCCGGCGGAGAAGGCCGAGGCCACCGCGTGACCACGACGACCCTCGCCGTTCTCGTCCCCCTCCTTCCCTTCCTCGGCGCCGCCGGCGGCCTGCTCCTCGGCCGTTCGGCACCCGGATTCGTCCGTCCCCTGGCCGTACTGCCGACGCTGGCCGCCACCGTGCTCGCCGTGCTCGTCGCCGTGCGTCAGGGCGGCGGGCGGCCGATCAGTGCGTCCACCCAGCTCACCCCGACCGGCTCGGTCCCCGTCGACCTCGCCCTCTACCTCGACGGCTTCGCCGTCCTGGTCGCCGTGCTCGTCGGCGTCGTCGCCTCCTGCGTGCAGATCTACTCGACCGCCTACCTGCGCGACGACCCGCGGTACCCCTCCTACGCGGCCCTGGTCTCGCTGTTCACCTCCGCGATGCTGCTCGTCGTCTACTCGGGCGACCTGATGGTGCTGCTGGTCGGCTGGGAGATCATGGGTATCTGCTCGTACTTCCTGGTCGGCCACTACTGGGAGACGCCCGAGGCACGTGCCGCCTCCCTGAAGGCGTTCCTGGTCACCAAGCTCGGCGACGTCCCCTTCCTGTTCGGTCTGTTCGCGCTCGCCGTGGACGCCGGGACGTTCCGCATCACCGGCGTCCTCGGAGCCGTCGCGGCGGGTGCCATCGACCACCCGACGCTGGTGGCGCTGCTACTGCTCGCGGGCGTCGCCGGAAAATCCGCCCAGTTCCCGCTGCACACCTGGCTCCCCGACGCCATGGCCGGCCCGACCCCGGTCTCCGCGCTGATCCACGCGGCGACGATGGTCGCCGCCGGCGTGTACTTCGTCGCCCGGCTCCTCCCCGTCTTCGCCGCCTCCGCCGCGGCGCTGATCGTCCTCGCCGTGATGGCCGCGATCACCATGGTCGGCTCCGCCCTCGCCGCCCTCGCCCAGGACGACATCAAACGGGTCCTCGCCTACTCGACGATCGGCCAGCTCGGCTACATGTCGGGTGCCCTGGCGGTCGGGGACCGGGGCGCCGCCGTCTTCCACCTCCTGTCGCACGGTGCTTTCAAGGCACTGCTCTTCCTCGCGGCCGGCGTGATCATCCATGCCGCGGGCACCAACTCGCTGGCCGCCATGTCGCGGATGAGCGGGCTGACCAAGCGGATCCCCGACGCGTACTGGACGATGACGATCGCCCTGCTCGCGCTCGTCGCCGTTCCTCCCTTCGCCGGCTTCTTCTCCAAGGAGGCGGTGCTCGTGGCCGCCGAGCACAGCGCGCTCGGCGAGTCCGCCGTCGCCCCGGCCGCGGCGGGTTGGGCCGTCCTGGTCTCGGGTCTGCTCACCGCCCTGCTCACCGCCGCCTACGCCACCCGGCTGTGGCTGCTGGCGTTCCGCGGCCGGGGTGCCGAGGCCCCCGACCACGGCCGGCAGCCCGTGGCCATGACCGCCGTCCTCTGGGTGCTGGCCGCGCCGTCGCTCGCCTTCGGCCTGACCGCGGGCTCCATCGACGACTGGTTCGACGGCCGGCCGCTGCAACCGACCCTCACCACCGCCGTGCTGGGCACGGGCGTCGCCCTCGTCGGCGGACTCGTCACCTACGCCACCTGGCGGCACACGACGGCCCTGGCCGCACGTGTCCCGATGGGTGCCGTCGCCGCCCACCCCGAGGCCGAACCGGCCGTCTCCGAGGCCGAGGCGATCACCAGCCACGAACCCGCGTACGGGGACATCGCGGCCGCACCCGACCCGGCCGACCCCGGCCGGCTGCTGCTCGGTCCGCTGCACCGGCCCGCTGCGGCCGGCTTCCACCTCGACGCCGTCTACCGCACCCTGTTCGTCCGCCCCGTGACGGCCGGCACCGAACTGGTGAGGTTCCTCGACCGGGAAGTCGTCGACACCTATGTGCGCGGCGCGGGCACCGGCACCAACTGGCTCGGGTGGCTCGTGCGCCGCGCCCAGACCGGAAACGTGCAGACCTACCTCAGCGCACTGCTGGCCGGCTCCGTCGTCCTGGCGATCGCCGTCGTACTCGTCGCCGCGGGAGCGTGAGCCGTGATCGATATCAGCGAATCCGTGATGCAGTTCCTTCTCGCGTTCATCGTCGTCGGCCCGCTCATCGGTGCCGCCGCGGCCCTCCTGCCCGCCCCGCCCGGGCTGAAGGGGAAGTCACCCGACCAGGCCGTGCTGCGGCACGGTGTGACCGTCACCGGCGCGATCCTCGCCGCCGCGATCGTCCTCGCGCTCGGCTTCGACCACGACCAGCCGTCGAAGATGCAGGCCACGACGGACATCAGCTGGATCCCGGCACTGGACGTGCGGATCCACCTCGGTACCGACGGCATCTCCCTCCCCCTTCTCGTCCTGACCGCGCTGCTGACCTTCCTCTGCGCGCTGTACAGCTACTTCAAGATGCCCGAGGGTCCGTCCCCCAAGGCCTTCGTCGCGCTGCTCCTCGTGCTCGAGTGCGGCACCCTCGCCACCTTCGCCGTACTCGACCTGCTGCTGTTCTTCCTCGCCTTCGAGACCGTCCTGATCCCGATGTACTTCCTCATCGCCCGCTGGGGCGGCGCCGGCCGCCGCCCCGCGGCCTGGAAGTTCATCCTCTTCACCCTGCTCGGTTCGGTCGTCATGCTGCTCGGCCTGCTCCTCGTGGGACTGCAGGCCGGCACGTTCGACATGCTGGCACTCGCCACTGACAACGGCCGCGGCCTGGCCCTGTCCGTGCAGGTCATCGCCGTACTCGCGATCGGGGTCGGTCTCGCGGTGAAGACCCCGATGTGGCCGCTGCACAGCTGGCTCCCCGACGCCCACACCGCCGCGCCGACGGTCGGCTCGGTCCTGCTCGCCGGAGTCCTGCTGAAGATGGGCACCTACGGCTTCGTCCGGATCGTCCTTCCGATCGCGCCCGACGGCATGCAGGTCTTCGCCCCGTACCTCGCCGCCTTCGCCGTCGTGGGCGTCGTCTACGGGTCCCTCGCCTGCCTCGCGCTCGCCAGGCCGGGTTCCAAGGGCGATCTGAAGCGCCTGATCGCGTACTCCTCCGTGGGCCACATGGGCTTCGTGCTCCTGGGCATCGCGACCATGACCCCGACCGGCGTCAACGGCGCGCTCTTCGCCAACATCGCCCACGGCCTCATCACCGGTCTGCTCTTCTTCCTGGCCGGCGCCGTGAAGGACCGGTACGGGACCGCCGACCTGGACACGCTCGCCGGTGCCACCGGGGCCGCGCTGTACGGCCGTGCGCCCCGCCTCGGCGGGCTGCTCGCCTTCGCCGCCGTGGCCTCGCTGGGCCTGCCCGGCCTCGCCGGGTTCTGGGGCGAGATGCTCGCCCTCTTCGGCGCCTTCGACCCCGCAGACGGCCTCAGCCGCCCCGCCTTCCTCACCTTCATGGCCATCGGCGGCCTCGGTACCCTGCTCACCGCCGCGTACCTGCTCGTCGTCGTCCGCCGAGTCTGCATGGGCGGCCCCCGGCCCGCCGGAGAGGGGCGGCTCGCCGACGTACAGGGCTACGAGGTCGCCGCCTGGACGCCGCTCGTCGCCCTCACCGTCCTCGCCGGGCTCTGGCCCGCGGTCCTCCTCGGCCTCACCGACCCGGCCGTGCAGAAGCTCCTCGCTGGAGGAAAGGCATGACCCTGGCCGCCGCACCGCAGGCGCTCGTCGCGCCCGTCGTCCAGTCCGTCGACTGGCTCGCGATCGCCCCGCCCACCATCGCCGCGGTGGCCGCCCTGGGGATCCTGGTCGCCGACCTCTTCGTCGCCGAGCGGAGAAAGGCGTTCCTTGGCTACGCGGCCATCGCCTCGCTCACCGTCGCCCTGGTCTCCCTGCTGCCGCTGCGCGGGGCGGACCGCGCCACGTTCTGCCTGACCACCGCCCCCGACGTGTGCAGCTACACGGCTGACCGTTTCACGCTGGTCATCCAGTTCCTGGTGCTGGGCGGTGCGCTGGTCACGGCGCTGATCTCCGTGACCGAGACGCGCAGGCGGCTGCCCGCGGGGGAGTACTGGTTCCTGCTGCTGTCCTCCGCGGCCGGAGCGGCCCTGCTGCCCGCCGCGCGGGACCTCGCCACCCTCGTCGTCGCCCTGGAGGTCGCCTCGCTGCCCGCGTTCGCCCTGGTCGGCCTGCGCCGCGGCAACCGGTTGTCCAGCGAGGCGGCCCTGAAGTTCTTCCTGTCCTCGGTCACCGCCACCGCCGTGATGCTGCTGGGCGTCAGCTTCGTGTACGCGACGACGGGCACCCTGCATCTGACGCGGATCGCCTCCCGCATGGACGACGTGCCCGGTCAGCTGGACACCCTGGCCCAGGTGGGTGTGGCGCTCACCCTGGTCGGATTCGCCTTCAAGACGGCGGCCGTTCCGTTCCACTTCTGGGTGCCCGACACCTACGTGGGCGCGCCGCTGCCCGTCGCCGCGTACCTCTCCGTCATCGGCAAGGCCGTCGGCTTCTCCGGGCTGATCCTGGTGACCGTCATCGCCTTCCCCGCCCACGCGGACGTGTGGGGCCCCGCCGTTGCCGTGCTCGCCGCCCTCACCATGACCGCCGGCAATGTCGCGGCCGTGCGCCAGTCGCCCACCCGTGCGAACAGCGCCGTACGGCTGCTCGCCTGGTCCTCCGTGGGACAGGCGGGCTACATCCTGGTCCCGATCGCCGCGGCGGCCTGGTCCGGCGACGTGCGGATCGG
The DNA here is from genome assembly GCF_040656535.1 of Streptomyces sp. NPDC049887. Taxonomy (NCBI): domain Bacteria; kingdom Bacillati; phylum Actinomycetota; class Actinomycetes; order Kitasatosporales; family Streptomycetaceae; genus Streptomyces; species Streptomyces sp. NPDC049887. The sequence continues at coordinate 44,572 of NZ_JBFAMM010000017.1, read as the reverse complement.
TTCCACCGTGGCCTACGCCCTCATGTACGCGGTCGTGAACCTCGGTGCCTTCGCCGTGGTGGCCCTGGTCGCCCGCACGAAGCCGCGGAACCGGATCGCCGACTACCGCGGCCTGTACGCGACCCGTCCCGTGACCGCCCTGGTGCTGGCTTTCTTCCTGCTCTGCCTGGCCGGGCTGCCGCCGGGCGTCATCGGGCTCTTCGCCAAGGTCGCGGTCTTCTCGGCCGCGGTCGACGCGGGTCTCGGCTGGCTCGCCGTCGTCATGGGCGTGAACGTGGTGATCGCGCTCTACTACTACCTGCAGTGGACCGCCCAGCTCTTCCGGGCGCCGGAAGAGGCGCCCGAGGGCGCGGCCGAGGCCGTGCCGCCACGTCGTTCCGCACCAGCCCTGGTCACCGCGGCCGTCGCGCTCACCGCAGCAGCCGGGGTCCTGCTGTCCGGCTGGCCGCAGTTGGTGCTGCGCTTCGCCGCCGTCGACCTCTTCTGACGGGCTCACGACAGGCCCGTCCGTCGCCGCGCGGCTCCGGACAGCTCTGTCCTCCCGCTGTCCTCCCGGCACCCGTGGAACGCGCCGTACCGGGTAGGCGGAACCGTCGGTTCGACAAGCGGCGCCCCGAGCGGGCACGGTGTTGACCGCATTCGGACGAGCAGCAGGAACGACATGGCCGCAGAACGACGAGGGAGTACCGCTGTGCTGAGCGGATTCAAGGACTTCATCCTCCGTGGAAACGTGATCACGATGGCGATCGGCCTCGCGGTCGGCTCCGCGTTCACGGCGGTCGTCACGGGGCTCACCAACGCCTTCATCACCCCGCTGATCGGCGTGGCCACGCAGGGCGCCGGGGACTTCAGCAAGGCGGCCTTCACGGTCCAGGGGGTGAAGTTCCCCTACGGCCTCTTCATCAGCGCCACCATCGCCTTCGTGATCACCGCGGCCGTCCTCTACTTCGGTGTCGTCGTCCCGATGCTGAAGGTGCAGAACCGCTTCACCAAGGAGGAGCCGGTCAGCATCAAGGCGGCGGTGCGCGACTGCCCGCGCTGCTACACCGAGATCCCGGCGATCGCCAGCCGCTGCGCCCACTGCACGAGCGACGTGGAGCCCCTCCCCGAGGCACTGGAGAAGGCGGGGGCGCTCCCGACCCAGCGCTGAGCCGGCCGGGTCACCCGAACGGCCCAGCGACGTCGGGCTCCCCGCCCGTGGCGGCGGGGGAACCCGCGGCTCCCGCCTGGCGTTGACCAGTACGGGAGGGTCCACTGGAGAGCGGACCACGACCGCAGAGGGTTCCCCTGCCGAGCCACTTGGAGGGCGTACCGTGCACCGCCGGCACAACGGACTGAGGACTGCCGTTCTCCTCGGGGGGCTGTCCGCCCTCATCATCGTCATCGGCAGTCTCTTCGGCCGTACGGGCCTGATCGTCGCCGTCGTCGTGGCCCTGGGGACGAACGCGTACGCGTACTGGAACAGCGACAGGATCGCGCTGCGGGCCATGCGCGCCCGGCCGGTCAGCGAGTTCGAGGCGCCCGCGCTGTACCGGATCGTCCGCGAGCTCTCCACGCAGGCCCGTCAGCCGATGCCCCGGCTGTACATCTCGCCGACCCAGGCGCCGAACGCCTTCGCCACGGGACGCAATCCGCGCAACGCGGCGGTCTGCTGCACCGAGGGCATCCTGCGGATCCTCAACGAGCGGGAACTGCGGGCGGTCCTCGGCCACGAGCTGAGCCACGTCTACAACCGGGACATCCTCATCTCGTCCGTCGCCGGCGCCCTCGCCTCAGTGATCATGTTCCTGGTGAACTTCGCCTGGCTGATCCCCATAGGCCGCTCGGACGACGACGACGGCCCCGGGCTGCTCGGCCTGCTGCTGATCATGATCCTGGGTCCGCTCGCGGCGTCCGTCATCCAGCTCGCCATCAGCCGCTCCCGCGAGTTCGAGGCCGACGCCGACGGGGCCAGGCTCACCGGCGACCCGCTCGCCCTCGCGAGCGCCCTGCGCAAGCTGGAGGAGGGCACCAAGCAGTTGCCCCTGCCGCCTGAGCCGAAGATCGAGACGGCGAGCCATATGATGATCGCCAATCCCTTCCGGCCGGGGCAGAGCCTCACGAAGCTGTTCAGCACCCACCCGCCGATGGCCGAACGCATCGTCCGTCTCGAACAGATGGCAGGTCACCGCCCATGAAGACAATTCTGAACGTCATCTGGCTCATCCTGTGCGGCTTCTGGATGTTCCTCGGCTATCTGCTGGCCGGCGTCCTGCTGTGCATCACCATCATCGGCATCCCCTTCGGCCTGGCCGCCTTCCGTATCGGCGTCTACGCTCTGTGGCCCTTCGGCCAGACGGTGGTGGAACGCAGGGACGCGGGCGCGCCCTCCTGCATCGGGAACGTGCTCTGGCTGATCCTGGCCGGTTGGTGGCTGGCGCTCGGGCACGTCGTCACGGGCATCGCCCTCTGCCTCACCATCATCGGCATCCCCCTGGGCCTCGCGAACTTCAAGCTGATCCCCGTATCGCTGCTGCCGCTCGGCAAGGAGATCGTGCCGACCGACCAGCCGTTCACGGCGAGGTGAGCCCGAAAGCCCACGAGCCCGGAGCCCGAGGGGACCGGCACAGGCCGGCCGTCGCGGCCCGGAGAGCCGGAAGCGCGGCGCCGCCCTCGGGCCGCCGACCCTCGTCGGGTACGGTGCCCACGTCTTCCGCGGCCGAGCCCACGTCTCCCGTCGCCGACTCGGCCTGACGCCCCCGGCCCGCGGATCCGCCGTCCTGCGAAGAGGTCGTCGACTCCCCCGGGACCCGGGGCGTCACGGCCGGTCTCCGCCGGCCCTCCTCCGTACCGCGTACGCCGCAGCCCCCGCCGCCAGCACCGCCGCGCCCGCCACGACCGACGCCGACGGCAGCGCGAGGGCCAGCACCAGACAGCCCGCCAACCCGACGACGGTGAGGGCCCTGCCCCGGGAACCGAGTGTCCACGCCGAGGCGTTGGCGATGGCGTAGTACACGAGCACGCCGAACGACGAGAAGCCGATCGCGCCCCGCACGTCCGCCGCAGCGGCCACCACGGCGACCACCGACCCCACCGCGAGCTCGGCGTGGTGCGGCACCCGGAAGCGGGGATGGACGGCCGCGAGGGTGCGCGGCAGATGGCCGTCCCGGGCCATCGCCAGCGTCGTCCGGGAGACACCGAGGATCAGTGCCAGCAACGAGCCGAGCGCGGCCACCGCCGCCCCCACCCGTACGACGGGGACCAGCTGGTCCGCTCCGGCCGCCCGCACGGCGTCGGCCAGGGGAGCCGTCGCCCTCCCGAGTCCGTCCGCACCCAGCACGGACAGGACCGCACAGGCCACGACCACGTACACACCCAGGGCGATCCCCAGGGCCAGCGGGATCGCGCGCGGGATCGTCCGGGTCGGATCCCGCACCTCCTCGCCGAGCGTGGCGATCCGCGCGTACCCGGCGAACGCGAAGAACAGCAGTCCCGCGGCCTGCAGCACACCGCCCGCGCCGCCGCCGGGGCCACCCGACAGCAGACGGCCGGAGTCCGCGGACGGAGAGACGAGCACGGCGACGGCCACCGCCGCCAGGACCGCCAGCACGACCGCGACGATCGCCCGAGTCAACCGGGCGGACTTCTGGACGCCGCCGTAGTTGACCGCCGTCAGTGCCACGACCGCGGCCACCGCGACGGCGTGCGCCTGCTCGGGCCAGAGGTACGCCCCCACGGTCAGGGCCATCGCCGCGCATGAGGCGGTCTTCCCGACGACGAAGCCCCAGCCCGCGAGATAGCCCCAGAACGGGCCGAGCCGTTCCCGCCCGTACACGTACGTCCCGCCCGACGCCGGGTAGCGGGCCGCGAGCCGGGCCGACGCGGTGGCGTTGCAGTACGCCACGACCGCGGCCAGCCCCAGCGCCAGGAGCAGCAGCGGCCCGGTGCCGGCCGCGGCGGACGCGGGCGCCGGCGCGACGAAGACCCCGGCACCGATCATCGAGCCCAGTCCGATGACAACAGCGTCGAACACGCCCAGCGACCTGCGCAGTTCCTGTGTCATGCACCGCACCCTACTCACGGCCGCAACCGCACTCCCCACCGCCGGCGTCTGACATGACAGCAGCGCGTCGCGGGCAGGAGTCCGGGGACGCGCACGAGGAAAGGCAGTCATGGCATGGGCATCATCAGCTGGATCGTCCTCGGTCTGCTCGCCGGGATCATCGCCAAGATCCTGCTGCCGGGCCGCGACCCGGGCGGACTGATCGGCACCACCCTCATCGGTGTCGCGGGCGCCTTCATCGGCGGCTGGATATCGTCCCGCTTCCTGGACCGTCCGATCACCAAGGACTTCTACGACGGTGCCACGTGGGTCTCCGCCATCGGCGGCGCGCTCGTCCTGCTCATCGCCTACCGCATCCTCTTCGGCCACTCGCGGTCGCGCTGACGGCTGTCCCGGGATCCCCAGCGGGCGATCACGGGACAGCCCTTGGCACGGAACCGACCGGGTTCCTCCCGCCTGCCCGGGGACGCTCAGTCCCGGAGGCCGGTCTCCCGCAGGGTGATGTTCAGCCGGCCGGCGAGACCCAGCGCGGGATCGGCCGTGCCCGGACGGATCCCGGGCACCCCGTGGTACGCGAAGCGGGACGGTCCGCCGAAGACGAACAGGTCGCCGGACGCCAACTCGACGTCCGTGTAAGGCCGACCGCGGTTCGAGGTGTTCCCGAGACGGAAGACGCAGGTGTCGCCGATGCTGAGCGACACCACCGGGGCACCGGACCGCTCGTCCTTGTCCTGGTGCATGCCCATCCTGGCGGCGCCGTCGTAGAAGTTGACGAGCGCGGTGTCCGGCGTGTATCGCCTGCCGCTCCCCTCGCCCACCCCGGTGCCGCCGTACGCGGCGGCCAGCGCCTCGCGCCCCAACTCCGCCAGCCAGTCGGGGAAGACGGCGACCCGGGCGCCGTTCACGTCGTCGGCGGTCCGGGCGTACCGGTACGGCTGCCAGTGCCACCCGACGCAGACCGTCCGCACGGACATCACTCCACCCGTCGGCAGCCTGGTGTGCCGGATCGGCACCGGTCCGCGCGCCCACTCCCGGCACACCACGACGAGTTCGCGCTGCCGGGCGGTGGACAGCCAGCCGGGAACGTGCACCGCCCCCGGCGCCGGCTCGGCCCGCTCCCGCGGGAAGAGTCCCTCGCTCACGCCACCAGCGCGCCTTCCAGACCGAGGAGCCGCTCCTTGCTCGGCAGGCCCCCCGCGTACCCGCGCAGTGCGCCGTCGGCGCCGATCACCCGGTGGCACGGCCGCACGATCAGCAGCGGATTGCGGCCGATGGCCGTCCCCACCGCCCGCACTCCGGGCCCCGCGGCGCCGACCCGCTCGGCGATCTGGCCGTAGGTCGCCGTCCGCCCGTAGGGAATCTCCTCCACCGCCTGCCAGACGCGCCGCTGGAAGTCCGTGCCGGCGCCCCGCGCGAACTCGATCGAGAAGGACGTCAGCTCCCCGGCGAAGTAGGCCCGCAGCTGCGCGGTGATCTCCCCGAACCCCTCCGGCGCGGGCCGCCGGCCGTCCCGCACCTCCGCGGCGCCCTTCTGCCCGGGCAGCGAGAGCGAGGCGAGCGCGATCCCGCCGACGGCGGTCGCGGACTCCTCGCCGACCAGCAGCAGCTCACCGAGCGGGCTGCCGACCGTCGCGTACACCGTCATGGGTCATTCCTCTCCGCCGTGGGGGCGCCTTCCGCGGTCCCGCGTCCACGAGTCCGTGCGCTGTGGGCCGACCGCGCCGGCGGTATTCGGACGTCGGCCCCCGAGTGCTCCGGCCCGTCCGGGACGCGAGGCGGGGGTGGTGCGGCCGCGCCGCACCACCCCCGAGCGCCTGTCCCCGCACGGCCGGACGGCTCGACGGCGGTCACGGCTCAGCGGTAGTTCACGAACTGAAGGGCGAAGTCGAAGTCCTTCCCCTTCAGCAGCGCGATGACCGCCTGCAGGTCGTCGCGGCTCTTGGAGCTGACCCGCAGCTCGTCGCCCTGCACCTGCGCCTTGACGCCCTTCGGGCCCTCGTCGCGAATGGCCTTGGCGACCTTCTTCGCGTTCTCCTGGGAGATGCCCTCCTGGATCGACGCGAAGATCTTGTACTCCTTGCCGGAGAGCTGGGGCTCCCCCGCCTCCAGCGACTTCAGCGAGATACCCCGCTTGATCAGCTTGGACTGGAAGATGTCGAGGATCGCCTTGACCCGCTCCTCTCCGCTCGCCTGCATCAGGATCTTGTCGCCGGACCACTCGATGGTCGCGCCGGTGCCCTTGAAGTCGTAGCGCTGCGAGATCTCCTTGGCGGCCTGGTTGAGGGCGTTGTCGACCTCCTGCCGCTCGACCTTCGAGACGATGTCGAAACTGGAGTCGGCCATGTCCTGTGGCTCCTTGTATCGGGTGGGTAGACGCACGGCCGGATGCCCGGACCGCCACGGCAAAGCCTAGCCACCCGCACCCGCCGTAGGCGCTGATCAATCCGGTGGCGGAGCACCCCTGGGGATCGGGTATCGTTTACGTCGTTGCCACGGAACGCCGCACGAAAGCGGCTCCGGAGCGACATCCCATGGCGGTGTGCCCGAGTGGCCAATGGGAGCGGACTGTAAATCCGTCGGCTTAGCCTACCCAGGTTCGAATCCTGGCGCCGCCACGCGATGAGAACGGCCCCTGATCTGCGGAAACGCGGATCAGGGGCCGTTGTCGTGTGGGTCACGGACGGACGGCGTTCCCACCGGGGTCACGCGCGGGGCGGCCGCACTCGCCGACGCCGGGAAGCTCGAACCGCTGCTCGACCCCGGGCACTTCACGCTTGCCGACGCCTCCGAGGTCCGGACGGCGGTGGAGGGCGGCGTCGCCGAGGCGAGGCCGTCATCGAGGCCCGACCGACACCCCTGTCATGGTCGGACCGATCCCGCAGCGTCCCTCGCGCCGTTCGGGGCTCTGCCGCGCGGAGTGCCCCTTGGACGCACCCCGCCCTGGGAGGGAACGGCCTCAGGGAGCGACCGGCAGTGCGCGCTTGTGGTCGGTGGCGCGGTAGCGGCGGACGATCGTCTCGAAGGCGCGTCCGTCCACCGGCTTGCCTTCCAGGAAGTCGTCGATGTCGTCGTACGTGACCCCGAGCGCGTCCTCGTCGGCCTTGCCCGGGGCGAGGGTCTCCAGGTCGGCCGTCGGCGTCTTCCACACCAGCTCGGCCGGCGCACCCAGCGCGTCCGCCACGGCGCGCACCCGGCGTTTGGTCAGACCGGTCAGCGGGACCAGGTCGGCGGCTCCGTCGCCGAACTTGGTGAAGAAGCCTGAGACCGCCTCGGCGGCGTGGTCGGTGCCGACGACCAGGCCGTCGTGCGCGCCCGCCACCGCGTACTGGGCGATCATGCGCTGCCGGGCCTTGATGTTGCCGTGCACGAAGTCCCGGTGGTGGGCGTCGCGGAAGCTCACCTCCGCGGCCGGCAGGGCCGCGAGTGCTGCGTCGCTCGCGGGCTTGATGTCCACGGTCAGCACATGGTCGGCCCGGATGAAGGAGAGCGCGAGCTGGGCGTCGTGCTCGTCGGCCTGTACCCCGTACGGCAGCCGCATGGCGTGGAACCGTGCCTCGTGGCCGGCCGCCCGGGCCCGCTCCACGGCGAGCTGGCACAGCCGGCCCGTGGTGGTGGAGTCCACACCGCCGCTGATGCCGAGCACGAGGGAGCGCAGCCCGGTGGAGGTCAGACGCTCGGCGAGGAAGGCCACCCGTCGCTCGATCTCGCGCTCGGCCTCGAAGGTCTCGGCGACCTGGAGCTCCCGGGCGATCTCCTGCTGCAGGGCGATGGACGCCGACTCGCTCACATCTGCTCCTTGCTCCGGTTCACGGTCCGCCGCTGTCGCGCCCACCCTACCGAGGGCTCTCCGGGCGGATCGGAGCCCCCACGGTCACGGCCGTACGGAGCCTTGGACCTCGAGGCGATCGGCCGCCCACGGATCGCAGAGGGCGGGAGCGGGGAAGGGTCGGAGCGAGAAGCCGCTGCGGGGTGGTGCGCCGTCGTGCTTGATCGGCCCCATGACCGATGTACAAAGGGCCGATGCAGGGCTCCTTTGCAGGTCAGGCAGGACCTGCCACGCGTCCCGAGGGCGTGGGACGGCGGAGCGGTGATCACCGGGCTGTCGGGCGGGGCGTTCGCCGAGATCGCCCGGATCCAGCGGAGCCGATTCCGGGCCGGTGACGCGCACCGGGCGCTGGTGGACGATCGCCCACCAGCGCGGCCCATGGGTGATGTACGCCGCGCCCGACGACGACTGCCCGTGTTGTGAGCCCGTCCTTGGCGGCGACGTGCGGGCGTTCCTGGAGGTGCTGTGCCGGCCTCTCCCGGAGGTCGGCGCGTGCTCCCCGCGCCCTGCTCAGGCCGCTGGACGAGCGCTTCCCCGCCCGGACGCCCGGCGCCCCTTACGCCTCGCCGCGTGATCCGTGGGGGAGCCGCCGGCCCACAGCCCCGTGGCGAGGGACACGCCGCCCTGTCGGGCAGCGGGCGGGGGTACGCCGCCCGTCGGGCAACCGTCTCCTCGAGCGAGAGCGAGAGCGCGAGTCCGTCGAGGACGCGGTGCGCACAGCGGTGGCGACCCGCGGTGCGCACCGGCCCGCTCGCCCCGAGGCCGCGCACCGAACGCCGGCGGGTGCTCTTCCGGAGCGGCGATTCGTACGCCCGGCGGTCCGGTCCGCAAGGGAAGAACCGGAAGCCCGCTCCTCTGATGGGCAGGCGCGGGCAGCGAGCCGTACCCCTGCCTTCAGTTCTCGGCGCCCGGGGCCCGCGCCGCTTGCCGGAGTCCGGGCCCGCGATTCGGACACCGCCGGCCCGTCCGGGCCCGCGATTCGGACGCCGTCTGCCCGGACCCGGGCCGGCGTCCCGCTCCGCCGTGGCTCAGGGGCCCCGCTCCGCCCCCGGGGCTCAGGGGCCGGCGTCTGCGGCCGGAGCGGCCGGCCCGGGCGGCCCGGTGCGCCGCCGGGCGTAGAAGCGGGCGATCGGCTCGGCGCTCAGTCCGTGGAGCACGATGCTGAGCATCACGGTGATCACCATGACGCGCGAGACGAAGTCGGCGCTCTTGTCCGGGAGTTCGATGACCGCCAGGGAGCCGAAGACGATGGACGTCACGCCTCTCGGTCCCATCCAGCCCAGGAACAGCTTGTCGGCCCGGCTCACCCCCGCTCCCATGAGGACCAGGAGCACGGGAATCATACGGACCAGGGTGACGGCGAGCAGTGCGTAGAGGACGACCGCGGCCTGGAAGCCCGGCCAGAACACGTTGTTGACGATCTGTCCGAAGATGAACCACAGCGCCAGGCTCATGAGGGTGACGACGTCGTCGGTCAGCTCCACGGCGGTCTCCGGGAGTTCCCGGACCGCCGGGCCGAAGACGACGCCGGCGATGAAGGACGCGACGAACCCGTTCCCGCCCACGGCGCTGGAGAAGGTGTACGCCACCAACGGGACTGCGAGCACGCCCAGTCGCATCGCCGACGTCTGCGTCCAGCCCCGTGACCACGACCTGCGCAGGAGCCAGCCGCTCGTCCACCCGACGGCGAGTCCGGTGGCAAGGGCCCAGCCGGCCGCCTCGACCGCCGTCAGCAGGGCGTCGCCGTAGTCGGCGTGCACATCGTGCGATTCGACGGCCACCGCGATGCACAGCAGGAACACCGGCGAGACGATGCCGTCGTTGAGGCCGCCCTCGACGTTGAGGACCTCGCGCAGTCGCGCGGGGATCCGCGGGTCGCGGACGACGGACGCGGTGGGGGCGAGGTCCAGTGGGACGACGACGGTCGCCAGCACCGCGAGCAGCCACCCGGACTGGCCGGGGAAGAGGAGGAGACCACTCAGGAACGCGGCGCAGAGCGTCAACGGCAGCCCGCCGCCCAGGAGACGGAGGACGACGCCCTTCTCGCGGCCCAGGATCCTGCCGGGCACCTCGATGGCGTCGACGAACAGCAGCAGGGCCAGGATGACTTCCACCGCGTGTTCGAAGACATTCGTCTCGAGTTCGAAATGCAGCGGGGGATTCGAGCCGGCGGTCAGGGCGGTGCCCGCCGCCATCATCGCGATGGGCGCGGTGATGCTCCAGCGCGAAAGCCTGAACGCCAGCAGCGACCAGACGAAGAGAATTCCCGCGATCACCGTGACGGCAAGCATGCAGCCCCCGTGTTCCGTTCTTCTCTTCGCATCTCTTCTCTTCGCATCGCCCGGCTCGGCAACCGAGCCTAAGGGCTGTCCCGCGATCCCTGGGGGAGCAGCGCGCGGCGTCGGATGCGGTGAATCGCAAGGCAAAGAGCCGTCCTCATGCCGGTGTGTTCGGGCGATTCGACGACGAGGCTCGTACGGGCTTCGGTGCGAAGCCCTCTCCACGGAGGGGGAATTGAGGACGGAGTTCCGAGAGGAGCCCGATGGGTGATGGGTGCGGCTTCCCCGGGTCCCCGGGCCGGCCCGCGTGCCTGGCGGCCCTCGGGTCGGACCGTGCCGCCGATCGAGGGCGGGCCCCGCTGCCCGGCCTGGACGCCGACCGTCCGCCGTCGCACGGTCCCTGCCCACCCCCGAGCGGGACGTGGGTCCGGGAGCTCGCGCAACGGCTGTGCCGGGGAGGGAGGGCCCGGGGTGCGGCATGCGTGGAGGTGGGACGCGGCGCCGATCCGCCCGCCGTCGTCGGCCGGCGGCCCCGGCCCGGCTCCGCGACCCGTGGGGAGTACATGCCCTCCACCGGCGGGGACGACGGACCCGAGTCGCCGGACCGTGCGCATCGGCCGACCATGGAGGGACAGCGAAGCCGGGGGCTCTCGGTGGGAGATACCAGTGGTGGACACCGATGTTCTGGTCGTGGGTGCCGGACCTGTCGGACTGACCGCGGCCGCGGAGCTGCGGCGCCACGGAGCGGACTGCCGCGTCGTCGACAGGCTCCCGGCCCGGCTCCCCTATGCCAAGGCCGTGGGGATCCAGCCCCGGACCCTGGAGATCTGGGACCGGATGGGCATGGTCCACGACGCACTGGACGCCGCCGTGCCGATGCGCGGCCAGCTGCTGTACGCCGACGGTGCCGATCAGGGGCGTATCGACTTCCGGCTCCCGCCGGAGGTTCCCTACGGCTTCGCCGCGCTGCCGCAGTACGAGACCGAGCGTGTCATCGAGGAGCACCTCGCCCGGTTCGGCACACGGATCGAGCGCGGCACCGAGCTGGTCTCTTTCAAGCAGGACACGGAGGGGGTCCTCAGTCGGATCGTCACCGTCGACGGCCGGGAGGAGGAGGTCCGGTCGCGCTTCCTCGTCGGCTGCGACGGGGCGCACAGCGTCGTCCGCAAGACGCTCGGACTCACCTTCGAGGGCGCCGCCTTCCCCGAGGAGTACATGCTCGCGGACGTGGAGGTCGACTGGAGCCTGCCACCGGGCTACGGCGTCCGCGCCATGCACCACGGCGACGACGGCTCCGTCGACGACCTGCTCGTCTGCATCCCGCTGCCGGGCCGCGGCCGCTACCGCGTGTCCATGCTGGTCCCGCCCGAACTCTCCGCCGCACGGCAGCCCGTGGGGGACTCGGGCCCGGGGGGCGACATCGCGCACGGGTTGGAGACAGGGCAACGGGTGCCCGGCGTCGAGCACGTCCAGGCCGTCCTCGACCGGCTGTCCCCGGAACCCACCACGGCGTCGGCCATGCGCTGGTCCTCCGTCTTCCGCATCAGCCACCGCCTGGTGAACAAGTACGCGGACGGCCGGGTCTTCATCGCCGGTGACGCAGCGCACATCCATCCGCCCACCGGCGCCCAGGGCATGAACACCGGTATCCAGGACGCCTGCAACCTCGCGTGGAAACTGGCTCTCACCGTGCGGGGCGCCGCGCATCCGCGCCTCCTGGACAGCTACGACTCCGAGCGCCGACCCGTCGGAGAGGAGGTCGTGGGACGCACGGTCCGGCACGCCGCCGAGGGTGTCCAGGCCGACCCCGACGACTTCACGACCGTCATGCTGCGTGAGGCCCAGCTGCTCGTCGCCTACCCGGACAGTCCCGTCGTGGGGCCGGGCACGCCGGGGGCGGACGGTCCGGGCCCAGGCGACCGGGCGCCCGACTGCGGTGGCCTCACCGGGGGTGTCGCCGCCGTGCCCCTGCGGCTGCACGACCTGCTGCGCGACCGCGGCCATGTGCTCCTGCTCCACGCAGACTCGGCCGCCGCGCTCGACGCGTGCGGTGCAGTCGCGTCCGGAATCCGTCATCTGACGGACGGTCAGGCAGTGGTCCTGGTACTGCTCGCCCCGGGTACGGGTACGGGCACGGGCATGGGCACGGACGGTGGGACGGGAACGGGTACGGGGGCAGCTCCTGGCCCGGCCCCGGGTCCGCAGTCCGGGGCCGCGGCGGCGGGCGCCGGCACCGGGGACGACACCGAGAGCGTGGACTACGTCACGGACGCGGACGGCCGGCACCTGCCGGCCTTCCTCGACAGCCGGGGCGAGTTCGCGCGCGGCTACCGCACGGCGGGCCCCACGGCCTTCCTCGTGCGGCCGGACGGCTATCTGGGCGCGCGGGTGGCGCCGCTGACGGTTCCCGGCACGGTCGCCGCGTTGTCCGAGGGGCTGGCGCGGGTCTTCCGGCTGTAGCGGCCCTCGGCCCCGCCGTCGGCGCCGTCGACGTCCTGATCGTCCGTGCCGTCCACGGTGCGGTGCCGGTCGGCACCGAGGCCGTGGAGCGGGACGGCCGGGCCCGCGTGCACGCGCCTCCGACACGGGGCTGCGAGCCCGGGCCGTACGCATCGACGCATCGACGCGTCGACACACATGGACCGGGATCTGCCGTGCGGCGGTCCCGGAGCCGGGACGGGGACGAGGGCCCGGGCGCGGGGCTGCGGGCGCGCCCATCGGCCGGCCGCCGGTCCTGGGCGCGAGAAGGCCCTGACGGGGATCCGCCGTGGCCGGGGGCGCCTTACGGGCGGAAGACCGTGGCCGCCCGGCTGGGAGTCATGGACGCTTCCCGGACAGCTCCCGGCGCCGCTCGGAACCGGCGGTGCGGAGTCCACCGGGACGGCGGATCAGTAGGGACCGTTCACATTGTCGATGGACCCGTAGCGCTTCGCCGCGTAATTGCACGCAGCCGTGATATTTGCAATTGGGTCATAAATGTCCCACGAGGTGCCATCCACGTGGTATGTCCGAAATGTGGGGTCAATGACCTGCATGAGCCCCTTGGACGGAATGCCCTTCTTTGCATTCGAATCCCAGAGGTTGATCGCGTAGAGATCGCCGCTCGATTCGCGCATCAGGTTGCGGTGGATCCCGTGGTAGCTGCCGGGAATTCCCTTGGCCTTCATGACCAGGAGGGAGTGCTTGATCCAGCCGTCGATCCGGTGCGCGCTGGCGGGGGCCGCGGAGGCCTCGGCCGGTGCGACTGCCGTGGTCACGCCGGTGACGACCGTGGCGGCGGCGACGCCGCACACGAGGTACTTGGCGATCTTGGACGTCGCTCGACGGGGAAGCGGGGAAAGCTGCATGACGCCGCCCTTTCACATGAATCTTGGGGTTCTGATCCCATGCAAGGCGGTTAATCGGGAATGGGGATTTCCGCCGGGGTTTTCAGCATCCGAGTGGAGGCAGGCGACGACAAGAGGAAATTCTGTGATTGGCGCCACAAGGGGAATAAATAGGGGGTAAAGCGGGATGTGCTTCCCGTCACGTGGCGGTTCGGGCGGAGGGGTGTGGGTGGGCGGTACGTCCTCTTGTGGTGTGGGTGTGTACATAACAATTCCCCTCGTGGGGGATGCGGCGGGAATTGTCGTGCGGCGGGAATCCGAGCGACCGGCGTGCGGGTTTCCGGATGGCAACGCGCCTTTTGCGGAACGCTGGTGACGGTAAATCAGTTGCATCGGAAGCGAACCCGGCCGTGCGCGGCGCTGACCGGGTCGTGCGCGGTGGTGATCAAGTCGTTCGGGCGGAAGGGCGGCGTGATCATTGGGATCGCGAGAAGGGCCGTTCGGCGTGCCCCTCGTCCACCTCCGGTCCGACGCGCGGCCGGCGGGGAGACGACGGAAACCCACCTCGACACCCGTCCCGACGTCCGGTGCGCCGATCATGCCGACGATGAGGAGGCGGTAGGCCGGCGCCCCTGCGAGGGCCGTGCGGGGGAGGCCCGCCGAGGACCTCGGGCAGGCGTTCGGCGGTGACGGCGGAGCCGCCCGCGCGGGCGGTACGCCTGACGGCCACGCAGGTCCGATCGGGCCGCTTGGGCCGATCCACGACGGTGAGGTGCCGCTGTGCGGTTTCAGTGACGACGGTACGGAACACGGCCGTGGCTGGAAATCATCGGTTGGTCGGGGCTCTTCCGTGCCGGTCGGCGCCCCGCCGTCCGGTTCCGACGCGTCCCGCCCGGCCCCGCGCCGTCCCGCGTGCCACGCCCCTTGGCCTGCGTTCGCCGCCCGCTGCCCACCCCCCGTGCCCGGCCGGGCGACCCGTACTCGGCACCATCGGCCGCGCCGCGCGGGTCAGTTGCCGGCGACCGCCTTCACCGCGACCGTGACCGGGACGCTTCCGCCGATCAGGTCGAGGACCAGCCCCGCCGTGGCCGAGGTCTCCAGAAGTTCCGCGATCACCGCGGCCACGTCGTCCCGGGGGATCGGTCCGCGCCCGGTGTGGGCCTCCAGCCGGACCAGTCCGGTGCCGGCGTCGTTCGTCAGCATTCCGGGGCGCAGGATCGTCCAGTCCAGGGTCTCCATGCCCCTGACGTGGGCGTCCGCCTCGCCCTTCATCCGCAGGTACTCGTCGAACACCTCGTCGCCCCGGTGCTCGGGGTCGGCGCCCATGGACGAGATGACGATGTGCCGCCGCACACGGGCCCGTTCGGCCGCGTCGGCGAAGAGGACCGCGGCGTCCCGGTCCACCGTCTTCTTCCGCTCGGCGCCGCTTCCCGGCCCGGCGCCCGCCGCGAACACCGCGGCGTCCGCGCCCTGGAGCACCGCGGCGACCTCCTCCACCGAGGCGGACTCCAGGTCCAGCAGGCAGGGTTCCGCACCGGCCCCCCGCAGGTCGTCACCGTGCTCGGGTTTCCGGATGACGCCCACCGGCTCGTGTCCGCCCGCCGCGAGCAGCCGTGCCAGGCGCAGCGCGATCTGGCCGTGTCCTCCTGCGATGACTATGCGCATGCTCCCGACCGTACGCCCGTCCCGCGCCGGACGCTCGCGGCGGTCCTGGACCCGGGGGCCATTTCCGGCCATGGCTGAGGCCCGGCGTCCGTACCCCTCCGCCACCCGCCTGCTCGGGGTGCGGATCACGACGTCCACCCGTTGCGGCGGCCCGCGGGCGGCCCCTCCGCCCGGGGCGCCCTCCCACCCGACGCGTTCGAGCGTGTCCGTCGTTGTCGGCGCTGTCGTCCGGGCCGCCCCTCCGGCATCCGTCGTTGTCGGCGCTGTCGTCCGGGCCGCCCCTCCGGCATCCGTCGTTGCCGGCACCGTCGTCCGGGCCGCCCGTCCCGCCCCTCCCGTGCCCGCCGCCCACGGCCGGGCTGCCCGGGCCGGGCCCGGGCAGCCCCGAACCAGCGGTCGGCCGGTGCCTGGTCCGGCCCGGCCCGGTTCGCCCCGGCCCGTCTCACGGCCTCGGGTCGGGCCGCCCCTGCCGGGGCAGTTCCAGCGCCACCGCCGCGGCGGAGTCGCAGTACTCCCGTACCGCGCTGGTCCGGGCGACCACGCGGCCGCGGTGGATGACGATCCGGCTGTACGCCAGCGAGAGGACGCCCGCGAGGCGTTCGCCCCGGACCGCGAGGAGCTCGGCGGGGAAACCGGCCTCCACCCGCACCTCCGGCAGGCCCATCGCCGCCCGCGCGGCCGCGCTGACCGCGTCGTACGCGTCAGGGACCCGCAGCCCGCCCTGGGAGGCGAGCAGGAAGGCCGCCTCCAGCGGGTCGCCGCGGCCCACCGGGTTCGTCACGTCCCGCATCGCCCCGCTGCCCGCGGCGACGGGCACCCCCGCCGCCCGCAGCAGCCGTACCGGAGCGACGCCGCGCAGTTCGGAGCCCGCGCAGCCGCCCTGCGGCAGACAGACGACCGTGACCCCGGCTGCCGCCAGCTGGTCGGCCGTCCGGGACGCCACGTCGGCGGGCAGCCGGGCCAGACCGGCGCACGGGCCGATGGACACGCCGGGGCGCAGACCCCCGGCCATCGCGGCCAGCCGGGCCAGCCGGGCCGGGTCGTCGCCGTCGGTGTGGAGGTCGACGGGGCAGCCGTGCTCCGCGGCGGCCTCCAGCACCGCCTCCGTGTAACCGGTCGGATCCGGATCGGCGTCCGGGCTGCCCCCCACCACGGACGCGCCCGTCTTCAGCGCGTCCCGCAGCATCGCGAGGCCGTCCGCGCCCGCCACGCCGGTGAGCAACCGGGGCACGGCGACGGTGGTCACCTCGGCGAGGCCGCGCAGCGCGCGCCGCGCCTCCAGCACGGCCTCGAGCGGGCCCAGTCCCTGCACATCGCCGATCCGCACGTGCGACCGCAGCGCCGTCGCCCCGTGCCCGAGCTGGAGCAGCGCCGCCTCGGTGGCGCGCCGTTGCACGTCCTCCGAGGCGTACGACACGGGCCCCTCCGGCGCGAGCGCGGTCAGGGCGGTGTCGGCGTGGGCGTGCGGCTCGGCGGGAGCGGGCAGCAGCAGGTATCCGCCGAGGTCCACACGCGCGGAGTGCGTCTTCGGCGCGGCGCTGAGACTGCCCGCGGTGCCGACGGCCTCGATGCGTGCGCCGCTCAGCCGCACGTCGACCGTGCGGCCGTCGGTGAGCCGGGCGCCGCACAGGAGCAGTGTGGTGCTGTCTGCGGTGGCGCCGTCGGGCGGCCGCGCCTGGCTGTCGGGCATCGCGCTCCTGACGGGCGGGGGAGTGGCCTGGGGGCGGCCTGCGGGACGATCAAGATCACCCGGCGTGTGCCGAGCCTAGGGGTGCCCCGACCGCTCATCGAGGAGGAGCGCAATAGTCGTACCGGTGTGACTACGAGTGGCGTACGGGGACGGGCGCGGCGGCGGGGCCGGCGGCGTCCCGTGAGGTGGCCGGGAGGGGGCTCCTCCGGTACGCGACGAAGGCGGCCAACGTGGCCCGTAAACGGATTTGGGCGATCGGCGACCGACCGTGTAATGTCTTCATCGCTCGCCCCAATAGCTCAGTCGGCAGAGCGTCTCCATGGTAAGGAGAAGGTCTACGGTTCGATTCCGTATTGGGGCTCTGATGTTGGATGATCCTCGCCCTCGGGCGAGGGGATCCGGCATCGAAGCGGTGTAGCTCAGTCGGTAGAGCAAGCGGCTCATAATCGCTGTGTCACCGGTTCAAGTCCGGTCACCGCTACACACAGTAGCCGATTGTGGGGTCGGTCCTCCGATCGGCTACTCTTTTCTGCGTTCAATCCGTCCATCCGTCCAAGGAGCACTCACGTGGCTGCCACCGACGTCCGCCCGAAGATCACGCTGGCCTGCGTGGAGTGCAAGGAGCGGAACTACATCACCAAGAAGAACCGGCGCAACAACCCGGACCGTCTTGAGATGAAGAAGCACTGCCCGCGCTGCAACGCGCACACCGCGCACCGCGAGACGCGCTGAATCAGGCTCGAATGCGAGGCCGCCCCCACTCGGGGGCGGCCTCGTGTCGTTTGTCACGGGGTTACCGGCCAGTGTTCCGGTGGCACCGGCCAGGAACGGAAACCAGGAGGTAGCGAGTCCATGGCGCTCGACCAGTCCTTTGTCGGGCGGACCTATCCGCCCACCGCGCCGTACGAGGTCGGCCGGGAGAAGATCCGGGAGTTCGCGGAGGCCGTCGGTGACGCCAATCCCGCCTACACGGACCCCGAGGCCGCCGAGCGGCTCGGCCACTCGGACGTGGTCGCCCCGCCGACCTTCGTGTTCGCCATCACCTTCAAGGCGGCGGGACAGGTCGTCGAGGATCCGCAACTCGGCCTGGACTACAGCCGTGTGGTGCACGGGGACCAGAGGTTCGCGTACAGCCGGCCGGTGCGGGCGGGGGACCGGCTGACGGTCACCTCCACGATCGAGGCGATCAAGTCGCTCGCGGGCAACGACATCCTGGACATCCGCGGCGAGGTGCACGACGAGGCCGGAGAGCACGTCGTCACCGCGTGGACCAAGCTGGTGGCGCGCGCCGCCGAGGAGGGCTGACCCGATGGTGGCGAAGATCGCTTACGAGGACGTCGAGGTCGGCACCGAACTGCCCGCGCAGACCTTCCCGGTGACCCGGGCGACGCTGGTCCGCTACGCCGGTGCGTCCGGGGACTTCAACCCCATCCACTGGAACGAGAAGTTCGCCAAGGAGGTCGGGCTGCCCGACGTGATCGCGCACGGCATGTTCACGATGGCCGAGGCGGCGCGCGTGGTGACCGACTGGGCGGGCGACCCGGCCGCGGTCGTCGAGTACGGGGTCCGCTTCACCAAGCCGGTGGTCGTGCCGAACGACGACCGGGGCGCGGTCATCGAGGTCAGTGGCAAGGTCGCGGCCAAGCTGGACGACAACCGGGTGCGCGTCGATCTGACTGCGGTCTCGGCGGGGCAGAAGGTGCTCGGGATGTCCCGGGCGGTCGTCCGCCTCGCCTGAGGCGCTCCGATCGGCACCGCGTCCCACCGACCCCACGCCCCGGAGCGGCAGTCGCTCCGGAGCGCGGGTCCTCCACGCCTCCCACGGCCGGGGCCTCGGCCGTGGGAGGGACAGCGCCGGCATCCGGCCCTGCGCACGGCCACCGGCCCGGCCACCGGGCTCAGCGCGCCGGCGTGAGTCCGGACACGTTCCGAGCCGGGGCGGGTCAGGTCCCGCGCCCCGAGGCATCCCGGCCGGGCCGCACCCTGCCCGGCCGCCACCGGCCTCGGCCGCTCCCCGACCGGGGCGGACCGGACCGTACCCTTGTCCCCGTGCTGGAACTCCATGACGCGCCCCTCGCCCCGCTGACCACCTTCCGTCTGGGTGGTCCGGCCACCCGTCTCGTCACGGCCACCACCGACGACGAGGTCATCGCCGCCGTACGAGAGGCGGACGCCGCCGGGACCCCGCTGCTCCTCATCGGCGGCGGCAGCAACCTGGTGATCGGGGACAAGGGGTTCGACGGTACGGCGCTGCGCATCGCCACCACCGGTTTCCGGCTGGAGGGCGGTGAGCTGGAACTCGCGGCGGGCGAGGTGTGGACCGACGCCGTGGCCCGCACAGTCGAAGCCGGACTGGCCGGACTCGAATGCCTCTCCGGCATCCCCGGCTCTGCCGGCGCCACCCCGATCCAGAACGTCGGGGCGTACGGGCAGGAGGTGTCCAGCACCATCACCGAGGTCGTCGCCTACGACCGCCGCAGCGGCCGGACCGTCGTCGTGCCGAACGCAGACTGCGGCTTCTCCTACCGTCACAGCCGCTTCAAGGCCGACCCCGAACGCCACGTGGTGCTGCGCGTCCGGTTCCGGCTGGAGGACGCGGGCGGCCTGTCCGCGCCCCTCAGGTACGCGGAGACCGCGCGGGTGCTCGGGGTGGGGCAGGGCGACCGCGTACCGCTGGCGGCGGCCCGCGAGGCGGTGCTGAGGCTGCGTGCCGGCAAGGGCATGGTCCTGGACCCCGACGACCACGACACGTGGTCGGCCGGCTCCTTCTTCACCAACCCGATCCTGACCGCAGCCGAGTACGAGACCTTCCTCGGCCGGGTCCGGGAGCGGCTCGGCGAGGACGTCACCCCGCCCGCCTACCCGGCCGGTGACGGGCACACCAAGACCTCCGCCGCCTGGCTCATCGACAAGGCCGGCTTCACCAAGGGCTACGGCAGCGGCCCCGCCCGGATCTCCACCAAGCACACACTGGCCCTCACCAACCGGGGCGAGGCCACCACCGAGGATCTTCTCGCGCTCGCCCGCGAGGTGGTCGCCGGAGTCCGCGACGCCTTCGGGGTCACTCTCGTCAACGAGCCGGTGACGGTCGGCGTCGGCCTCTGAGGCCGCGCAGGGGACCGCGTCGTCCCCGTGCGGGCGGCGCGCGCCGTTCCCGCGTGCCGTCGCGGGGCGGGGCATCGTCCGCGAACCGGACGCACCCAGGGCGCACCCGGACGCACCCGGACGACCGCGCCACGCGGCGAGTGCACGCGGCGGGCGTGGCGGACCAGGAATAAGGGCGTTCGGGCTCGGGGACACCAGGGCCGGCCCCGGCACGACCTCTCGGGGGCCGAGTGCGGCGGGACGGCCGGATCAGTCCTTCAGCCATTCGTCGATCCCGCCCAGCAACTCGTCCCGCACCTGCTGCGGAGCCGCCGAGGCGCGGACCGACTGGCGGGCCAGCTCGGCCAGCTCCTCGTCGGTGAATCCGTGATGGCGGCGGGCGATCTCGTACTGGGCCGCCAGCCGCGACCCGAAGAGCAGGGGGTCGTCCGCGCCCAGGGCCATCGGCACACCCGCGTCCCACAGCGTCCGCAGGGGTACGTCCTCGGGCTTCTCGTACACTCCGAGGGCCACGTTCGACGCGGGGCAGACCTCGCAGGTCACACCGCGCTCCGCCAGCTTGCGCAGCAGCCGCGGGTCCTCGGCCGCGCGGACGCCGTGGCCGATCCGGGAGGCGTGGAGGTCGTCCAGGCA
The DNA here is from genome assembly GCF_040656535.1 of Streptomyces sp. NPDC049887. Lineage (NCBI taxonomy): Bacteria > Bacillati > Actinomycetota > Actinomycetes > Kitasatosporales > Streptomycetaceae > Streptomyces > Streptomyces sp. NPDC049887. The sequence continues at coordinate 24,006 of NZ_JBFAMM010000017.1, read as the reverse complement.
GTCCCGCACGGACGACGGGCCGGTCAGTTCGCCGCCGTGCGGTGCCGCCAGCAGGCCGCCGTCGCGGGCGATCGCGAACGCGCGGTCGAAGTCCCTGGCCATACCGCGGCGCTCGTCGTTGGAGAGTCCGAAACCGACCACCCCGCGGTCGGCGTAGCGCACGGCCAGCCGGGCCAGCGTGCGGGCGTCCAGCGGATGCTTCATGCGATTGGCGGCGACCAGGACGCGCATCCCCAGCCCCGTCTCCCGGGCCGCCTCGTCCACCGAGTCCAGGATGATCTCCAGGGCGGGGATCAGCCCGCCCAGCATCGGGGCGTAGGAGGTGGGGTCGACCTGGATCTCCAGCCAGCCCGAGCCGTCCCTGACGTCCTCCTGGGCCGTCTCCCGCACCAGCCTCCGGATGTCCTCCGGCTGCCGCAGACACGACCGCGCCATGTCGTAGAGCCGCTGGAAGCGGAACCAGCCCCGCTCGTCCGTCGCCCGGAGCTTCGGGGGTTCGCCGCCGGTCAGCGCGTCGGGGAGGTGCACACCGTACTTGTCGGCGAGTTCGAGCAGGGTGCCGGGCCGCATCGACCCGGTGAAGTGCAGATGCAGATGGGCCTTGGGCAGCAGGCTGAGATCGCGGACTCTCGGGGGGTTCGGGGGGTGTCCCCCTGACGGGCACAGCATTGAAGGATCTTGCCGCAGACACCGGCCGAACGGCAGCCCCTTTCCCCGATCGGGTCCTTGCCCGAACGAAGAACCGCGTCCCGGGAGGAGGCGGAGTCCCGGGACGGGGAACGGGCCCCGGCCGTCCGGCCGGGGCCCGCCCCCTCACGTCGTCCCGCGGCGACGGGAGCTCAGTCCCGGGCCTCCGCCAGCAGCTTCTGCATGCGCGAGACGCCCTCGACGAGGTCCTCGTCGCCGAGCGCGTACGACAGCCGCAGGTAACCCGGCGTGCCGAACGCCTCACCGGGAACGACGGCGACCTCGGCCTCCTCCAGGATCAGCGCCGCGAGCTCCACGGAGGTCCGCGGACGCTGCCCGCGGATCTCCCTGCCCAGCAGGCCCTTCACCGACGGGTACGCGTAGAAGGCGCCCTCGGGCTCCGGGCAGAGCACGCCGTCGATCTCGTTGAGCATCCGCACGATGGTCTGCCGGCGGCGGTCGAACGCCTCGCGCATCCTCGCGACGGCGTCCAGGTCGCCGGAGACCGCGGCGAGGGCGGCGACCTGCGCCACGTTCGAGACGTTGGAGGTGGCGTGCGACTGCAGGTTGGTCGCGGCCTTGACGACGTCCTTCGGGCCGATGATCCAGCCCACCCGCCAGCCCGTCATCGCGTACGTCTTCGCCACGCCGTTGACCACGATGCACTTGTCGCGCAGCTCGGGCACCAGCGCCGGGACCGACGTGAACTTCGCGTCGCCGTAGACGAGGTGCTCGTAGATCTCGTCCGTCAGCACCCACAGACCGTGCTCCAGGGCCCAGCGGGCGATCGCCTCGGTGTCCGCCTCGCTGTAGACCGCGCCGGTCGGGTTGGACGGGGAGACGAACAGGACGACCTTCGTCCTGTCGGTGCGGGCCGCCTCCAGCTGCTCCACGGACACCCGGTAGCCCGTGGTCTCGTCGGCGACGACCTCCACGGGGACGCCGCCGGCGAGCCGGATCGACTCCGGGTACGTCGTCCAGTACGGCGCCGGGACGATGACCTCGTCGCCCGGGTCCAGGATCGCCGCGAAGGCCTCGTAGATCGCCTGCTTGCCGCCGTTGGTCACCAGTACCTGCGCGGGGTCGACCTCGTAGCCCGAGTCGCGGAGCGTCTTCTCCGCGATCGCCTTCTTCAGCTCGGGCAGGCCGCCGGCCGGGGTGTAGCGGTGGTACTTCGGGTTCTTGCAGGCCTCGATCGCGGCCTCGACGATGTAGTCCGGGGTCGGGAAGTCCGGCTCGCCCGCCCCGAAACCGATCACCGGACGGCCGGCGGCCTTGAGGGCCTTGGCCTTGGCGTCGACGGCGAGGGTCGCGGACTCGGAGATCGCGCCGATACGGGCGGAGACCCGGCGCTCGGTGGGAGGAGTTGCAGCGCTCATACGGTCCATCGTCCCAGAACGCGGAGTGCCCGGGCACGGGGGTTTGGCGGGTTGGGCGGTGGGTGTCAGGGTCCGGACAGAACGCGGACAGGAACCGCCTCGAAGCTATCTGTTCGACGCACGGCTTCCGACCACGTACACTCACTGGTCGTTGGCCCTCACGGACCACCACCGCCGATGCGGTAGGTTTGGAGGGAACCACAAAGGGTCGTAGCTCAATTGGTAGAGCACTGGTCTCCAAAACCAGCGGTTGGGGGTTCAAGTCCCTCCGGCCCTGCTACACACACCTTCGCCAGGATGTGTGCGCATGTACGTACTTCGATGCATCGCCGTGCGGCTCGACCGGGCGCGGCACGGCCACGACCCGGAATCAGGTGAGAGACGTGACGGACGCCGTGGGCTCCATCGACATGCCTGATGCCGAGGACGAGGCGCCCGAGTCCCGCAAGAAGACCCGAAAGGGTGGCAAGCGCGGGAAGAAGGGCCCCCTGGGCCGCCTGGCGCTGTTCTACCGGCAGGTCGTCGCCGAGCTTCGCAAGGTCGTATGGCCCACGCGCAGCCAGCTGACGACATACACGACCGTGGTGATCGTCTTCGTCGTCATCATGATCGGTCTTGTGACCGTGATCGACTATGGCTTCCAGGCAGCCGTCAAGTACGTCTTCGGCTGATCCCGCGGAGGGCGCCTGACCGGCGCCTTTTTCGCATGTTCCACCCCATCTGTATCCAGGAAGAAGCAGCCACCGTGTCTGACCCGAACCTGAACGACGCCGTTGAGCCGAGCGACAGCCTCGAGTCCGCTGAGGACGCGCTCGACATCGTCGAGGCGGCGGACTCCGTCGACCCGGACCAGGCGGAGGCTGCTGACGCCGCTGCGGGCGAACCCGCGGAGCAGGCCGCGATCCACGTGGACGACGAAGCCGAGGCCGTGGCCGAGGTGGACGAGGACGCGGAGGCGGCGGAGGCCGTGGCCGACGAGCAGCCCCTCGAGGAGGCCGAGCCGGAGGCTCCGGCCGACCCCGTCGCCGCGCTCCGCGAGGAGCTGCGCGGGCTGCCCGGCGAGTGGTACGTGATCCACACCTACGCCGGCTACGAGAAGCGGGTGAAGGCCAACCTGGAGCAGCGCGCCGTCTCGCTGAACGTCGAGGAGTTCATCTACCAGGCCGAGGTGCCCGAGGAAGAGATCGTTCAGATCAAGAACGGCGAGCGCAAGAACGTCCGGCAGAACAAGCTGCCCGGTTACGTGCTCGTCCGGATGGATCTGACGAACGAGTCCTGGGGCGTCGTCCGCAACACCCCCGGTGTGACCGGCTTCGTCGGCAACGCCTACGACCCGTACCCGCTGACCCTGGACGAGATCGTCAAGATGCTCGCCCCGGAGGCGGAGGAGAAGGCGGCCCGCGAGGCCGCCGAGGCCGAGGGCAAGCCGGCGCCGAGCCGCAAGGTCGAGGTCCAGGTCCTGGACTTCGAGGTCGGCGACTCGGTCACCGTCACCGACGGTCCGTTCGCCACGCTGCAGGCCACGATCAACGAGATCAACGCCGACTCGAAGAAGGTCAAGGGCCTCGTCGAGATCTTCGGCCGCGAGACGCCGGTCGAGCTCAGCTTCGACCAGATCCAGAAGAACTGACGGATCGCCCCACAGCTTCCGACCAGGTCAGAGCGGCCCTCGCGGCGGCTCTGACCTGCTCGGTTTTTGGCCGCACACTGGTACCCGTTATCGTGGTGCGGTATGCCTCCATCCGGATGATCGGGTGGAAGTCATGCAGTTTCAGCAAACTCTCAACTGGACCCGGAGAGAGCAATGCCTCCCAAGAAGAAGAAGGTCACGGGGCTTATCAAGCTCCAGATCCAGGCCGGCGCCGCCAACCCGGCTCCGCCGGTCGGCCCCGCGCTGGGTCAGCACGGCGTCAACATCATGGAGTTCTGCAAGGCCTACAACGCCGCGACCGAGTCGCAGCGTGGCATGGTCGTGCCGGTGGAGATCACGGTCTACGAGGACCGTTCCTTCACTTTCATCACCAAGACTCCGCCGGCCGCCAAGCTGATCCTCAAGGCCGCGGGTGTGGACAAGGGCTCCGGCGAGCCGCACAAGACCAAGGTCGCCAAGCTGACGCGCGACCAGGTCCGCGAGATCGCCACCACCAAGATGCCCGACCTGAACGCCAACGACCTGGACGCCGCCGAGAAGATCATCGCCGGCACCGCCCGTTCCATGGGCATCACGGTCGAGGGCTGATCAGCTCCCCGAGACCTCAGTGGCAGGGCCAGGCGCTGGCCCGGACCACGAACTCCACGCCTGAAACACCACAGGAGAAGAAGTGAAGCGCAGCAAGGCTCTCCGCAACGCGGACGCCAAGGTCGACCGGGAGCGCAACTACGCCCCGCTCGAGGCCGTCCGTATTGCGAAGGACACCGCCACCACCAAGTTCGACGGCACCGTCGAGGTGGCCTTCCGCCTGGGCGTCGACCCGCGCAAGGCCGACCAGATGGTCCGTGGCACCGTGAACCTTCCGCACGGCACCGGCAAGACCGCCCGGGTCCTGGTCTTCGCGACCGGTGACCGTGCTGCGGCCGCGGAGGCCGCGGGCGCCGACATCGTCGGCTCCGACGAACTGATCGACGAGGTTTCGAAGGGCCGTCTGGACTTCGACGCCGTCGTCGCCACCCCGGACCTCATGGGCAAGGTCGGCCGTCTCGGCCGCGTGCTCGGTCCCCGTGGTCTGATGCCGAACCCCAAGACCGGCACCGTGACCATGGACGTCGCCAAGGCCGTCACCGACATCAAGGGCGGCAAGATCGAGTTCCGTGTCGACAAGCACGCGAACCTGCACTTCATCATCGGCAAGGTCTCCTTCGACGAGACCAAGCTGGTGGAGAACTACGCCGCGGCGCTGGAGGAGATCCTCCGTCTGAAGCCGTCCGCCGCGAAGGGCCGCTACATCAAGAAGGCGACCCTGACCACCACCATGGGTCCCGGCATCCCGCTGGACTCGAACCGCACCCGCAACCTCCTCGTCGAGGAGGACCCGGCCGCGGTCTGAGCCTGACGGCTCGCACACGGTGAGACCGGCCCCCGCACCTCTTCCCGAGGCGCGGGGGCCGGTTGTTCATTACGACGGTGTCGGTGGGGTGCGTTACCGTTCGGTTGACTTCACGGACGCAACAGAACTGAAAAGCAGGGGTGGGGATTCATGGGTATGTCGACGTGGAAGCGCGTGGGCGTCTCCCTGACGGCCGTGGCCGTCGTCGCGGGTGTCGCGGGCTGTCAGGACGGTGACGGGGGCGGGAAGAAGAAGGCCGCCGACTCCCCGCGGTCCGCCGTCCAGTCGCAGGGCGAGATCACCAAGGTGATCCAGGCCGCTTACAAGAAGACGTCGGACGCCAAGTCCGCCAAGGTCCGCATGACCATGGCCATGCCGGCGGGCATGGAGGGCGGCGGCACCATGGAGATGTCCGGTGTGCAGGGTTGGGGCCCCGGCGTGATGGACGTCACCGTGAAGGGCTCGATGCTCACCGCGGGCGACCCGGACGCGCCCTCCGAGGTGCGCATGGTCATGGTGGACCAGGCCATGTACGTGGAGATGAGCGCCAAGCAGGCCGCCGAGATGGACGGCAAGCGCTGGATGAAGATGGACTTCAGGGCCGCCGCCGAGGCCAGCGGCGACAAGGCGCTGCAGAAGCAGATGACCGGCAGCCTGGAGAACATGAACCAGGACCCGGCCCAGCAGCTCGCCCTGCTGCTCGGCTCGCCGAACATCAAGCACGTCGGCGCGGAGAAGGTCGACGGGGTCGAGACGCAGCACTACAAGGGCACGCTGACCTTCCAGGAGATGCTCGACGCCAACAAGTCCCTCGACGTGCTCTCCGCGGAGGAGCGCAAGCAGCTGGTCGACAACGTCAAGAAGGCCGGCATCACGGGCTACGACACCGAGGTCTGGGTCAACGAGGACGACTACCCGGCCAAGATGGTGGTCGGCATGAAGATGCCGCAGGGCACGATGACCATGACGGCGAACTACTCCGACTACGGCGCCGCGGCCACGGTCCAGGCGCCGCCGGCGAAGGACACCTTCGACCTCCTCAAGATGTTCAAGGAGCTGGAGGGCTCGGGTGCGGAGGGCGGCCCCGGCCTGGAGGGCTGACGGCCCGGCCGGCACGGCTGAGCGTCCGGGCATCCCCGGGTGGGGGCGGGCGGCAGGATCTGCCGCCCGCCTCCACCGCTCAGGCCGGTCCGGACGCCCGATTTGCTTGACGCCGATCCGTTCGCGTACTCTTCCCCGGAAGCCAAAGACCGCTGGTCGTTGCCGTGCCCGTGAGGGTTTCGGCGGCCGAAGGATCCGCTAGCTGCGGACGACCCGCGCAGGTGACTGTGGATGAAGCTCCCGGACATCCGTCCGGTCGAGCCACGCCCCGTGCGCCTGCGCCGGGGCGTTTCGTTTTGCCCAGTCTCCTTCCTTCAGCCCATGCGGTCCGAATCACCCGGAAGGAGGCCGAGGCTCATGGCGAGGCCCGACAAGTCCGCCGCGGTCGCCGAGCTGACGGACAAGTTCCGCAGCTCGAACGCCGCCGTGCTGACCGAGTACCGCGGTCTCACCGTGGCGCAGCTCAAGCAGCTGCGTCGTTCGCTCGGTGAGAACGCCCAGTACGCCGTGGTGAAGAACACGCTGACCAAGATTGCGGCCAACGAGGCCGGGATCACCTCGCTCGACGATCAGTTCGCTGGTCCGACGGCGGTCGCCTTCATCACCGGTGACCCGGTGGAGTCGGCGAAGGGTCTTCGTGACTTCGCCAAGGAGAACCCGAACCTCATCATCAAGGGCGGTGTCCTTGACGGCAAGGCGCTGTCCGCCGATGAGATCAAGAAGCTTGCGGACCTCGAGTCCCGCGAGGTTCTGCTCGCCAAGCTGGCGGGTGCCATGAAGGGCAAGCAGTCCCAGGCTGCCGCGCTCTTCCAGGCGCTCCCGTCGAAGCTCGTCCGCACCGTGGACGCGCTTCGCGCCAAGCAGGCCGAGCAGGGCGGTGCCGAGTAATTCGGCTCGCGCATTGATCCGCGCCGCCCAGCGCGCGGGTCGCAGCGGGCCCAACGTACGCCCGCCGACATGTACACCCGGCACCAGCCGATTTAGTGGAAGGACCGCCATCATGGCGAAGCTGTCTCAGGAAGACCTGCTCGCGCAGTTCGAGGAGATGACCCTCATCGAGCTCTCCGAGTTCGTGAAGGCGTTCGAGGAGAAGTTCGACGTCACCGCCGCCGCCCCGGTCGCCGTTGCCGCCGCCGGTGGCGCCGGTGCCGCTGCCGCCGAGGCCGTCGAGGAGAAGGACGAGTTCGACGTCATCCTCACCGGCGCCGGCGACAAGAAGATCCAGGTCATCAAGGTCGTGCGTGAGCTGACCTCCCTGGGCCTGAAGGAGGCCAAGGACCTCGTCGACGGCACCCCGAAGCCGGTCCTCGAGAAGGTCAACAAGGAGGCCGCCGACAAGGCCGCCGAGTCCCTCAAGGCTGCCGGTGCGGCCGTCGAGGTCAAGTGACCTTGCGAGTCTTCTGACTCCCGCGCTGTAACGCGCACACACTGAAGGGCGATCATCCATTCGGGTGGTCGCCCTTCGGCGTTCCCTCCACCGTCGGGTGGGCGCCTTGCGATGTCCGCTGCGGAGAGTAAGGTGATCTTCGCCGTGCGCCAGGTGACGATCCCCGCAGCCAGGATTGGGCTGGGGGGCCTTGACGAACCGCACGCAGCGCGCAATTCTCAGGACGCGTCGTCACAACGGTCCAAGTTCGAGGCATGGATCGGCGACCGAACGGGCAGTATCGGTGTGCGCCTCCCGGCGCACGGCATACCGCGGAGTTGAGAACAACGAGGGTCTCGGTTTACCCGCCCTGGACATCAGTGGGCCAAGTGGCTACACTGACCCTTTGCGCTGCCTGTTAGCTGCCCCCTGCCCGTCACCAGGGGCATCCCCTCGCACGAGCATCGTTGACCGGAATAGCCCTGACCTGGGATTTCTGTCTTTGTGCCCGGCTTGGGACCGGTACGCGCGTAGTGAGTCCGAGCCCTCGGAAGGACCCCCTCTTGGCCGCCTCGCGCAACGCCTCGACCGCGAATACGAACAACGGCGCAAGCACCGCCCCGCTGCGCATCTCCTTTGCAAAGATCAAGGAGCCCCTCGAGGTTCCGAACCTCCTCGCGCTGCAGACCGAGAGCTTTGACTGGCTGCTCGGCAACGCCGCGTGGAAGGCTCGTGTCGAGGCGGCTCTGGAGTCCGGACAGGACGTCCCCACCAAGTCCGGTCTGGAGGAGATCTTCGAGGAGATCTCCCCGATCGAGGACTTCTCCGGGTCGATGTCGCTGACCTTCCGCGACCACCGCTTCGAGCCTCCCAAGAACTCGATCGACGAGTGCAAGGAGCGCGACTTCACGTACGCCGCCCCGCTCTTCGTCACGGCCGAGTTCACCAACAACGAGACCGGCGAGATCAAGTCCCAGACGGTCTTCATGGGCGACTTCCCGCTCATGACCAACAAGGGCACCTTCGTCATCAACGGCACCGAGCGTGTCGTGGTGTCGCAGCTGGTCCGCTCGCCGGGTGTCTACTTCGACTCCTCCATCGACAAGACGTCCGACAAGGACATCTTCTCCGCCAAGATCATCCCGTCCCGTGGTGCCTGGCTGGAGATGGAGATCGACAAGCGCGACATGGTCGGTGTCCGCATCGACCGCAAGCGCAAGCAGTCCGTCACCGTCCTCCTGAAGGCGCTCGGCTGGACCACCGAGCAGATCCTCGAGGAGTTCGGCGAGTACGAGTCGATGCGCGCCACCCTGGAGAAGGACCACACCCAGGGCCAGGACGACGCGCTGCTCGACATCTACCGCAAGCTGCGCCCGGGCGAGCCCCCGACGCGTGAGGCCGCGCAGACCCTTCTCGAGAACCTGTACTTCAACCCGAAGCGCTACGACCTCGCCAAGGTCGGCCGCTACAAGGTCAACAAGAAGCTCGGCGCGGACGAGCCGCTGGACGCCGGCGTGCTCACCACCGACGACGTCATCGCGACCATCAAGTACCTGGTCAAGCTGCACGCCGGTGAGACCGAGACGGTCGGCGAGAGCGGCACGCAGATCGTCGTCGAGACCGACGACATCGACCACTTCGGCAACCGCCGTCTGCGCAACGTCGGCGAGCTGATCCAGAACCAGGTCCGTACGGGTCTCGCCCGTATGGAGCGCGTCGTGCGCGAGCGCATGACCACCCAGGACGTCGAGGCGATCACGCCGCAGACCCTGATCAACATCCGGCCGGTCGTCGCCTCCATCAAGGAGTTCTTCGGCACCAGCCAGCTGTCCCAGTTCATGGACCAGAACAACCCGCTGTCGGGCCTGACCCACAAGCGCCGTCTGTCGGCGCTGGGCCCCGGCGGTCTGTCCCGTGAGCGGGCGGGCTTCGAGGTCCGTGACGTGCACCCGTCCCACTACGGACGCATGTGCCCGATCGAGACCCCCGAAGGCCCGAACATCGGTCTGATCGGTTCGCTCGCCTCGTACGGCCGCGTCAACGCGTTCGGCTTCGTCGAGACGCCGTACCGCAAGGTCGAGGGCGGCCAGGTCACCGACGAGGTGGACTACCTGACCGCCGACGAGGAGGACCGCTTCGTCATCGCGCAGGCCAACGCCGCGCTCAACGACGACCTGCGTTTCTCCGAGGCCCGCGTGCTCGTCCGCCGTCGTGGCGGCGAGGTCGACTACGTGTCGCCCGAGGACGTGGACTACATGGACGTCTCGCCGCGCCAGATGGTGTCGGTCGCGACCGCCATGATCCCGTTCCTCGAGCACGACGACGCCAACCGCGCCCTCATGGGCGCGAACATGATGCGCCAGGCCGTTCCGCTCATCAAGGCGGAGGCCCCGCTCGTCGGCACCGGCATGGAGTACCGCTGTGCCACCGACGCCGGCGACGTCATCAAGGCGGAGAAGGACGGTGTGATCCAGGAGGTCTCGGCCGACTACATCACCGTCACCAACGACGACGGCACGTACACCACGTACCGCATCGCCAAGTTCTCCCGCTCCAACCAGGGCACCTCGGTCAACCAGAAGGTCGTCGTCTCCGAGGGCGACCGGGTCATCGAGGGCCAGGTCCTCGCCGACGGGCCGGCCACCGAGAACGGTGAGATGGCGCTCGGCAAGAACCTGCTCGTGGCGTTCATGCCGTGGGAGGGCCACAACTACGAGGACGCGATCATCCTGTCGCAGCGCCTCGTGCAGGACGACGTTCTCTCCTCGATCCATATCGAGGAGCACGAGGTCGACGCCCGCGACACCAAGCTCGGCCCGGAGGAGATCACCCGGGACATCCCGAACGTCTCCGAGGAGGTCCTCGCCGACCTCGACGAGCGGGGCATCATCCGGATCGGTGCCGAGGTCGTCGCCGGCGACATCCTGGTCGGCAAGGTCACCCCGAAGGGCGAGACCGAGCTGACCCCGGAGGAGCGCCTGCTCCGCGCGATCTTCGGCGAGAAGGCCCGTGAGGTCCGTGACACCTCGCTGAAGGTGCCGCACGGCGAGACCGGCAAGGTCATCGGCGTCCGCGTCTTCGACCGCGAGGAGGGCGACGAGCTTCCCCCCGGTGTGAACCAGCTGGTGCGTGTGTACGTCGCGCAGAAGCGCAAGATCACCGACGGTGACAAGCTCGCCGGCCGCCACGGCAACAAGGGCGTCATCTCCAAGATCCTGCCGATCGAGGACATGCCGTTCCTGGAGGACGGCACCCCGGTCGACATCATCCTCAACCCGCTCGGCGTCCCGTCCCGAATGAACCCGGGACAGGTCCTGGAGATCCACCTCGGCTGGCTCGCCAGCCAGGGCTGGGACGTCTCCGGTCTCGCCGACGAGTGGGCCCAGCGACTGCAGGCCATCGGTGCCGACCAGGTCGACCCCCGCACCAACGTCGCCACCCCCGTCTTCGACGGCGCCCGTGAGGACGAGCTGGCGGGTCTGCTGGAGCACACGATCCCGAACCGCGACGGCGACCGCATGGTCCTCCCGTCCGGCAAGGCGCGTCTGTTCGACGGCCGCTCCGGCGAGCCGTTCCCGGACCCGATCTCGGTCGGGTACATGTACATCCTCAAGCTGCACCACCTGGTCGACGACAAGCTGCACGCGCGCTCGACCGGTCCGTACTCGATGATCACCCAGCAGCCGCTGGGTGGTAAGGCTCAGTTCGGTGGCCAGCGGTTCGGTGAGATGGAGGTGTGGGCGCTCGAGGCATACGGCGCCGCATACGCCCTCCAGGAGCTGCTGACCATCAAGTCCGACGACGTCACCGGCCGCGTGAAGGTCTACGAGGCCATCGTCAAGGGCGAGAACATCCCCGAGCCCGGCATCCCCGAGTCCTTCAAGGTGCTCATCAAGGAGATGCAGTCCCTGTGCCTCAACGTGGAGGTGCTGTCCTCGGACGGCATGTCCATCGAGATGCGCGACACCGACGAGGACGTCTTCCGCGCCGCGGAGGAGCTCGGTATCGACCTGTCCCGGCGCGAGCCGAGCAGCGTCGAAGAGGTCTGACGGGCCTCCCGCCACCCCTCACCAGGGGTGGCGGGTCCCGGGACCCCGTACAGACCATGATTGAGACACGACCCTGAGAGGGATTGACGCATAGTGCTCGACGTCAACTTCTTCGACGAGCTGCGGATCGGCCTGGCCACCGCTGACGACATCCGTCAGTGGTCCCACGGCGAGGTCAAGAAGCCGGAGACCATCAACTACCGCACGCTCAAGCCCGAGAAGGACGGACTCTTCTGCGAGAAGATCTTCGGTCCTACCCGGGACTGGGAGTGCTACTGCGGCAAGTACAAGCGCGTCCGCTTCAAGGGCATCATCTGTGAGCGCTGTGGCGTCGAGGTCACGCGCGCCAAGGTGCGCCGCGAGCGGATGGGCCACATCGAGCTGGCCGCTCCCGTCACCCACATCTGGTACTTCAAGGGCGTTCCGTCGCGGCTGGGCTACCTGCTCGACCTCGCCCCGAAGGACCTGGAGAAGGTCATCTACTTCGCCGCGTACATGATCACGTACGTGGACGAGGAGCGCCGCACGCGCGACCTGCCCTCGCTCGAGGCCCACATCTCCGTCGAGCGCCAGCAGGTCGAGAACCGTCGCGACGCCGACCTGGAGGCCCGCGCCAAGAAGCTCGAGGCCGACCTGGCCGAGCTCGAGGCGGAGGGTGCCAAGGCCGACGTGCGCCGCAAGGTGCGCGAGGGTGCCGAGCGCGAGATGAAGCAGCTGCGCGACCGTGCCCAGCGCGAGATCGACCGTCTCGACGAGGTGTGGACCCGCTTCAAGAACCTCAAGGTCCAGGACCTCGAGGGCGACGAGCTGCTCTACCGCGAGCTGCGTGACCGCTTCGGCACGTACTTCGACGGTTCGATGGGTGCCGCGGCGCTGCAGAAGCGCCTGGAGTCCTTCGACCTGGAGGAGGAGGCCGAGCGCCTCCGCGAGATCATCCGTACCGGCAAGGGCCAGAAGAAGACCCGTGCGCTCAAGCGCCTCAAGGTCGTCTCCGCCTTCCTGCAGACCAGCAACAGCCCCAAGGGCATGGTGCTGGACTGCGTGCCGGTGATCCCGCCGGACCTGCGTCCGATGGTGCAGCTGGACGGTGGCCGCTTCGCGACCTCCGACCTGAACGACCTGTACCGCCGTGTGATCAACCGCAACAACCGACTGAAGCGTCTGCTCGACCTCGGTGCCCCCGAGATCATCGTGAACAACGAGAAGCGGATGCTGCAGGAGGCCGTCGACGCGCTGTTCGACAACGGCCGCCGCGGCCGTCCGGTCACCGGTCCGGGCAACCGCCCGCTGAAGTCCCTGAGCGACATGCTGAAGGGCAAGCAGGGCCGGTTCCGCCAGAACCTGCTCGGCAAGCGAGTCGACTACTCGGCGCGTTCCGTCATCGTCGTCGGCCCGCAGCTGAAGCTGCACCAGTGCGGCCTGCCCAAGGCCATGGCGCTGGAGCTCTTCAAGCCGTTCGTGATGAAGCGCCTGGTCGACCTGAACCACGCGCAGAACATCAAGTCGGCCAAGCGCATGGTCGAGCGCGGCCGCACCGTCGTGTACGACGTCCTCGAAGAGGTCATCGCCGAGCACCCGGTGCTGCTGAACCGTGCGCCCACGCTGCACCGCCTCGGCATCCAGGCCTTCGAGCCGCAGCTGGTCGAGGGCAAGGCCATCCAGATCCACCCGCTCGTCTGCACCGCGTTCAACGCGGACTTCGACGGCGACCAGATGGCCGTGCACCTGCCGCTCTCCGCAGAGGCGCAGGCCGAGGCCCGCATCCTGATGCTGTCCTCGAACAACATCCTCAAGCCGGCCGACGGCCGTCCGGTCACCATGCCGACCCAGGACATGGTGCTTGGCCTGTTCTTCCTCACCACGGACGAGCAGGAGCGCGAGGTGCGCGGCGAGGGCCGCGCGTTCAACTCCACCGCCGAGGCGATCATGGCGTTCGACGCTCGGGAGCTCTCGCTCCAGGCGAAGATCGACATCCGCTTCCCCATCGGCACCGTCCCGCCGCGCGGCTGGACCCCGCCGGTGGACGAGGACGGGGACGACGGCGTCGGTTCCGGTCCCTGGCAGCAGGGCGACAGCTTCCGGCTGACGACCACCCTGGGCCGCGCGCTCTTCAACGAGCTGCTGCCCGAGGACTACCCGTTCGTGGACTACACGGTCGGCAAGAAGCAGCTCTCCGAGATCGTCAACGACCTCGCCGAGCGCTACCCGAAGGTCATCGTGGCGGCGACGCTCGACAACCTGAAGGCGGCCGGCTTCTACTGGGCGACCCGTTCCGGTGTCACCGTGGCCATCTCCGACGTCGTCGTTCCCGAGGCGAAGAAGGAGATCGTCGCGGGCTACGAGGCGCAGGACGAGAAGGTCCAGAAGCAGTACGAGCGCGGTCTGATCACCAAGGACGAGCGCACGCAGGAGCTCATCGCGATCTGGACCAAGGCGACCAACGAGGTCGCCGAGGCGATGAACGAGAACTTCCCGAAGACCAACCCCATCTTCATGATGGTCAACTCGGGTGCTCGCGGAAACATGATGCAGATGCGTCAGATCGCGGGTATGCGTGGTCTGGTGTCGAACGCCAAGAACGAGACGATCCCGCGTCCGATCAAGGCGTCCTTCCGCGAGGGTCTCTCCGTGCTGGAGTACTTCATCTCCACGCACGGTGCCCGTAAGGGTCTCGCCGACACCGCCCTGCGTACGGCCGACTCGGGTTACCTGACCCGTCGTCTGGTCGACGTCTCGCAGGACGTCATCATCCGCGAGGAGGACTGCGGCACCGACCGCGGTCTGAAGCTGCGGATCGCCGAGCGGGGCGCCGACGGCGTCCTGCGCAAGGCGGACGACGTCGAGACGTCGGTGTACGCGCGGATGCTCGCCGAGGACGTCGTCGTGGACGGCAAGGTCATCGCGCCGGCCAACGTCGACCTCGGTGACGTGCTGATCGACGCGCTCGTGGGCGCGGGCGTCGAGGAGGTCAAGACCCGCTCGGTCCTGACCTGTGAGTCCGCGGTCGGTACGTGCGCGTACTGCTACGGCCGTTCGCTCGCCACCGGCAAGCTGGTCGACATCGGTGAGGCGGTCGGCATCATCGCCGCCCAGTCGATCGGTGAGCCCGGCACCCAGCTGACGATGCGTACCTTCCACACCGGTGGTGTGGCCGGTGACGACATCACGCAGGGTCTGCCGCGTGTCGTCGAGCTCTTCGAGGCCCGTACCCCGAAGGGTGTCGCCCCGATCTCCGAGGTCGCCGGCATCGTCCGGGTCGAGGAGACCGAGAAGACCAAGAAGATCGTCATCACTCCGGACGACGGCAGCGACGAGGCGGCGTACCCGATCTCGAAGCGCGCCAAGCTCCTGGTGCGGGACGGCGACCACGTCGAGGTGGGCCAGAAGCTCACCTTCGGTGCCACCAACCCGCACGACGTGCTGCGGATCCTCGGCCAGCGCGCCGTCCAGGTCCACCTGGTCGGCGAGGTCCAGAAGGTCTACAACTCGCAGGGTGTGTCGATCCACGACAAGCACATCGAGATCATCATCCGGCAGATGCTGCGCCGTGTGACGATCATCGAGTCCGGCGACGCCGAGCTGCTGCCGGGCGAGCTGGTCGAGCGCTCGAAGTTCGAGCACGAGAACCGTCGTGTGGTCCAGGAAGGCGGCCACCCGGCCTCCGGCCGTCCGCAGCTGATGGGTATCACCAAGGCCTCGCTGGCGACCGAGTCGTGGCTGTCGGCGGCGTCCTTCCAGGAGACGACCAGGGTCCTGACCGACGCGGCGATCAACGCCAAGTCGGACTCCCTGATCGGCCTCAAGGAGAACGTCATCATCGGTAAGCTCATCCCGGCCGGTACGGGCCTCGCCCGCTACCGCAACATCCGGGTCGAGCCGACCGAGGAGGCCAAGGCCGCGATGTACTCGGCCGTCGGCTACGACGACATCGACTACTCGCCGTTCGGCACCGGCTCCGGCCAGGCCGTTCCGCTGGAGGACTACGACTACGGTCCGTACAACCAGTAAGGCGTACGTCTGACGCCAAGGGCGGTCACCCTCCGGGTGGCCGCCCTTCGGCGTGCTGTGGCGCGGTGATCGCGGGCCGAGGGCGACTGCGAGCCGTTGGTCGCTCCGTTCGGCCGGACCTTCGGCTGGATTTCCCGCGCTCGACGGCCCTTGGCCGATGGCCATCGCTGTGCAGCGGGGCCTGGCGGGCATCGGGCATCATGGCGGGCCCCGTCGACATCCTGATCGCGCTCACCGCCGAGCACCACCGCCTGACCGTGCTCCACATGGACGACGGCTTCGCCGCGCCATCGCAGAGGTTCGCCCCGGGCTGTCGATGGTCCGGGCGCAGCCGGCCGGCTGACGCCGCCGCACCGGGCATTCGCCGCCCGGAAGCTCCAGTGGGAGTGGGAGTGGGACGGGACCGAGTCGCCGGCCCGGCGACCGCCTCAGGAAGTCCACACACGGTCACCTCTTGGGGTGAACCTCGCCAACCGGCCCTGATCCAGGCTCCCTTGCGCAACTACGCTCATCGCGTTGGCACTTGCCCTCTGCATGTACCAATGGCGCCTGGCGCCTTCCCGTATGCCCGCTCCTTGCACAGGAATTCTCATGGTCAGCTCGTCCCACGAGGCGATGCACCGCATCTTCCAGGACCACCCGGGCCTCTTCTCCGGGATGTCCGAGGTGCTCGGCGTCGACTTCGCCCCACCCGCCTCGGTCACCGTCCTGCCCACCGACCTCACCGAGACCCGCCCGCTCGAACGACGCGTCGACACCCTGCTGAGGCTGGAGACGGAAGGGGACGAGCCGTTCCTCCTCGCCGTCGAGGCCCAGGGCAGAAAGGACCCGGACAAGCCCGCGAGCTGGGCCTACTACGCCTCGTACCTGCTCGCGAAGTACCGGCTGCAGCCGATGCTGCTGGTCGTCTGCCAGGATCGCGCGACCGCCGAATGGGCGGCTCGGCCGGTCCGCTTCGGCCCTCCCCAGTGGCCGCTGCTCACGCTGCAGCCGCTCGTCGCGGGGCCGCACAACATGCCAGTGCTCACCGACCCCGCCGAAGTGCGCAAGGATCTCGCGCTCGCCACACTGTCCGCGATCACCCAGGCTGCGAATCCGGACATCGGGGCCATACTCAAGGCAATGACCAATGTGCTGCGGGACACGCCCGCAGCCCTCGCCAACCCGATCGTCGAACTCATCGCACAGGGCCTGGGCACTTACCCGGCCGCAGAGACATGGAGGAAACTGGTGGCCGTGGACCTCTCTTTCTACAAGTCGCCCCTCTCCGAGGAACTCCGCGACGAGGGCCGTGCCGAGGGCCGTGCCGAGGGTGAGGCGCGACGCGCGGCCGAGGACGTCCTGGACGTCCTGGCGGAGCGCGGTATCGCCGTGACCGAGACGGTTCGTGAGCGCGTCACCGGCTGCGGCGATCCCGAGACCCTGCGCCACTGGCTCCGGCGAGCCGTCACCGCTCCTTCCGCCGACGCGATCTTCTCGGACGAGTAGCCCGGCCCGTCGAACCGAGCCCGGCTCAACGGGGCGGGGCGGAGCCGGGCGGCACCGGCGAGGCGGCGGTCGCGCCGGCGTGCTCCGCGTGCGCACACCTGGGCAGTGTCGCCCCGTTCCCGGGCCGCCACGCACCGGCCGACGCACCGCCTGAGCCGCCACGCACCGGTCGACGCACCGCCTGAGGGGGGGGCCGCGGTATCGGACCCCGTCGGCGGCCGTTCCGGCGTGTCGCTCCCCGTTGCATTTGTTTTGACCGAACTCGGTGCGGTAGGTACGCTCAGACCTTGTGCCTGGGGTGTGCCCTGGCCTTCGTGCGTGCCTACAACCGTGCGGGGAGCCTGCATCGGCCACCGTAATCTGCGCCTTTTCCGCCTTCGGCGGGGGTCCGCGGTATTCGACACACCCGACCGCGTGGGTCGGCGACGTTCCAGGTTAGCTTTACTAACGGCACACAGAAACCGGAGAAGTAGTGCCTACGATCCAGCAGCTGGTCCGGAAGGGCCGGCAGGACAAGGTCGAGAAGAACAAGACGCCCGCACTCGAGGGTTCCCCTCAGCGTCGCGGCGTCTGCACGCGTGTGTTCACGACCACCCCGAAGAAGCCGAACTCGGCCCTCCGTAAGGTCGCGCGTGTGCGTCTGACCTCGGGCATCGAGGTCACGGCCTACATTCCGGGTGAGGGACACAACCTGCAGGAGCACTCCATCGTGCTCGTGCGCGGTGGCCGTGTGAAGGACCTGCCGGGTGTTCGCTACAAGATCATCCGCGGTTCCCTCGACACCCAGGGTGTCAAGAACCGCAAGCAGGCCCGCAGCCGCTACGGCGCCAAGAAGGAGAAGTAAGAATGCCTCGTAAGGGCCCCGCCCCGAAGCGCCCGGTCATCATCGACCCGGTTTACGGTTCTCCTCTGGTGACCTCGCTGATCAACAAGATCCTGCTGAACGGCAAGCGCTCCACCGCCGAGCGCATCGTCTACGGCGCCATGGAAGGCCTCCGTGAGAAGACCGGCAACGACCCGGTCATCACGCTGAAGCGCGCCCTCGAGAACGTCAAGCCGGCGCTCGAGGTCAAGTCCCGCCGTGTCGGTGGCGCCACCTACCAGGTCCCGGTCGAGGTCAAGCCCGGCCGCGCGTCCACGCTGGCCCTGCGCTGGCTCGTGGGCTACTCGCGCGCCCGCCGCGAGAAGACCATGACCGAGCGCCTCATGAACGAACTGCTCGACGCCTCGAACGGCCTCGGCGCTTCGGTCAAGAAGCGCGAGGACACGCACAAGATGGCCGAGTCCAACAAGGCCTTCGCGCACTACCGCTGGTAGTCGCAACCCCATCGAGAACCGAGAGAAGACGAAAGCCTTATGGCTACCACTTCGCTTGACCTGGCCAAGGTCCGCAACATCGGGATCATGGCCCACATCGACGCGGGCAAGACGACCACCACCGAGCGCATCCTGTTCTACACCGGTGTTTCGTACAAGATCGGTGAGGTCCACGACGGCGCCGCCACGATGGACTGGATGGAGCAGGAGCAGGAGCGCGGCATCACCATCACGTCCGCCGCGACGACCTGTCACTGGCCGCTCGAGGACGTCGACCACACCATCAACATCATCGACACCCCGGGTCACGTCGACTTCACCGTCGAGGTGGAGCGCTCCCTGCGTGTGCTCGACGGTGCCGTGACGGTGTTCGACGGCGTCGCCGGCGTCGAGCCGCAGTCCGAGACCGTGTGGCGTCAGGCCGACCGCTACGGCGTGCCGCGCATCTGCTTCGTGAACAAGCTCGACCGCACCGGTGCCGAGTTCCACCGCTGTGTCGACATGATCAGCGACCGCCTGGGCGCTCAGCCGATCGTCATGCAGCTCCCGATCGGCGCCGAGGCCGACTTCAAGGGCGTCATCGACCTGGTCCGCATGAAGGCCCTGGTCTGGTCCGCCGAGGCCGCCAAGGGCGAGATGTACGACGTCGTCGACATCCCGGACACCCACACCGAGGCTGCCGAGGAGTACCGCGGCAAGCTGCTCGAGGCCGTGGCCGAGAACGACGAGGAGATCATGGAGCTGTACCTCGAGGGCCAGGAGCCCTCCGAGGAGCAGCTGTACGCCGCGATCCGTCGTATCACCATCGCCTCCGGCAAGGGCAAGGGCACCACGGTCACCCCGGTGTTCTGTGGCACCGCGTTCAAGAACAAGGGCGTGCAGCCCCTGCTCGACGCGGTCGTCCGCTACCTGCCGTCGCCGCTCGACGTCGAGGCCATCGAGGGTCACGACGTCAAGGACGCCGAGCAGGTCGTGCGCCGCAAGCCGGCCGACACCGAGCCGCTGGCCGCTCTGGCCTTCAAGATCATGAGCGACCCGCACCTGGGCAAGCTCACCTTCGTCCGGGTCTACTCGGGCCGCCTGGAGTCCGGCACCGCCGTGCTGAACTCCGTCAAGGGCAAGAAGGAGCGCATCGGCAAGATCTACCGCATGCACGCCAACAAGCGTGAGGAGATCGACTCGGTGGGCGCCGGTGACATCGTCGCCGTCATGGGCCTGAAGCAGACCACCACCGGTGAGACGCTCGCGGACGAGAAGAACCCGGTCATCCTGGAGTCCATGGACTTCCCGGCGCCGGTCATCGAGGTCGCGATCGAGCCCAAGTCCAAGGGCGACCAGGAGAAGCTGGGTGTCGCCATCCAGCGTCTCGCGGAGGAGGACCCCTCCTTCCAGGTGCACACCAACGAGGAGACCGGCCAGACCGTCATCGGCGGTATGGGCGAGCTTCACCTCGAGGTGCTCGTCGACCGGATGAAGCGCGAGTTCAAGGTCGAGGCCAACGTCGGCAAGCCGCAGGTCGCGTACCGCGAGACCATCCGCAAGTCGGTGGACCGCGTGGACTACACCCACAAGAAGCAGACCGGTGGTACCGGTCAGTTCGCCAAGGTGCAGATCGCGGTCGAGCCGATCGAGGGCGGCGACGCCGCTTACGAGTTCGTGAACAAGGTCACCGGTGGCCGTATCCCGAAGGAGTACATCCCTTCCGTGGACGCCGGCTGCCAGGAGGCGATGTCGTTCGGCATCCTCGCCGGCTACGAGATGACGGGCGTCCGCGTCACGCTTCTCGACGGTGCCTACCACGAGGTCGACTCCTCCGAGCTCGCGTTCAAGATCGCCGGTTCGCAGGCCTTCAAGGAGGCCGCGCGCAAGGCGTCCCCGGTTCTCCTCGAGCCGATGATGGCCGTTGAGGTCACCACGCCCGAGGACTACATGGGCGATGTCATCGGTGACATCAACTCCCGCCGTGGCCAGATCCAGGCCATGGAGGAGCGTGCCGGTGCCCGCGTCGTCAAGGGCCTGGTGCCGCTGTCGGAGATGTTCGGCTACGTCGGCGACCTCCGCAGCAAGACCTCGGGTCGCGCAAGCTACTCGATGCAGTTCGACTCCTACGCCGAGGTTCCGCGGAACGTCGCCGAGGAGATCATCGCGAAGGCCAAGGGCGAGTAACTCACCCGAGTACACGCTTTAGGCTTGACGCCGAACCGTCGGGGCGCTCCCCGCGAACCCGTGAGGCTCGTCCCGGCGGTCGGCACCACCAGCAAAGATCACCCTGGCGCCGATGAGTAAGGCGTACAGAACCACTCCACAGGAGGACCCCAGTGGCGAAGGCGAAGTTCGAGCGGACTAAGCCGCACGTCAACATCGGCACCATCGGTCACATCGACCACGGTAAGACGACCCTCACGGCCGCCATTACCAAGGTGCTGCACGACGCGTTCCCGGACCTGAACGAGGCCTCGGCGTTCGACCAGATCGACAAGGCTCCTGAGGAGCGCCAGCGCGGTATCACCATCTCCATCGCGCACGTCGAGTACCAGACCGAGTCGCGTCACTACGCCCACGTCGACTGCCCCGGTCACGCGGACTACATCAAGAACATGATCACCGGTGCCGCCCAGATGGACGGCGCCATCCTCGTGGTCGCCGCCACCGACGGCCCGATGCCGCAGACCAAGGAGCACGTGCTCCTGGCCCGCCAGGTCGGCGTTCCGTACATCGTCGTCGCCCTGAACAAGGCCGACATGGTGGACGACGAGGAGATCCTGGAGCTCGTCGAGCTCGAGGTGCGTGAGCTCCTCTCCGAGTACGAGTTCCCGGGCGACGACGTTCCGGTCGTCAAGGTCTCGGCGCTCAAGGCTCTCGAGGGCGACAAGGAGTGGGGCCAGTCGGTCCTGAACCTGATGGCCGCCGTCGACGAGGCGATCCCGCAGCCCGAGCGTGACGTCGACAAGCCGTTCCTGATGCCGATCGAGGACGTCTTCACGATCACCGGTCGTGGCACCGTCGTCACCGGTCGTATCGAGCGTGGTGTCCTCAAGGTCAACGAGACCGTCGACATCGTGGGCATCAAGCAGGAGAAGACCACCACCACGGTCACCGGCATCGAGATGTTCCGCAAGCTGCTCGACGAGGGCCAGGCCGGTGAGAACGTCGGTCTGCTCCTCCGCGGCATCAAGCGCGAGGACGTCGAGCGCGGCCAGGTCATCATCAAGCCGGGCTCGGTCACCCCGCACACCGAGTTCGAGGCCCAGGCCTACATCCTGTCGAAGGACGAGGGTGGTCGTCACACCCCGTTCTTCAACAACTACCGCCCGCAGTTCTACTTCCGTACCACGGACGTGACCGGCGTCGTGACCCTCCCCGAGGGCACCGAGATGGTCATGCCGGGCGACAACACCACCATGTCCGTCCAGCTGATCCAGCCGGTCGCCATGGAGGAGGGCCTGAAGTTCGCCATCCGTGAGGGTGGCCGGACCGTCGGCGCCGGCCAGGTCACCAAGATCGTCAAGTAAGTTCCTCGACGGTCTGACCTGGTAGCTCCGCAGCGAGCTGCAAGCGAGAGGCCCCGCACCGTGAGGTGCGGGGCCTCTTGGCGTGTCCCGGCGCGCCGCCTCGGCCCCGGTTTGGCCGGGCGACGGGCCCGGTCCGGCACGGCCACGCCTTCGGGGGGAGGGCCTGGGTGCTGCCGCTCGTGGATCACCGCGTGACGCGCCGGTCCCCGGGGTGAGCGGACGGAAGCCGGGTCCGGCGCGGGTCACACCCCGTCCGCAGGGGTGGGCAGGGCCCGGAGGGTCGGCACGTCGCCGCAGTCGGCCCAGCTCAGGGAGGTGCCGGACAGCCCGCGCAGCCAGCGCTCGGAGATTCTCGCCAGACCGGCGCGGTCCGGGGGAGTGGCGCCGAGCCCGATCGCGTAACGGAGCTCGGCGGGGCCGGAGGCGAACGGGTGGGGCCAGGCGTGGACGTCCGCCGCACCCGCTTCCTCCAGCGCCGTGATCAGCGCGCGCATCCGGCCCCGGACCCTGCCCTCGTCCGGGCCCCTGGGCACGGTCAGTACGGCCCAGGCGGCGTGCCTCCGGTGCAGGGGAGGTGGTGCCCGCAACTCGGGCCGGGGGAGAACCGCGGACATTCGGCCGGCCGGGGCGGTCGCATCGGGAACGGCCGCGTCCACGACTTCCCAGGCGCGGTACAGCTCCTGGGCCAGCAGCTCTCGGAAGCCGGGGCCGATCTGCGCGGTGCAGGAGCGGACCGGCGCCGTCGGGGTGAGCACCGCGGGTTCGCTCCAGTCGGCCACCGCCCAGGTCGCGAAGAACCGCCCCAGCAGCCCGGTGGGGGGAAGCTCCCCGGCCTCGCGCACCGTACGGGCGGACAGCAGCGCCCACGCCAGCCCGGGCAGCCCGCCGAACGGGGCCGAGTCCAGTCCGCGTGCCCTCGCCCACGCCTTGACCTCCAGGGCCAGCCGCACGAACGCCTCCCGACGCGCTCCCGCCAGCTCCAGTACGGCATCGGCGTCGCTGACGGCGCTGAGCGCGACGGCCGCGGCATCGCCCAGCTCGGTCCGGCGGGCGACGGCCTCGTCCGGGTCCATCGGTCCGGTGGACACCAGGACGAGATCGACGGCCAGCCCGCCGACCCGCAGCCGCAGGCCCGGTACCCGCGCCCCCACCACTTCCCGCACGTCCTCCGCCTCCGGCAGGGCCGCGGCGAGCCGGGCCCGCACCTCTCCCGGCCCGGTCGTGCCCGGCAGCGCGGCCACCAGGTCGAGGTCCGCGCCGGGCAGCGCACAGCCCATGCGCCGCGAGCCGGCGAGGTGCACGACGCCGTCGGCCAGCGCCTCGGCGATGCGCCGAGTGGTGCGCCGGGCGTGCTCCGCGCGGTCCGAATCCTCCACGGCCGGCGCGGCCGCGTCGCTCTCCTCGGGTTCCCAGTGCACCTCGCCGGTGCCGAGGCCCACCCTCGCCCGCACCCGCATGGGCTCGTCACCGCGCCGCGACAGCAGGACGATGTCGCCCACGCGCGCCGTCACGCTGCCGAGCAGGGCCTCGCAGTGGGCCGCGAGTTCGTGCGCGTGGCGGGTCCGACCGAGCGAGAGGTGCGGGGTGAAGCCGTCGGTGCGGCCCGTGCAGCGGGGGAAGCGCTCGGCGAGCGCCCCGTGCAGCCGGTCCCACGGCTTCGCTCCGTCCGCCGCCGGGTCGAGCCAGACGGTGGAGTCCTCCCGGTGCCGGAAGCTGCGCACCCCTCCGAGTCGCGCCGTGAAAGGGGGGGTATCGGAGGCCGCGGCGGACAGCAGCGGCGCCGCCCGCTCGAAGTCGCACTCCGGGACGAAGCCGAAGAGCAGGTTGACGTGCGGTGGCCAGCGCAGGATCTGCCGGTCGTGCTCACGGCGGATGTGCTGGATCGGGGGCCACAGCTCGTCCGGCGGGAGCCATGCGACGGCCGTCCGGGGCGTGGGGCGGACGGCGAGCACCCCGGCCGCCACCGGCCATCTCCTACTGCCGGACCATCGACCGCACGCTGGTCATCGCCCTCCGGGGAGTGGTCGATCGCGAGAGCGTCTACCCCCTGCGGCT